>JAFIGC010000032.1 GCA_020831635.1 Verrucomicrobiota bacterium | reverse complement strand
GGGCCTGCACGAAATTCGCGACGTGCTGAAACAGGGCGTGGGCGGCAAAGCGCCCAAAGAACCAGTGGGTCCCGTTGAAACCTTGCTTGGTGCGGAGACTCTCGATCGCATCGAAACCATCCTGGCCAAGGCGCGTCCCCCCGAAGCGCCGAAGCAGGTGGAGACCGTACTCGGAAATGAGACCTTGGACCGCATCGAAAAAATCCTCGCCAAGGCCCGACCCGCGGAACCGGCGGCGAATGCGGGAAAACAGACGGGTTCCTCCAAGCTTTCCCTCCTGCTGGAGCAACAGTTCGAGCGTTTGCAGGAAAGTTTGCACCACGAAGGGGAAAGCGATCCCGAGCACCTGCAGGAACGCCTGCGAAGAGCCCGGGGCGCGTACAGCGTCTTGATCGACGAACTCGGGCAAGGAGGCCGTCATGTCCAAGGAGAATAAATCCAAAGAGAATCAATCAAAGGCGGGTAAACCCAAAAGCAGCAGCCATGCCTTGGACACGGCCACGGAAATCCTCGGAGAACTCAACCGGGAACTCGATGCCCGTTCCGCCGGCCTTGATCCCGAGATCCGTACCCTGCTCGCGCAAAAAGGGGCCGTGATTCAATTTATATTGCGCGAATTCATGCGCCTGCTCGACGAGACCGCCGAGCGGGCTCTCGCGCACGACGCCCTGGTGGAGAAATGCAAACAGTGGCACGACGGATTTTTCGTGCCGCTCCGGAACCAAAGCGACGGCAAGCCCATGGCCGAAGCCATTTATTTGAGCGATCTCGTGAAGATGATTGAGGAGTTGGAGCGGGTGATCGCCGAGAATGCGATTTGAATGAATGCGCTGCCAATGAAAACGAAGATTTATCTGAGTGACGCGGCCCGCAAGGAATTGAAGACTAAAACTTTTCCAAAAGAAGAGGACATTCGCTGGAAGATCCTACGGGCCGTGTTTATCGCACTTTCCATTTTGTATTATGTATTCTGGTTGGTGATCACGCCCTGGGTGGGTTTCAGGAATGCGCTGCCATTTTATACGCTTCCCACTGTGGCAATTCCTCTTTTTTTGGGCCAAATGGAGTCGGGGAAAGCCGTATTTTGGTATTCTTTGCCGGTGATTCTCTATTGGATGTACGCGCCGGAATTGATCGTCAATGATGTCAGCCTATATTTGGTTTGTGGACTCTGGGCAATCCTCATGCTGCAAGTCATACGGAGTGCGGTACCCGTCTGGATGGAAGAAACCATGGGTTGGCGTTTGATTTGTGCGGGTGGTTTGCTTTTTATCAATCTGCTGTTTTTGGACAGAGTGTTTTTTAGCTTTTGACAGGGTGCAATTTCTCTCTATGGTGGAATGAATTCCGTCCTATAAATTTCCATGATCTTCAAACCCCAAACTGATCTCATTCGGTATCTCCCTTCGATACCCCTTGCAAGCGTATCTGAAGGTGCATAGGGGGAAATGACCATATGAACCTCGACCTCCAAAATCCCCACAACGCCGACTCCGGTTCCGGCAACGTCGAAACCTTCCTGCCCGGATACGAAAAACCGCCGGAGCAGATCACGGATACGCTGAACCAGTTGCGGAATGAACTGAAAGCCTGTTTGGAGCGGAGGGCATGAAGGAGGAAACCACCTTCAACGAGTTGGTTGAAAGCATCCGGACCGCGCACCGCGAACTGTCGGCACACGCTGGTCGGGCCGTGAACATCAGCCTCACCCTCCGCAATTGGCTGATCGGCCACTACATCGCCGAATACGAGTTGAAGGGGAAAGACCGTGCGGAATATGGCCAACACCTTTTCACTGCCTTGGCGCAAGAACTCGATGGATTGAGCAACTGTAACCAAAGACAATTGTATCGTTATCATCGTTTTTATCAAATTTACCCGGGAATTGTGGGTACACTGTCCCCACAATTCCGTTCCTTGCCGGCTATAAAAGAAATCCCAATTTCGGGGATACCGACCGCAAAATTAAAAGACGTTGGAAGAAAAGAACTTACGGAAATTAGTCTCGATAAGTTAAGCTACAGTCATTTCGAGAAACTGGTGGATATCGACGACCCCACCAAGCGAGTTTTCTACGAGATGGAATGTATCCGGGGCAACTGGTCCGTTCGCGAACTCAAACGCCAGATCGGCAGCCTGTACTACGAGCGGTCGGGGTTGTCGAAAGACAAGCGGAAGCTCTCCGAATTGACCCGTGAAACCGCGGAATCCGCACTCGCTCTCAACATCCGCGACCCGTACGTGTTCGAGTTTCTGGGTCTCAAACCTGTCGAGGTGATGAGCGAATCCCATCTGGAGACCCAACTGACTGACCGGATCCGGGAGTTTCTACTCGAAATGGGTCACGGATTCTGTTTCGAGGCCAGGCAAAAACGAATTCTCATCGGTGAAGAGTATTTTTTCGTCGATCTGGTCTTCTACCATCGAATTCTCAAATGCCATGTGCTGGTCGACCTGAAACTGGAGCCCTTCACCCACGAAAACCTCGGCCAGCTCAATACCTACGTCAACTGGTACCGGCGAAACATGATGACCGAGGGGGACAACCCGCCCGTGGGTCTTCTACTCTGTACGGATAAAAACCACGCCCTGGCCGAATACGCCCTCGCGGGCATGGACAACCAGTTGTTCGTGTCGAAATACCAACTCGAACTGCCGAAGAAAGAAGAGATGCAACGCTTTATCGACGCGCAGTTGCGGGAGGTCTCGGAATGAAATCGCCACCACAAGACACCAAAACCGCAACGCCCCGTGCCTCAGTGACTCTGTGAGATGCAAGAACAAAACAGCCGCAGGCATCGGCAAGGAAAATGAGAAGCGGATTGACAGCTTGTAAGATTTCCTATTCATTGAGACGCAATATGATACCCACCGATGCCCAACAATTTCTCAATGATCTGGACAAGAAACTCTGGAATGCCGCCGACCGGCTCCGTGCCTCTCTCGATGCCGCGGTGTATAAGCACGCCGTGCTCGGCCTGATCTTTCTGAAATATGTCTCCGATGCGTTCAGGATGCGGCAGGACGAAGTCACCAGACTTCTGAGAGATCCGGAGAGCGACTACTTCCTCGATCCCGCCGACTACGGCGGTCCGGATTCCGAAGCGTACGCCGAAGCGCTCCGCCTTGAACTGGAGGAGCGCGACTATTACCTCGAAAAAAACGTCTTCTGGGTGCCCGCGCTGGCCCGCTGGAAAACACTGCAGGACAACGCCAAGCTTCCGCCCGGAACCAAAATCGAGGTCGCTAACGGCAAAAAAGAGGAATACGAGATCAAATCCCTCGGGCGTTTTATCGACGACGCCCTCGAAGCCGTCGAACGCGAGAACCCCCGGCTCAAGGGTTTTATTGAGAAAAACCGCTACGCCCGTCTGGAGATTCCGCAGGAAAACCTCGGCGGCCTCATCGACCTCATCGCCACCATACCCTTCGAGCACGCCGATCTTCACGCCAAGGATATTCTCGGGCATGTCTATGAATACTTCCTGGGCCAGTTCGCGCTTGCGGAGGGCAAAAAGGGCGGCCAATACTTCACTCCCAAGTCCATTGTTTCCCTGATTGTCGAGATGCTCGAACCCTATCAGGGCCGGGTGTACGATCCCGCCATGGGATCCGGCGGTTTTTTTGTGCAGAGCGAACGCTTCATCAAAGAGCACGGCGGCAAGCTCGGAAACCTTTCCGTGTACGGTCAGGAATCCAACCCCACCACCTGGCGGCTCGCGGCCATGAACATGGCCATACGGGGGATCGACTTCAATTTCGGCAAAGAACCCGCCAACAGCTTCACCAACGACCAGCATCCCGACCTCCGCGCCGACTACGTCATGGCCAATCCCCCCTTCAACATCAAGGAATGGTGGGACGGCAAACTCGAAGGCGATCCCCGCTGGAAATACGGCACCCCGCCCCCGGGAAACGCCAACTTCGCCTGGGTGCAGCACATGCTCCACCACCTCGCCCCCAACGGCTCCATGGCCCTGCTCCTCGCCAACGGCTCCATGTCCTCCAACAGCGGCGGGGAAGGGGACATCCGCCGCGCCCTCCTCGAAGCCGACCTTGTTGAGGCGATGGTCGCCCTCCCCGGGCAGTTGTTTACGAATACCCAAATCCCGGCATGCATCTGGTTTTTAAGCAAGAACAAACAGGCCTGTGGCACCCCCAGCTCATCTCCCTCTGGGAGAGGTCGGGAGAGGGTAAATGGATTTCGCGACCGAAGGGGCGAAATCCTATTTATAGATGCCAGACAGCTCGGCTACATGAAGGACCGCGTTCTACGCGACTTCACACCCGAGGACACCGAAAAAATCGCGGGCACCTTCCGAAAATGGCGACACTCCAGCCCTTCTCCCTCTGGGAGAAGCGGGGATGAGGGTGATCTCTTCTATCAAGATATCCCGGGATTTTGTAAGTCATGTACTTTAGAAGAGATCATAAAACACGACCATGTCCTCACTCCGGGCCGCTATGTAGGTGCAACGGATGAGGAAGATGATGGTGTCCCCTTTGAAACGAAAATGAAGGAACTCAGCCAGACCCTGTACGCGCAGATGGCGGATGGGCGGAAGCTGGATGCGGTAATCCGCAAAAACCTGGAGGGACTGGGGTATGGGGAGTAACAAATCCATATATAAGCCGCCTTACAGCCTTACGTCGAACATGGTGAATCTGGTGTCCGATATCAGTGATGCCGTCACCAGGCTTGAGTACAGCGAAAAGGCTTTTGCATCCCCGCGTCTTCGAAAAAAAAACCGTGTAAAGACCCTGAGCGGCACACTGGAAATCGAGGGGAATCACCTCGGTGAAGAGAAAATTACGGCGATTTTGGAAGGCAAACGTGTGCTGGGAACCGTAACGGAGGTGGCGGAGGTGAAGGGGGCGATTCGTGCGTATGCCGAGCTGGAATCCTATAACCCCGAGTCAATGGACGATCTGCTCCAAGCTCATCGGCTTTTGATGAATGACCTGTTAACCCAGGCTGGGAAGTTTCGAACGATTCAGGTGGGCGTGGGGCAGCATGTCGCCCCGCCCGCAGACCGGGTACACGGGCTGATGAGCGACCTCTTCCAGTGGTTGCAGGCAAGCGAAGAGCATCCGCTGATTAACAGTTGCCTTTTCCACTATGAATTTGAATTTATTCACCCTTTCGTCGACGGCAATGGCCGCATGGGGCGGCTGTGGCAAACGGTCATTCTTTATCAATGGCGCAATCTCTTCAGTCTCATCCCCACCGAGAGCATTGTCCGGGATCAACAAGAAGCGTATTATCAGGCACTTGAGCGCTCCGGCGTGCAGGGATCCTGTAATCCATTTATCGAATTTATGCTCAACGCCATCTTGCTTGCCGTACAAAGTTCGGTAAAAAGTTCGGTAAAAGGTGCGGTAAAAACGGACGAACGGATTTTGGACTATTTTAAACAAAACCCGACCGGAACCGTCAAACCCCTCGCCGAAGAGCTGGGACTCAGTCTCCGTGCCGTCGAAAAACATATTGCCGCACTGAAAGCAGAGGGCGCCCTGATTCGCACCGGTAGTCCCCGCAAGGGAACCTGGGAGGTGACGCGATGAAGACGAAGAACAAAATGGGCGTATTCAGCTCCAAAGGAGCGACGCAACTCAGCCCGGGTCATCGCCCCGGAGTTCCGGACGCAATAAGGTCCACGCGGCCTGAAGGACCGTCGCATCGACGGCTTGGGGTGATGGGTCCACACCAGCCCCAAAGGGGCGGCCGCATTCCAGCCCGGGGCATCGCCCCGGGAAATAGAATCGCAGGGAATATCAGCGGTCTGAAGGACCGCCGCATCACGGTGGTATGGGGCATTTTGCGCGCGCACCGCGGGATGCGGTGGTCCTTCAGACCACGTCAACACGGGGAGAACCTCCCCACCCGGGGCGTTGCCCCGGGCTGGAATGTAACGCCCCCTTGGGGCTTGCCTTTACGACGAGAACAAAGATGAAATCAGCACCAAAGCTCATCATCCTCGATACCCCCTTCGATGCCGCCGACGGCGCGGACACCCCTTTCGGCAAACGCTACGGCGGGGATGTCTTCGCCCTCACCGATGCCCACCTCAGCGCCCTCCGCAACGGAAAAACCCTCGCCCTCGATGTGCAAAACGAATATGTCGCTTTCCTCACGTCACCGGATCGGGCGGGAAGGGAGGTGGGTTATGGGAAGTGAGTTGGGGATTAGACGATTGGGTGATGTCGCGAAAGTGCGATCAGGTTTTGCTTTCAAAAGCTCTGATATGGGTGACAGAGGATGTCCCGTTATTAAGATCAAAAACATCAAACCTCCTGATGTTGATGTAGCCGATGTCCAGCGCGTCCCGTTGAGTGTTATTACAGGTAATCCTAGAATTGAGAAATTTCGCTTAATGAAGGGCGACGTACTCATAGCTATGACTGGTGCTACAGTGGGTAAAGTCGGACGAATGCCCGAGGTTACTGAAGATCACTATCTAAATCAACGTGTTGGAAAGGTTTTTGTCCATGATAGTGAGAACGCTCATTTAGATTATATATACTATGTCTTGTCCCAAGATGGTTATGTTGATCAAATGTTTGGGCTCGCAGACGGAAGTGCCCAAGCAAACATAAGTGGAACACAAATTGAGCATATCGAAATACCACTCCCCCCACTCCCCGAGCAGAAAGCCATAGCCCACATCCTCGGCACCCTGGACGACAAGATCGAACTCAACCGCAAGATGAACGAGACCCTGGAGGCGATGGCGCAGGCGATCTTCAAGTCATGGTTTGTGGATTTTGAACCGACACGGGCGAAAGTTGAAGCCAGAGAAAAGTGGCTTCAGCAGAACACCGGCGGGGGTGAGTGTAGCTGCGAAGCCGCTATGGAACGCGCAGCCATGGCCGCTATCGCCGGAAAAACGGAAGCGGAACTCGATAAATTGCCCGACGAGACCCGTGAGAATCTGGCAAAAACTGCCGCACTCTTCCCTGACACGCTGCAAGACTCTGAGCTGGGCGAAATTCCGGTGGGGTGGGAGGTTTCTCCATTTAGTGATATATGCGAAATCAACCCTCGCAGAAATCTCAAAAAAAAATCGATAGCAACCTACCTCGATATGAAATCTGTTCCTACAGAAGGACCCTCCCCGACCGGGACGAATAAACGTGAATTTAAGTCTGGCAGCAGGTTTATAAACGGCGACACGCTATTGGCACGAATCACGCCATGCCTTGAAAATGGAAAAACAGCCTTCGTTGATTTTTTAGCAGACGGTGAAACAGGTTGGGGCTCGACGGAGTTTATCGTACTTAGACCCAAAAAAGATATACCCAAATCAATCGGATACTTTTTTGCTCGTTCTGACGAACTAAGGTCACATGCGATTCAAAGCATGGTTGGAACAAGCGGAAGACAGCGAGTTGCAAAGGATGCATTTGATCACCTTCTTATTCCGAAGCCAAAAAATACATACCTCTACAAGGAATACGGAAAGACTTCCGGAGCGGTGTTGGATAAGATCCGATCTAACTCAATGCAATCCTTCACTCTGGCACAACTCCGAGATACGCTATTGCCGAAACTCTTGAGTGGAGAAGTTGCCTCAACTTCATCCGAACGGAGAAATAATTGAATGAAGCTCGTTATTTTTATTGACTATGATAATCTTTTGGAGCGCCATAAGTCCTCAGGAATTCTTGATGTTGCGACTACAGCTTTGCTACAAACGTCACTTTCTCCGATGTCTCTGCGGGGAACCTGCCACATTAGGATATATGGGGGCTGGTATGAGGGGCCTACAATGACCCAGCGAGCACAGGATTTAGCAGTTGCAATAGCAAAGGATTTTCCAGCTATAATCCGTTTACCATGCGAAGGAAATAAAATCTTATCATTGGCAACTAATGCAGAACTTGCCGTGGCAATGATGGAGGAGCCAGACCACCTTCTTTTCGGTACATATCGTAAGAAAGGAAAGCCTGGGAACCTTCGGGTTCAAACTCCCACCGCTGTGGGTTGTACAGACTCAGCTTGCTCGCTTAAAGTAGCCAAGAAATTATTGAAAACTGGGAAATGCCCAGTTGCAGGATGCTTGGTGATGGACGACGACCTCGTTTATCGACATGAGCAAAAAATTGTAGACACGATGCTTACATGCGACATGATTTACGCACCAACCCAAGACTATCAACATTTGATTCTTGTAAGTGGAGACGATGATTTCTTACCTCCAGTTAGAACTGCTTTACTGCGAGGAACGCCAGTAGCTAGATTTCATCCTAAGCCAAATCGAACACGATCTTTACAAGGCATCCGTGGCGCTAAACTAACCGAAAAGGACCTCTAATCATGCATATCAACGAATTCAAATCTATTGTATCGGCATTTGCGGACCCTGGAAGCGAGATTCTTCATGACAAATCGAAAATAATATTTTCGGTGAATGGTGAGCTTCTTGATGTTGCAATTTCAACTAAAGATGGCGATGTAATTTTAGATGATGGAAATGGACCTGTATCCGCTGGTAGTTGGATATTAAAAAGGTTGGCAAAACTACCTCTCTTAGCTACACGCTTGCGAGAGGGTGTAAGTGACACTAATCTTTTTGTATCGCCATCTGCAACAATTCTTGAGTCACTTGAAGTCCATCCTGAGGAAATTCCGGACAAAACAAATGACGCTTTAAACTCAATGCTCAGGACGCTTGGCGATAAAAGTCCGTTCGAAACAAGTATTTATTACATTACAAGTGATGCTGGAGAAGGGAAAACCTTTCTCATCAATAAAATGGCAAAAGAACAAGCTAGTCGATTTATTGAGGGGAAGGCCGACTGGTTGCTGGTGCCAATTCCTTTGGGCGGAAAACATTTTCTTAGATTTGATGATATTACGGTTGGTGCACTTCAAAATCGTTATCGTTTCCCGTTTTTATACTACGATTCTTTTCTCGCTCTTGTCAGAATGGGTGTTATAGTGCCTGCGTTCGATGGTTTTGAAGAGATGCTCGTAGAAGGAAGTTCTGGAGAAGCGCTCTCGGCAATGGGTATTCTTGTTTCAGCATTGGACTCTAGAGGTTGCTTGGTTATTGCAGCACGCAAAGCTTATTTTGAATTTGAGAATCTTAAGACGCAAGAAAAACTATTTGATACTATTAGCACACATTCTGTGGGTTTTGGCAAATTGGAATTACATCGTTGGCAAAAGCCACAGTTTTTAGAGTATTGTGAGAAAAGGAAGGTGTCGAATGGTGAGGAAATATATCAACGTGTAACAGAAAGACTTGGAGAGAGTCATTCGCTGTTAACCCGCCCAGTTTTAGTCCGACGTCTAGTTGATATAGCTACTAAATGCCCATCGCTCGATGATTTTTTAGATCAAATTCATAAATCAGGACCTGATTTTTTTGCTGTTTTTGTTCGGGGTATAATCGAACGTGAGGCCAATGAAAAGTGGATTGACCGCTCGGGCGAACGAGATCTGGGCACACCTCTCCTTTCAGCGGATGAACATTGTGAATTACTTTCTTTACTTGCGCTGGCATCTTGGGAAACTCGCGTTGATTTTTTGAAAAGAGATAATCTAGAGTTTGTGACAGATTATTATTGTGAGACAAAGAAAAAAAGTGCTTTTCAGGCACAGCAAATTCATGAACGAATCCGTGGCCATGCGCTTTTGATTAACTCTCCAAACGCTTCAAATGCTGTAGAGTTCGATCACGAAGAATTCCGTTTGTTTTTTCTGGGAGAAGGAATTGCCGAGCAAATTCTTCCGCTAGATGATAAGGCGAAGGGTGAAGTGTTAGCTACACTCAGACGAGGTGTGCTGCCAAAGCCTGCGCAACGATCATTTATTCGAGCGATTAAACGGCATCCCACTTTTGAGCGTGTTCAGGCCGCGGAATTCTTGTTACACATTAGTACTTTAGATGGGCAAGCTAGCTACACACAAGAAAATTGTGGCAGCCTCGTCGTCCGTCTGTTAAGCGAGGTTGATGCGAAAGGCCTTCAGATAAAAAATATTGTTTTCCCTCCAGATTCATTACGTGATCGCAAGCTCAATAACATCACATTCAAGAATTGTTTTTTCTCTCCCACAAGTCTTGAAATGTCTACATTTACACAATGCAAATTTACCGAGTGCCACTTTGGTCAAATTCGTATTTACGAATCAAGCAAGTTTATTAATGTCCAATTCGATGATACTAATGTTGATTCTGTTAAACAAGTGGAGCAAAACTCTGAGTTTTGGGAGCCAGTGTCAGTTCGTGCACTTCTTCAACAAATCGGAGTCCTGTACCCTCTGTCTGATAAAGTTGAACACTTGGATTTAGATTTTGATGGAAAAATGGATCTCGATCTTCGTGACCTAGAAAAATTGTTGAGATATTTTATTAGAAGTACTCATATAAGTGAGAGCGTCATTCTTATTAAGTTAGGTACCCGAGCACGTTATTTCTTAGACTCTACGGTTCCTCTTTTGCTAGAACGTGGCGTTTTGTGTGAAATCGATAATAAAGGTGGCGTTCCTCAACGACGATTTAAAATGGGATCTACTTTGGAATCAGTAAATGAAGCAATATCAGCTGCACACGGGTCTTTTTCCGAGTTTCTGAAAATTGTATAATCTTTGGTGTTGGTTACAACACGTACCACAATTTATTCATACTGACATGACCACCCACAATAATAAAATCGGCGAATTTCTCCTCTACACCACGGAGGATGGAAAGAGTCGTGTCGAATGCCGTTTTGAGAATGAGACGATCTGGCTTTCGCAGGCACTGATGGCGGAGCTATTTGATCGCGATGTCCGTACGATCAACGAACACCTTCAGAATCCATATGAGGAAGCGGAACTCGCCCCGGAAGCAACTATCCGGAAATTCCGGATGGTTCGCCCTCTGTTTACTTGCAGGAAAACAGACGGCTCAAGAACCTTTTCGATGAGGGTGAGCGTGACCAGGAGTCCGGGATTTCCGGACAACTGCCGCCTCCGAAAAATCGGATGGGGTTCAAACCCCCAGGTCCGTCAGGCGACGCTACGCGGCGCGTCCTTGTTTGGTTCCGGCTTTCCGTGGATTGAAATCCACGGCTATGCCTCGGACGTCGCTACGCGACGAAGTGGAGTGGATGCCCCGGGCGCTGGCGTTGGCCTCCTCCAGATGCCTCGGATTTCGCTGTGCGACGAATTGAGGCGGAGGAGTCAACCCGCAGAGGGGTTACCCGTGAAAATTAACATGCTGCTTGGCCGATATCGCATACGCTATAGCAACACCGCCAGCGTGAAGGAGTTCTGCGGATGAACCAACAACCCCCGTTCACGATCACCCCCCACATCCATTATGGGGTCCCGGAGCTATGACAAGCTGTGACGCGGAGCTGTGACAACCCTATGACAAATGCTATGCAGAAAAGTGCGACAACTTTGCGACAACTTCGCGACAACGTTTGCGACAAACTTGTGACATCGACATCTTCAGACCGGCTAAATCCATATTCTGATAAGTAACCAAACGACTTTTACCCTAAAAATGTCAACCACAGAATCCAATCCCCAATCCACCGGCGAATTTCTCCTCTACACCACGGAGGATGGAAAGAGTCGTGTCGAATGCCGTTTTGAGAATGAGACGATCTGGCTTTCGCAGAAGCTGATGGCGGATCTCTTTGAAGTGGAGGTGCCTACTGTCAATGAGCACCTGAAAACCCTATATGAAAGCGGGGAAATTGACCCGGAGTCAACTATTCGGAAATTCCGAATCGTTCGCCCTCTGTTTACTTGCAGGAAAACAGGCGGCTCAAGAACCTTTTCGATGAGGTTGAGCGTGACCCGGAGTCCGGGATTTCCGGACAACTGTCGCCTCCGAAAAATCGGATGGGGTTCAAACCCCCAGGTCCGTCATGCGACGCTACGCGGCGTGGCCTTGTTTGGGTCCGGCATTCCGTGGATTGAAATCCACGGCTATGCCTCGGACGTCGCTACGCGACGAACTGGCATTTTTACAGAAATACGCACATTCAATAAAAACATCCTGTAAATCCGGTTTAAATCTTCATACAGGATTAACAGGAAACGCACCTTATGATCAACGAAAACCAACTCGAACAGCACGCCATCCAGTGGTTTCAGGACACCGGCTGGAGTTATGTGCACGGCAAGGACATCGCGCCCGACCTTGAATCCGACCCCCTCTCCCCCCGGGAGAGGGATGGGGTGAGGGTGCCACAGCGCATAGACTATCGCGAGGTGGTTCTCAAGGGGCGGTTGGCGTCCGCCATCGCCCGCCTCAATCCCGGGCTTCCATCCGCCGCCGTGGAGGAGGTTGTTCAACTGGCCACCAAACCGGGTGAGCCGACGCTGGTTCAGAACAACCGGGCTTTTCACCGGCTTCTCTTGAACGGGGTGGCGATAGATTATTCGAATGCCGATGGCGAAACGGTGCACGATCAGGCCCGCTTGATTGATTTTCAGAATCCGGCCAATAACGACCTGCTTGTCGTCAACCAGTTCACCATCCTCGGCAGCAAGCAGCCGCGTCGGCCGGATTTGGTTGTGTTCATCAACGGCCTGCCCATCGCGGTGGTGGAACTCAAAAATCCCGCCGATCAAAACGCCGACATCTGGAAGGCCTACGACCAGATTCAGACTTACAAAGAGGAAATCGGGGATCTGTTTATTTTCAACGAGGCCCTGATCATCAGTGATGGCGCCAATGCCCGCATCGGATCGCTCACCGCCGCGCCGGAGTGGTTCATGCCCTGGCGGACCATCGCAAACGAGGACGATAAACCTCTCCTGGAATATCAGCTTGAAACGCTTATTCGCGGCTTTTTCCAGCCGGAGTATCTGCTCGAATACCTGCGGTTCTTCGTTCTCTTCGAACAGGACGGGGACAGGCTCATCAAAAAGATCGCCGGATACCATCAGTTTCACGGGGTCCGGGAAGCGGTGCGGGTGACCCTGATCGCGGCCGAGAGGCAGGAGGAGGACGGTGTGGTGAAAGAACCCCGGGCCCATTACGGCAGGGAAGTGATTCCCGGGTCGAAAAAGGCCGGGGTTTTCTGGCACACCCAGGGATCGGGCAAGAGTATTTCCATGGCCTGCTATGCGGGGATGCTCCTCCAGCAACCGGAGATGAACAATCCGACCCTGGTCGTGGTCACCGACCGCAACGATTTGGATGGGCAACTGTATCAGCAGTTTTGTCTGGCCAAGGATTTGCTCAAACAGGATCCCGAACAGGCCGACAGCCGCGAGGAACTGCGAGAGAAACTCGCCTCCCGTCAGTCTGGAGGAATCATATTCACTACTGTTCAGAAGTTTGCTCCGCCAACTCCTCCAGTCCCCTCTCCCCCTGGGAGAGGGGCCGGGGGTGAGGGTGATGTTGCCACATCTAAAATGCCCGTACTCAATGATCGTCACAACATCATAGTTGTATCGGACGAGGCGCATCGGAGTCAGTATGGGCTGGCGGCCCGGTTGGACAAGAACACCGGAGCCTACAAATTCGGTTATGCCAAGCACATGCGCGACGCGCTGCCAAACGCTTCGTTCATCGGTTTCACCGGAACCCCCATCGCGCTGGAGGACAAAGACACCCGGGGCACCTTTGGCGATTATGTCAGTATCTACGATATTCAGGATGCCGTGGATGACGGGGCCACCGTGGAAATTTTCTACGAAAGCCGTCTGGCCAAACTGGATATCAACCGCGCGGAGATCGATGCCCTGAACCAGGAGGTGGAGGAGGTTATCGAAGACGACGAAGACGCGGCTTCCCGGGAGAAGATCAAAGGCAAGTGGACGCAACTCGCGAAACTTGTCGGCGCCGATCCCCGCATCCGGGAAGTGGCCGCGGCTCTGGTCCAGCATTTTGAGATCCGCAACGAGGCGATGGACGGAAAGGGCATGATTGTCTGCATGAGCCGTGACATTTGCGTTTCGCTTTTTGACGCCATCATCGCGCTTCGTCCCGGTTGGGAGGGAACCCGCAGAGTAAAGGATGGGAATGAGATCGGCTACAATCCCGAGGACGGCTCCATTCGTGTCATCATGACCGGCATGGCCGCCGATCGGAAAGCGTTGCAGGACCACATCTACACCAAGCAGGAGAAGAAGCGGTTGGAGAAGCGTTTCAAAGATCCCGAAGACCCTCTGAAACTTGTGATTGTACGCGACATGTGGCTGACGGGGTTCGATGCCCCGTGTTGCCACACCATGTATATCGACAAGCCGATGAAAGGCCATAACCTCGCCCAGTCCATCGCCCGCGTGAACCGCGTGTTCAAAGACAAACCCGGGGGACTCGTGGTCGACTACATTGGCATCGCCGGTGACCTGAAACGGGCCGTCAAAACCTACACCGACGCCAAGGGCAAAGGTCAACCCACGGTCAAAGCCGAAGATGCCTTCGCGATTCTCCTGGAGAAAATGGATGTGATACGTGGCATGTATCACGGTTTTGACTATTCGGCGTTCCGGACAAAACCTTTGGACGTGCTCATTCCCGCCGCCAACCACATCCTCGGGCTGAAAGAAGGCAAGAAGCGCTACGCCGATGTCATGGTGAGCGTCACGAAATCCTATTCGCTCTGCAGCACGTTGGATGAAGCCAAAGCCCTGCGGGAAGAGATCGCTTTCTTCTCGGCGGTCAAAGCGATCATCGTCAAAGACACGACGACACCCAAGAAGCCGTCCAAGCAAACCAAGGACTCCGTTCTCAAGCAGATCCTCGACAATGCGGTGCTCTCCGAGGGGGTGATTGATGTTTTCGCACTCGCAGGATTGGACAATCCGAATATCAGCCTGCTGTCCGATGAATTTCTCGAAGATGTCAGGAACCTCAAAACGCAGAATCTGGCGGTTGAACTGCTGCAACGTCTCCTGCTCGACAAGATCCGCTCCAATACACGGACGAACGTGGTCCAGGAAAAGAAATACAGCGACCGCCTGCAGGAAACGCTACGGAAATATCACAACCGGGCCATTGAGACCGCCCAAGTGATTGAAGAGCTGATCGCCATGGCGAAAGACTTGCAAGCGGCCATGCAGCGCGACGAAGCTCTCGGCCTGAATCCAGACGAAGTCGCTTTTTACGACGCGCTCGCAGAACGTCCCGAAGTGCTCCAAGCCATGGGCGACGAAACCCTGAAGAAACTCGCTACAGAGCTGACCGAGAAGCTCCGCGCCAGCACCAGTGTCGACTGGCAGGTGCGTGACAGCGTTCGGGCCAAGATGCGTCTGCTGAT
Source organism: Verrucomicrobiota bacterium (assembly GCA_020831635.1). Lineage (GTDB taxonomy): Bacteria > Verrucomicrobiota > Kiritimatiellia > SS1-B-03-39 > UBA6053 > PXAS01. The sequence continues at coordinate 28,675 of JAFIGC010000032.1, read as the reverse complement.
CAAACGCCTGCTACGCAAATACAAATACCCGCCAGATGGTCAGGAAGAAGCCATTCAACTCGTCATTGCGCAGGCGGAAGCCCTTGCGGACGCGTGGAGTAGTTGAAAGAATGAACTGATTTCATGCTTTAACTTCATGTGATCAAGTATCAAATTGGTGTGTCCGCCATTCGGACCATCACCCTGAAGCGGTTGGATACGGATTATTTTGAGGACGAGTAGACCGTTCCAATCCGCCGAATGGTTTTTGAACAGGAGGACACAGAGGGCGTAGAGGGGAATGGTGGGAAATGAATGTTCCTTACCGAAGGAACGCATGCATGTGCGCCACCCATTTTTGCTCCAAGACCTCGGGATCGAGGCCAAGGTGGCGGGCGAGAATTTGTACCCGGGGGACATCGACGATTTCGCGAATATTGGAGGGATTGCGGATGAAACGCATATATTCAAAAAAGGCATCCCGATATTCGGGTTGCATGGCCAGATGGAAAAGGCCCCACGATAGTACATAGGCTTCGTATCCTTTGTATCCCGGGAGTTCCTTCTCAAAGTCCTCCGGTTTACGAACCGCAAGCAGATCTTTCAATGGGGGAATGCGATTGCTGTTTAATAAATGAAACAAAGTCTGTTGATGGCTTGGTGGGAGTTCGCCGGGGGGATCGGATTCGAAATAGACGGCCAGCCCTTCGATCAGCCATCCGTTTTCAGCGTGAAACCACGAATGCACGCCATGGGTGTAGCTAAGATGGTGGGCACCCTCGTGCCGCAACGTGGCGACGGTTTCCCTTTGGCCTCGAAGCAACAGTTGTTCGCTGACGCTGTTTTGCATGGTTTCGATGGCCCGTCGTTCATTGTACGAGTTTGCCTGGGACATCATGCGGTTAATCTCATCCTGAATCTCGCCGCGCATGGTTCTGGCATGTTCGGAATGATACTGGTTGAACACCACCATGCGGTCCTCCAAGGGGGAGTAGAACCCGGCGCTGGTTTCCAAGGCGGGGGCGGAACTGTCCTGATGCTCTCGATATTGGGTTTCGTCGCTGAAAAAAAGCACTTGCAAACTGTGGGCCGCACTTTGGTGCTGCACCAGATCGCCGAACAACTCCATATACTGGCCATGCATGCGTTCCAACTCCCGCACGCTTTCGATCACCTGATAATACGGTGCGTCGGTCAATACGGTGTAATGGCCAAAATGGATGAGTTGGAAATGGGGATACTCCATCTGGAACCGCACGTCTCGCCAAGTGATGGTGGGCAGCGGAACGTTGTAGGTGCTGAGACTGCGGATCATGTCGGGATGGAAGTTCTTGATCACCCGGCCCTTGCCTCCGAAGGATTGCTCCACGGTTACATTTTCGTCCGTGCGTTGCAAGATGCGCACCAAATGCTCTTCTCCCGCCTGGGTCACCAAGCGATGGGTGGGCCAGGATTTTCGTAGCCGCTCTTCCAAACGATGCTTCCAGGCTAGCTCGGAGACGGTATATTCGGACTCGGGCTTGTCGTGGGGCTCTTGATTATAAAAAGTCGGCCACTTCATGACCCTGGCCAGGGTTCTCCCGGGCGTGGTACTGAGAAAATGGTAAAAACGAGGGTCGTAGTCTCTATTCCAAATGACCAATTGGTATGTTCCGAGAAGCAGCAGGATCATCACCACCCACCGTGCCCATTTCAGGATACGGAAGAATATACGCCATGGCTTGTATCCGCGACGGCGGGCTGTATGGGCACGGCCAAAGAACATTGGATTATTCTATTCCTATTCGGCGGGAAAATCAATGCGTATTCGAGAAAATACATTTTCATTTCAAATGCAATTCGATATGAATTCCCTGCTTTCGCCACTCTTTTCTTTCCCTTGCTTTTTGAGAACATGCCCGATTTTTCACCAATTTTCGAACTCACACCCGACGCCTGGCTTACGCTGGGGGTGGTCTTGGGTTTGTTTTTGATGCTGGTCATGACTTCGGTGCCCGCCGACATGGTCTTTGTGGGCGGGTTGGGGGTTTTGCTGATTTTCGGAGTCTTGGACCCGGATGCGGCACTTTCGGGGTTTGGCTCCCAGGGCTTGGTCACCGTGGGGGCGCTGTACATGGTGGTGGCGGGGTTACAGGAGTCCGGCGGATTGAAGTGGGTGGCGCGATGGATACCGGGGAACGTCACCGACCCCAATCGTGCGCGCTTTCGGCTCATGGCCCCTATCGCGGGGTTGAGCGCTTTTTTGAACAATACCCCGGTGGTGGCCCTCTTTATTCCCGTGGTGATTGAGTGGTGCCGCAAACACAAGGTTTCCCCGTCCAAATTTTTAATTCCCTTGAGTTACGCTTCAATCTTCGGAGGGATGTGTACCTTGATCGGCACCAGTACCAATCTGGTGGTGAATGGACTGTATGTTTCCAGATATGGGGGCTCCGGATTCACGATGTTTCAAATCACTCTACTGGGACTTCCCTGTGCACTGGTGGGTTTGATGTTCATGCAATTCGTGGGACGACGCCTGCTTCCCGAACGGGAGGGGACGGGGCAGGTGTTTAACAACCCCAAGGAATTTACCCTGGAATTGGTGGTGGACCCGAAAAGTCCGTTGATCGGCAAACCCTTTAACGAAACCGAATTGGTGGACGTCCCCGGCGGATATTTGGTGGAATTGGTGCGGGAGGACGAAGTGATTGCCCCGGTGCCGGTGGGGGAATGCGTGCGGGAAGGGGACCACTTGCTGTACGCGGGCAATTTGGAAACCATCCGAAACTTGTTGCAGCTCAAGGGGATCCAACTGGCCTCCGAAAAGGTTTTCGATTTGGCCCCGCTACCGCAGGACCGCAGACTGGTTGAGGCCGTGGTTTCCCATACCTGTCCCTTGGTGGGAAAAACCCTGCGTGAAGGAAAATTCCGGCAGCAGTACAATGCCGTGATCATTGCCATGGCCCGCAACGGAGAACGTTTGCGGGGAAGTTTGCGCGATATTCCCCTGAAAGCCGGGGACGTGTTGCTGATTGAATCCCATGCCGGCTTCGTACCGCGTCAGCGGGATTCAGGGGATTTCTATCTTTTGCATGCTTTGGAAGAAGATGTCAACGTACCCGCCCCCGCGAAAGCCGTCATGGCCTTTTGTGTGCTGATCGGCATGGTGCTCGTGGCCGCCTTCGGCTTGCTGAGCATGCTCAAGGCTTCGTTGTTGGCGGCGGGATTGATGTTGGCCTGCGGTTGTTGCACAGCCGCCCGGGCTCGCCGTCGCATCGAATGGAATGTGCTCATGGTCATTGGCGCGGCCTTGGGCATTGGCGCCGCCTTGGATCAGTCGGGCGCGGCCACCGCCTTGGCGACGGTGTTGCTGGGCGTGGCCTCGGGTTCTCCATGGCTGGCTTTGGCCTTGGTGTATCTGGTCACGGTGTTGTTCACGGAGTTGATTACCAACAACGCCGCCGTGGCCCTTGTCTTCCCCATTGCCGCCTCCACCGCCGAGAGCATGGACGTGAACCCCTTGCCGTTCATATTTTGCCTCATGATCGCGGGGTCCGCCAGTTTCGCCACCCCCATCGGCTATCAAACCAACCTCATGGTCTACGGGGCGGGTGGGTATAAATTCACCGATTATTTCCGCGTGGGCATTCCCCTGAGTCTCCTCATCGGTGTCACCGCCGTCGGTCTCGCACCCTTCATCTGGGCTTTTTAACTTTATATCAAGATATTTTGTAAGGGTTTGTTTCGCCGGGGGACTGATGTGATGAATCGGCCATGAATTCATTGCATGATTTCCTATCTTGCTTTCCATGGTCCAAGAACCTCAACCCCCTGAAACGGAGAATCGAATGATGAAGAAAAACAAACTGATGATGACCGCCGCCGCTGTTGGCAGCCTCGCTTTTGCCGCCGAACTGCCCATTGACAAAGATCATGCCGCCGTGACGTTTAGCATTCCGCACATGGTCGTGAGCCGCACCAAAGGCGGGTTTACGGAATTTGACGGCACCCTCACCGTGGAAGACGACAAGCTCACCGCCGTGAACGCCGTCATTCAAGTCAAGAGCATTGACACCAAAAACCGCCGCCGCGATGATCATTTGCGCAGCGATGATTTCTTTGACGTGGAAAACCACCCCACCATGACCTTCGAAAGCACCGCCGTTCACGCGGACAAGATCGTCGGCAATCTCACCATCAAAGGCGTGACCAAGGAAGTGGAACTCAAGTACACCTTCAAAGGTCCGGTGACCGATCCCTGGGGCAACGTGCGCTATGGGTTCAATGCGGACACCACGATTGACCGCACGGATTTCGGCCTCACCTGGAATCAGGTGGTGGAAGCCGGCGCGATGTTGGTCGGTGAAAAAGTCGACATCACCGTCAGCGTGGAAGTCATTCAAGGCGAATAAATTCGCTTTCTGCTTTCCCCTCAACCCAGTCCGCTTGGACTGGGTTTTTCTTTGCCCGGGTGGGCATTCAACGCTTTGAAGCGTTGGGGCGTTGTGTGCGTGACGGTCATGTGCTAGAACAGGGGTATGTCCAAGTTGAATTTCGTTTATATCGTTTGTCACGATCTGGGCCGGGCCATGGGTTGTTACGGAGCGGGCGTGCCGACTCCGCATCTTGATCGATTTGCGTCCGAATCCATTCGTTTCACCCGGGCGCATTGCGCCTCACCGGCCTGTTCGCCCTCCCGCGCCTGCGCCATGAGCGGTCTGCACGCGCACCGCAGCGGGGCCATCGGTCTCGCCCACATGGGGTGGCCGTTGGATCTGAACCGGCCGACCACCGTGGACGATTTCAATGGGGCGGGGTATCAGACGATCCTGTCCGGCATCAACCATGAGCGCCATCCCCGCACGGACCGTTATGAGGTGGACCTCACCCGGGAGTGGTCGGACTGGATGAGCGATCGGGCCGTGGACAATGCCCTGCGGGCCTTGGCACAGCGGGACGAGTCGCGTCCCTTTTACCTCAACATCGCCACTCAGGAGCCGCACGCCTGCACTTGGCCCGCCGTGGGAGGTCGAATCCCCGCGATTCCGTCGGGCGCACCGGTTTGGGACCCCCCGGGCATGCCGGATTATCCCGGTAAAGCGGATGATTTCCGCCGATTTGCCGCCGCCATCGCGTTCATGGACCATCATATCGGTCGTTTTCTGACGGGTCTGGATCGGCTCGGTTTGCGGGAAAGCACCGTGGTCGTTTTCACCACCGACCATGGCATCTCCGGTCCCCGCGCCAAGGGGACGTTGTATGGGCTGGGCACCGAGATCGCGATGCTGCTGCGTTTGCCGGACGGGCGGCACGCGGGCGAGACCCGCGAAACCCTGTTGAGCAACCTCGATTTTCGTCCCACTTGGTGCGAGGCCTTCGGCCTGGCGCCACCTGAAAACATGGATGGAAAATCCTTTTGGTCCGTTATCGATCAGCCGGACGCGGCGCATCGGGATCATCTGTACTTGGAACGCAATTACCATGGCGAAAAACTGCGTCCCGATGATGAAGATTGGACCGATTTGTACGATCCCATCCGCGCCATCCGCACACCGGAACGGCTGTATATCCGCCACTTCCGTCCCGATGCCTGGCCGGACCTCGTTCGCCCGGACGAGGAATTGTATGACCTGGAGCAAGACCCGGCGGAGACGAGCCCCATTTCGGATGCCACCGGTTTGCGTGCCTTCCGCGATCAATTGATGGCGGAGGCGAAAACCCTCGGAGATTTTGTCCCCGGTCCTCCGCCGCCGCGTCCCGAAGCGCCCGGATGGGGAAAAAATTGGCATCAAGTCGATGCGGCGGCGGATCAAACCTCATCAAGCCCTTGCGTTGGCGATGGGGATTCTTTGAACACATGAGTTTCGCGGGAGACCTGATGGTCTTGCAATTTCTTCGCCAGGAAGCGGCAAAACAGCCGAAAACGGGTTCGGGTCCGCGGACTATCCGGTCGTCCGCAGTCCGGCGGCGATGCCTTGGACGGAAAGGCGGAGGCTGCGTTGCAGGGCCGCATCGTCTTCGCGACCATCCCGCTGACGGCGCAGAAGTTCGATTTGGATGTGGTTGAGCAGGTCGATGAAGGGTTTGCGAATTTCAACGCTGCGCCGGAGCCAAGCGGTGTCGGCCATGAGAGAGGGGCGCTCGGTCATGGCGAGAATCGCTTTTTGGGTCAGGGCCATTTCTTTCGTGACGGCGTTGCCGAAGTGTTCGCGGATGACGGGGTCTTTGACGAGGCCGGCGTATTGGCGGGCGATGACGGGGTCGCATTTGGTGAGGGCCAGCTCGGCGTTGTCGATCATGGAACGGAAAAAAGGCCATTCGCGGTACATCTGGATGGCCAAGAGTCGCTGGGCGCGGTTGAGGCGGGTCCAGGCGGTGCCGAGTCCGTAAAAGGCATTGATGAGCTGTCGGCTTTGCGTCCAGGAAAAGGTGTAGGGAATGGCCCGGAGGTCTTCGAGGGACGCGGCGCCGTGACGGCGACTGGGGCGGGAGCCGATGGGCAGGCTCTCGATGCAACTGATGGGGGTGGATTCCCGGAAATATTCGGCAAAGCCGGGGTGATGGAAGAGTTCCAGATAGGCCTCTCGTCCGTAATTGGCAAATTCGCTCATGCAGCTTCGCCAATGGGGTTTTGCGGGGGACGCTCCGGCGGCATGCAACAGCAGTCCTCCGAGAATTTGCTCCATGTGGCGGTGGGCAAGATAGGGATCGGCAAAGCGATCGGCAATGACCTCGCCCTGTTCGGTCATGCGGATATGGCCTTCGCCCCGCGCCGGGGGCAGGGCTTGGATGGCGCGCGCGGCGGGTCCGCCACCGCGCCCGAGGGCACCCCCGCGGCCATGGAACACGGTGAGTCCCACGCCTTCGGCGTCGGCCACTTTTTGCATGGCTTCCTGACCGGTGTGCAGAGCCCAACAGGCCGCGAGATATCCACCATCCTTGGCGCTGTCGGAATATCCCACCATGACGATCTGCCGTCCACCCTGTCGGTCGAGTTCGGCGCGGTAGACCGGATGCCGGAAAAGTTCGGTGAGCATGGGGCCGGCCTGATGCAGGTCGTCGATGGTCTCGAACAAGGGGGAGATGGGCATGTCCACCCGCGCTTCTCCGCGCCAACCGGCCACGAGCCGGTGCAACCAGAGGACCCAGAGGACGTCGCCGACGCAATGGGTCATGCTGATGACATTGGCACCGACACCTTCCGGGGACACGTCCCGCATCCAGTTTTGCATCAGGCGGGTGACGTTGAGAAGGTCCAGGCTGCGTTCCGAGAGATGTTCTCGCAATTGCGCTTCATCCGGTTCGGGAAACGAAGTGTCCCAGAGGTCGTCAAAGCAGTCGGTTTCGGCGCGTGCGGGGTCTTCCCCCAATAGCGGCAGCAGTTCGCGGATGAGGGTGCGGTATCCCTTGGAGTTTTCCCGGAGATCCAGCCGCATGAACTGAAGGCCAAAGACATGGGTGCGCCTGCGCCAGGCCTTCAGTCGGTTGAAAATTTGCCCTTTCAGGCCTTCAATGGAAAGGGCGGCTTGGAGGTCGGCGAGGTCTTCATCCAGTTCCGCGCCGCCGCGGTAACTGTGGATGTCGCGGAGGCGGGCGCGGATCACGCGCAGGGCCCTGCGGAAATATTCATTGCTGTGGCTGCGCTTGAGGACCTCGTCGCGAAAAGCTTCCGGGGCGCGGTCCACGATAAGTTCGAGGTGTTGAATGGATGCCGTTTTGCGGCACAGCATCGGAAGTCGATCCAGCATATAGGCGCATTCGGCCAGATGGAAATTCAAGGCGCGTTGGCGCAGGCGTTGCAGGGTCTCGCGGGTGATATCGACGGTGACATGGGGATGCCCGTCGCGGTCGCCGCCGATCCAACACCCGAAGCGCAGGGGCGACAATGATGCGCCGCGGGCCCGCTCCAGCGGTTCGACCAGTCCGGGCACCGCTTTCCAGAGGGCATCGCTGACATAGAGGGCGCGGTCGAGTTCTTCGAGGACTTCGGGACGATGCGGGTGCAGCGGGTCCGTGCGCAGCAGGGCGCGTACATCCTCGTGCAGGGACTTCAGAAGCGGGGCGCGTCGGGCCCGGGTCATGTCAGGGTCGGATAGTCGTCGCAAGGTGCGGCGAAGGCGGTCCAGGATGCGGCGCACGGTTTGACGTTTGGCTTCGGTGGGGTGGGCAGTGAGCACGAATTCCGCTTCGAGACCGTCGAGGAGTTCCCGGCGGCGGGTGGCGGAAGGTTCCGAGGCGCGCAACGCTTTCAGCCGGGTTTCCAAGCTGTCGGACAACCTTTTTTCCAAGCGGCGGTTTCGGACCACGCGTTCCCGTTGGAGTTCTTCGGAAACGTTGGCAAAATCAAAAAAGAGCCCCATGACGCGGAGGAGGAGATGAAGATCCTCGGGGGCGGATTCCCGGAAGAGAGTTTTGAGTTCGCGGTCTGCTTCGGCGTCACCGGCCTCGTGACGCAAGGCGAGGGCGCGGAGGTTTTGAATTTGGGGCCAGAGGGGGGCGTAGCCATCGGAAATCAGTTCCTGGCGCAGAAAACGGCAGAGCAGGCGCAGGTCGCGCCGCATGGGGGTATCGCCAAGCATCCAGGGTTGTGTGAATCCGCCAAACATCAAATTTCTCCGGAAAGGGTTTTGAAAATCGGATTCAGGTTACCGTGATCCGGCAACTTGTCAATGGAAGGTTCGAGCCGGATCGAATTCGAGAGATTTGGGTGGGGGTTTCTCGTACCGGAAATCCTAATCGTAATCCTAATCGTAATCTTAATCCCAATCCTAATCCTACTCGTAAAATCCGCTCCAATCCACCGAAATTTTTTGAACAGGAGGACGCAGAGAGCGCAGAAGGGGAAACGTAATCGCAAACTACCCAAGCCCTTTTACAATTCCCACCGTGCCTTGGAGCCGCTTTGAGAACCAATACCCAACAACGAGTAGTCTCCAACGAATATTTTGAGGCAGGCGCAAAGGTACGGGGTGTCACAAGATTCCGGCTCTTCGGATGCGGATGAAAGCCGCTTTAGGACGTTTGACCCTCTTCTTCGACGATGCGGGGCCAGCAGCCGCGCAGCGATCCGTAGTGGGGGCGGAGGGTGGCCAGGGTTTCGCGCGTTGGGGTTTGCGGCACGTCCTTGTCGTTCAGAAAAAAACATCCGTAGGGGGCGTCCATATCCAACAACAGATCAAAGAGATCCCGCGCTTCCCGAATGGCCTCCAGCCAGATTTTCTTCAGGGTGAAGGGGTCCACGGGACGTGATAATTTCAGACTTTGATAGGTCTGCGGATCATAACGTTGGGTTCGCATCATTTCCTCCCGAATGAAATCAGGATTCAGGCCCGGATCCTTTCCGGCCGCAGCCCAGATCAGAGCCCCAAGGGAAAGGCGAGACTCGTGCAAATAAATCAAATCCACATAATCCCTCACGACACCACGTCCCACGCCGGCGAGCACCTTGTTTGTCGCAGCGTCCCATAGATTGAGGCGGTAGCCCATGAGGTCATCTGTTTCAACTGGAAAAAAGCGAAACGCGGAATCATGCACCCATTCGATTTTGGAGGTCTGAGACTCCTTCGACACCTGCGCCCGGTGGAAACTCGGACGACTGAGAAGGACCGATACTTCGAATCCGTCTGCGTGCAAGGTGCGCAGGTCCTGTTCCACGCTTTTCTGTAAGGAAGCTTCGGAATCATGAAAGACATCGATATCTTCCGAGGCGCGTGGGGAGTCTGCGGGCTGATTGAGAACCGTCGCTCCCCCGATAAAACTTTCTGGATTCCGGTTGGCGGCCAACAACCGCAGGATTTCGGCTTCAAAAGCGCCAATGGGCATCTTTAGCCCTCCCTGCCCGCGTGGAGTTGATGAAGCCGTTTCGCAAGTGCAAAGGCTTTGGCGTCGCCCTCGTTTCGCAAGGTGCGTATCACGACGGGGATTTGATCATACTCCACTTTCCACTCCGGGTTGAAACTCCAAAAATAAATCGCTTTGTGGTCCCGAAACGCCCGCCGCGCCTCGCGGACGGCCACCATGCGACGCGCCTGGTCGGGATCCAGCCGCCGACGGCTTTTCCGTCCGCCTTTGGCGCCGATCTCGCGCAAATAGCTTTTCACTTCATCACTGACGGGCTCACTCATATAGACATGATAAGATAAGTCGCTTATGATGTCAAAGGAAATCTCGCGTGGAGATCCTCGGGCGCATCCCGGAATTGGGTTTTTGGGAAAAAGAAACGAATGAGTATCTTTGCGTGCTTCTGTACCCATCCTCTGTGTGTTTGAACAGAAGGTCGCGAAGAAAGCGAAGCATTGCAGATTACGATTACGATTAAGATTAAGATTAGGATTAGGAAGGCCTCTCCTTGACAGGAGCGGGTCGTCGCGGCATAGAGCCGTGGTATGGCGCACCAATTTACTTTTTCCGGCCCCGAACCCGACGATTTCGCGAATCCTGGCAAGTGTCTGACGTGGGCGCGTCAATTTTGGGAACCGGAGCGGTTGCGACTGACTGCGGAAAATCCGGCGGTTCCTTTCGTGTTTCCCCGCTCGAATGGCATGGATCGTGGCATTGCCATGGAGGCCTGGAGTCGTCCGCTTTGGCTTTTGTTGCCGGCGGCCTTGGGGTGCAAGAATCGCGGGGAAGCGCTGCCCGACTGGCTGGAGGCGGCCATCTCGTCCCATGTCAGGGCGTTTGTCGACGGTTGTGATCCCGACCATCCCGATTATTGGGGCGAAACGGGGGACCAAGACCAATGTTATGTGGAAATGGCGGTGCTGGGGGTGGCGATGTGCGTGTTGCCGGAACGCTTTGGGGCGGACTTTTCGCAGCGGGTTCGTGATCAGGTGATTGCCTGGCTCACGCAAATCCATGATCACGCATTCCCGCCCAACAATTGGCATTTTTTTCGCTGTTTCGTTACGCTCGGCCTTTTGCGACTCACGCAGGATTTAGCCGAGACTTATGCGAGCAAACGGGTCTTCTGGGCGGAGATTTTTCAGCGGGATTTGCGTTTGCTGGACAGCTTTTATCTGGGGGACGGCTGGTACGAGGACGGGGAAGGGGGGATGCGCGACTATTACAACCCTTTCGGGTTTCATACCTACGCCCTGACCTTGCACGCCCTTTGTCCCGATGATCCGATCCTACGGCGTTTCCGGGAGCGCACGGCCACGTTCTTGCCGGATTACGCGGCGTTTTTCGATGCTTCGGGGGCGGCCATTCCTTTTGGACGCAGCATGACCTATCGCTTTGCCCAGGGCAGTCTCTTCGCCGCCTGCATTTGCTTCGACCTCTATGCGGAAGTCTCGCCGGAATTGCCGGCATGGTTGGACCTTTCGTACATGAAAACCATGCTTTTCCGTCATTTGTCCCAATGGATGAAGTATCCCATTTTCACCGAAAGCGGTCGGCTCAGCGTCGGCTACGGCTACCCCAATCCACAGATGGCCGAGGAATACAACGCCCATGGAAGTCCGGGATGGGGCTTCAAAACCTTCTGGTTTCTTTCGCTGTCGGACGAACATCCGTTTTGGTCCGCGCCGCTTATGGAGGATCCCCTGCCGCCCGGCGACGGCATCCGCGCATTGCCGCGGATGCCCGCGATTGCGGTGCGCAACGAAGGGGGGGCACACGCCTTTTTTCTGAATGCAGGACAGTTGGTGCAGGGTTCCCCGCGGTGGTTTCCCAAACACGGAGAGGATAAATACGCGAAATTGGTCTATTCCAGCCGTTTTGCCTTTGGCGTGTCCGTGGCCCCTTTTGGGTTCAATTCCTGTGCGATCGACAGCACCCTCGCGGTTTCCATGGATGGCGAACACTGGATGACCCGGGCCCGTTGTCGTGGACAAACGGTGACGGAGAATTCGGTTCGTTCCATCTGGCGTCCTTGGGTGGAACATGAGATTGAAATCGAAACCGAGCTCATTCCCGAGGGGGCCGGTCACCTGCGCGCGCACCGAATTCGCGCTTCCCGTTCTTTCTTCTTATGCGAGGGCGGGTTTGCCTGTCCGGTGGATGTCGAAACCGTGGAGACGGTTCCCGACGGCGCATGGATTCAGGGCGGCGGGCTTTTCAGTGGGGTTCGGGCGTTGCAAAGCGAAGGATCCTTGGAGGTGACGGAAGCGGGGGTGCATCTCCTGTCGCCCTGCTCGCACCTGCTTTTCCCCCGGGCCAGGGTTCCATTTTTACGGACCACGCTTCATGCCGGGCAGTCCGTATTGCGCACCGCATGTTACGGCGGCCTTGACGGTGTTGGGGGTTTGGACTGGTTGAATGCCTTTGCCTGAGAGGGCAAAAGGATCGGGGAATAAAAAAAGAGCCCGTCGAATCGTGAAGATCCGACGGGCTCTCAAGTGGGTTTCCTCCTTTCCCCTTATCAGGGAAAGTCGGGTTCAATTATAGGTCAGAACCGGAGCCTGGCGCCAATCAGGATGAGGTTGTTGTCGATTTCGTTGTAGATGCTGTAGTTCAAGAACCCGCTGATGTTGTCTTGAAAAAGGTAGTCCACATCGATGCCGAGGACGGTTTCGTTGTCGAAGTCATCCAAGAGGATGTATTCCAATTTGCCGGAGACGGTGAGTTCGGCAATGGGAGTGATTCGGGCAATGGCATGGATGCCGAGGCCGGTGTCATCGACGGGGCCGATGTCAAAATAATTGATGGAACCGCCGAATTCGAGGTCGAAACCGGGCTCCAGGGGGACGAGCCAGCCGGCGCCCACGCGGAGGTGGTCCAAATCGGTATTGGTGTAACTGGCAAAGAGGCGAAGGTTTTCTTGGGCTTTGAAACTCCCGGCGAGGTTGAAGCCATTGTCAAGGTCGCTCCAATCGGCAAAGGCCACTTGGGCATGCGTGCCACCGGGATTGGCGGCTTGTGCCGGCGCGATGGCAAGCAAGAGAAGCGCGGGGAGGGCGAAGGTGGCTAGTTTTGTTCGTATGGTCATATGTGTCTCCATGTTTGGTGGGTTTTCGGTTTCTGTTGTTTCCCGGCTCCGGAATTGGAGTCATGTGGGAAAGACGTGAAGGCCGCCGTTGGTGTGGCAAACCCTTTTGCTTCGATCTAAAGAATTACGTTTGATCATGGATTCACGGAGTGCCGCGTCGTGAATGACAAGCCGTTTTTTGAACATGTTCAAAGAACATACATGCATCACGGCGTATTTTCCAATGAAAATTAGTCTTTTTATTTTAATGCGCCTTCAGTTTCCCCGCGGATTGTCCGCGTCCCCATCGTCCATGCGTAGGGCTTCGGGCTTTTCGAGTGGAGACAGTTGCGAGATGAGCATGAGGATACCGAGGGTGATGACCAACACCGGGATTTCGTGATCGACCACCAGTCGTCCGGTCTGGCGGAGCAGCGAGCAGATGGAGGCGACAACGAGGAGGGGGCCGACAACCACCGTGAATTTATTCAGTCCGCCGATGGAAATACTGAGAATGCCCGCGGTGGCGAGACCGAGGGTCCACACCCAGTCCACACCGGGAATGACTTCCAGGACGTTGAGAAACCATGCCACACCCACGGTGATGGTCAATACCGGGACGATCAACTTTTTTTTCATCGGGTTCCTTGTGGTTATTTTTGGTACGCTTTCATTTTGTGCATCATATGGTGGATGCGGTCGCGCATGAGACCGGCCACTTTGACGAATTCCCGCCATTCCGCATCCTCACAATCCTCTATCTGCGCCAAATAGTCCGACCAGCCTTCCCCGCGTCGCGCCAGCAGTCCGGGTTGTGGGCGGCAGTTCTCTGGGGCCATTGAATCGCCATGGGCCAGCCACTGGGTCAGGAGGTCATCCAGCAAATGGGCGAAAACGACCATTCCCTGAACGGATTCGTGCAAATGGGGCGGTTCGGTTTCATAGCGCCAAGCCCACTCGCGAAACGCATCCAGCGAGACTTCCGAAATTCGTCTCTCCCCCGCATCGGGGATTCCCGCGCCGTGTTCCAGCGCTTCGCCGCGAAGAAAATCACCAAGGTCCACATCCCGGTTTCGAGAATCCCGGTCATACACCAAGGATCGAGCCATGGCGTGATGGACGCGGTCGTGCATAATTTCGGTAATCCGAACCAGTTCGTACCAATCGGAATCGTCCCCGGCCTCTTCAAGGGACTCCCGGTACCTGGCCCATTCGCCGCCGGAGATGCGGTGGGTGAACTCCGGGACGTGTTCCCGGTCACCGCGCACTTCCACGCCGTATTTGGCCATATGCGACATCAGTTCGTGCATGTGATTGTGAAAGCTGCCAAAGGTTCGCATGGAGCGGGCCCAAAGATCATCCTCGGTGACATGGGTTGAGACGTAATTCCGGAATGCCCCGCCGGAAATGGACTCCATACGATAATCTTTTCGATGATCCAGACGGTCGTCTTGATCCGCGTTTGCCATTTGGGGCCCCATAACCATGCTGAAGCTCAAGATGAGCCCCATGACCATGGGAGCCGGTCGGTATGTGTTCGTTTTGAATATCATCATTTGATCTCCTATGGCACAATGTAGGGGATCAAACCCGAATTTCAAGATAAACGGTGCGGCACCCGATGGAATGCCGTTCGATTCATGATGGCGTCCAGGCTCTAATTTGACCTTGCAGGCCGCCGACTTCCCCTGGATCCTCTTTTCCAGCAGGAAAATCCCGCCAAGGAAAAGGCGAGCAGGTTATCTTACAACAAATTGCTCGCCAGTTCGGAAAGTTCGGATCGTTCTCCGCGTTCGAGGGTGATGTGGGCGTAGAGTTTTTGCCCTTTCATGCGCTCGATGAGGTAGGTGAGCCCGTTGGACTGGGTGTCGAGATAGGGATGGTCGATCTGAAAAATGTCCCCGGTGAAAACGACTTTGGTACCTTCTCCGGCGCGGGTGATGATGGTTTTGACTTCGTGCGGGGTGAGGTTTTGGGCCTCGTCGACGATGAAATAAATGCGGTTGAGGCTGCGTCCGCGGATGTAACTGAGGGCGGAGATCATGAGCTTTTCGTCTTCGAGCATTTTGCGGATTTGCTCTCCTTGGTGGTTTTTCTCGTGTCCGTGGTGTTGGTTTTGGATCACGGAAAGGTTGTCGTACATGGGTTGCATGTAGGGGTCGAGTTTGGCTTTGATTTCTCCGGGCAGATAGCCGATGTCTTTGTTGCTGAGAGGGACGATGGGGCGGGCGAGATATATCTGACGATAGGCGCGGCGGTTTTCCAGACTCGCGGCCAAGGCCAAGAGGGTTTTGCCGGTGCCGGCTTTGCCGGAAAGGCTGACCAAGGGGATGTCGTCGTTCAACAGGGCCGCGAGGGCGAAGGTCTGTTCCGCATTGCGGGGGGTGATGCCGTAGACGCTGCGTTTGTCCACCCGCTTCAGGGTATGGGTGAGGGGATCGTAGGTGGCCAAGGCGCTTTTTTTGCCGTTTTTCAGGATCAGGTTCTCGTGGGCGATGAGCGGCGGGTCGACTTGCACTTCATCCGCTTGGACTTCAAAGGGGACCTGATAGAGGGCTTCGATCACTTCGGAGGGCACGTCCTCGACGATGCGCCGCCCGGTGTAGAGGGAACTGATGTCGGCCACGTGGTCGGTTTTGTAGTCCTGGGCATTGAGGTCCACGGATTTGGCCTTCATGCGCAGGTTGACGTCCTTGGACACGAGGATGGTGCGGTATCCGGGATGTCGGTCGGCCAAACGCAGGGCCACGTTGAGAATTTGGTGGTCGGGTTTGTTGGGACTGAAGAGGCCATGGAGTTTGGGGTGGATTTCCGGTTCGATGGCGATGCGGATGGTGCCGCGTCCTTTGCCGAGGGGAATGCCTTCGCCAAACAAGGTGTCCCCGCTCATGCTGTCCAGCCGCCGCACGAACTCCCGGGCGTGGAAGTTGATGGACTCGTTTCCTTTTTTAAAGTTGTCCAATTCTTCGAGGACGGTGATGGGCAGGGCCACGTTGTGTTCCTGGAAGTGCTCCAAACAGCTACTGTCGTGAAGAATCACGTTGGTGTCGAGGACGAAGAGTTTTTTGGATTTGGTTTTTGATTTGGCGGGAGACATGTTGTTTTTTTAGGAGGGCGTGAGGGTTAAGTTCTATGACCCGAGTCCGGATTCAAAGCAAAGATCTCACGGTTTGAGGACAACCTGAATCCGTGGGATATTTGCAAAGAAGGCGTGCAAGATCATGGAGCGAAAGGAATTGTCGGGAACCGAGGCATACCCATGCGGTCTGTCGAGCGTTCCCGACAATTCCTTGTAGCCCATGAGATTGTGCGGATTCAAAGCAAAGATCTCACGGTTTCAGGACAAAAAAAGACCGGCAGTGCCGGTCTCCATGGTATGAAAATTGGGGTTTCCGACGTTCGGAAGACTTGTGGTACAAGCTTCCGAACGTCGGAAAAGGTTTGTGCAATGCACGCGTCAACGACGCATGCCTTGTTGTTCCTGTTGACGGATTTCGTCCTCGGAACTGCCGTGTACGGCACCGGCGGCGGTCCCGGCGGCGGCGCCAACGGCGGCCCCTTCGAGGCCGCGGCCACTTTGGTGTCCGATGACGCCACCGATGATGGCCCCACCGATACCGCCTTGGACGGCACGTTGCTTGGTTTGCACGGTGGAATCGGTCTGGGTACAGCCCACGCCGAGCGCGAGAAGCGCGGCGGCTGCGAAACTGGTAATGATCGTTTTCTTCATGATATGTACTCCGTTGTTGGGGTTCAGTCTATATGTCGTCTTAAAAATGCTTTTCGTTCAAGCAAAATCAAAAAAAAATTACGTATTTTTTCCCAAAAATTGCAATGCACCCTCGATTTTGGCCTTTAATGGGTGTCTGTCGTCACCGGAAAGGGTCTTGACGGCCCAGTGAAAGACGGGAATCATGATTTTTCCATTGAGGTCGAAGAGGCT
The DNA here is from genome assembly GCA_020831635.1 of Verrucomicrobiota bacterium. Taxonomy (GTDB): domain Bacteria; phylum Verrucomicrobiota; class Kiritimatiellia; order SS1-B-03-39; family UBA6053; genus PXAS01. The sequence goes on along the minus strand of JAFIGC010000032.1, from coordinate 11,864 downwards.
GGATTCGAAATACGGAAAATCATGAATCCACTGAAGTCGGGGCCATTTTTGCCGCAAAATCGCGGCAATCAAGGCTCCTGTCTCGCAGCAGAGCAACAAATAACTGTTGTCGGGCTTGCCGGGATCGGATCCTTTGAGCCAGATTTTCAGTTGTTCGGGCGTGGCTTTGGTCTCCAACGCTTCCACCCAATCTACAGCAGGTTCCCCGGTTTTGTCAAGCAGGGCACATAAATCTTTCAGGGCGGCGTTGTGGATGTCCGTCAATTGATTCGTGACGTGAATGCGGCCTTCGTCTGTGAGCGGGCAGAGGGTTTTGATGTGGGTGCCGGGCGGAAGTTCGATTTCCTCGATGTCGCTGCGCAGACGGGGGGCGCGCGGATCCTCGTCGGGGATCCAGCGCGCGAAATACACGGCGTAGAGGGTCTCGGCGGTGGGGAGGTCGGTGGCGACGGGCATCTTGCTCCAGTTATTCGGCGTCGTCTTCGAGGGCGTCGAGATCGATCTCGCCTTCAAACACGTGCACGGCCCGGCCGGTGAGGGTGACGTTTTCGGCGCTTTTCTCGGTGGGGGTGTAGTTGACCTGAAGGACGTCCCCGGCGGCGCAGGTGATTTGCACGGGGACGGAGACGAGGCCGAGGGAGCCGGCGATGAGCCCGCTGGCCACCATGCCGGTGCCGCAGGCAAGGGTTTCGTCTTCGACGCCGCGTTCGTAGGTGCGCACGGAGATGGCGTCGGGTCCGGTGACCTGGATGAAGTTGACGTTGGTGCCGGCGGGCTGGAAGCGGGGATGATACCGCACGGCGGCGCCGATGGTTTTGATGTCGATGTTTTTGAGGTCTTCGACCACCATGACCACGTGGGGCACGCCGCTGTTGACGAAATGGAAGGGGATCTTCTGTTCCTCCATCTCCAGTTCGCCGTTGAGGAGCCAATCTTTGGGCGGGGTCATGGTGAGGCAGACTTGGTCTTTGGCGGTGCATTCGGCGCCGATCACGCCGGCGACGGTGTCGAATTTCATTTCCTTGGGGGCGGCGCCGATTTCATGGGCCAGGCGGGCGACGCAGCGGGCGCCATTGCCGCACATTTCGACTTCGCCGCCGTCGGGGTTGTAGAACCTCATGCGGAAATCGGCGGTGTCGCTGGGTTGGATGAGGATGACACCTTCGCATCCGACCCCGTATTTGGGGCGCGCGAGCCGGTGAACGAGGGCGTTGTCCTCGTCGGGGAACTTGCATTCGCGGTCGTCGATGAGCACGAAGTCGTTGCCGGCGCCGTGCATTTTCCAAAAGTGGGTTTTCATTTGCGTTGCTGGTTGCTGGTTGCTGGTTGCTGGTTGAGGGTTGTTGGTCACGCGTTCCGCGTTCAGTTGTCCGTGGCTTGCGGCGCCAGGGCTCTGTAGGTGAGCGGAGCGCCGATGAGCATGGCGGTGAGGGAGGCGAGCAGGATGCCGAGTTTGGCCTCCTGCAACGTGGGGCTTCCTTCGGGGAAAGCAAGCACGGAAATGAACAGGGACATGGTGAACCCGAGGCCGGCGAGGAAGCCCACCCCGATCATGGCCCGCCAGTTGACCCCGTCGGGGAGGGTGGCCCAGCCGCGTTTGACGGCAATGGTGCTGACAAAGAGGATGCCGAGGGGTTTGCCGAGCAGCAGTCCGAAGAAAATCCCGAGGACATGTGGTTTCATGAACAGACCAAACCCGAAGTGGGTGGAGAGGTGAACCCCGGCGTTGAAAAAGGCAAACAGGGGTACGATCAGGAAGGCCACCCAAGGTTGCAATTTGTGTTCGAAGCGTTCCAGGGGGCTTTCGCTTTTGCGGATGATGCGTTCGAGGGGGTCGAGGTGGTGTTCTTTGATTTCGAAATCGCCGTCGAGGAAGCTCATGCGGAATTGGTGGTTGAGTTCGTCGAGTTCGTATTTTTGACGGATGGGAATCGTGAACGCCATCAGTACGCCCGCAATGGTGGAATGGATGCCGGATTCGAGGATGAAATACCAGCATCCCAGGGCGAAGAGGGAGAACACCACGCCATTGGCGCCCCCTTTTTTGCCGTACATCCAACTGGCAAACACAAAGGTGAGCGAGATGAGCAAATTCATGACCATGAAGTTTTCGGTGTAGAACAGGGCGATGACGACGATGGCGCCGAGGTCATCGACAATGGCCAGTCCGGTGAGGAAGACCTTGAGGGCCACGGGCACGCGGTTGCCCAGCACGCTGAGCACGCCGATGACGAAGGCGATGTCGGTGGCCATGGGGATGCCCCAGCCGCGCAGGGTGTCGGGGCTGATGATGTTGAAGAGGGTGAAAATCAGGGCCGGGGCGATCATGCCGCCGGCGGCGGCGATGACCGCGAGGGCGGCCTTGCGGGGTTCGGAAAGTTCGCCCACGAGAATTTCGCGTTTGATTTCCAGTCCGACCAGAAAAAAGAAAAAGACCATCACGCCTTCGTTGACCCAGTGGCTCAGATCCAAATCAAGATCCCACTGCCCAATTTGTACGCTGGCATGCATGTGGGCAAAGTTGTCATACACTTCCCACAAGGGGCCGTTGGCAAGAATGAAGGCAATGACGGAGACCACCAACAGGACGACGCCGCCTGCGGTTTGGCTTTGGAGAAAACTCGCGAAGGCGGTGTCGTGGGACTCCCGCCGGATTAAATCTCTCATCATGTGTTGTGATTCCTCTTGCTGTTGTCAGTTGGTTGCTAGGCGCACCGTAATCGGAAATCCCGGGAGTTCACGCAAAAAATGTAGTATTCTTGCTGATAACAGGGTCATACACTCCAATGCGAAATTTTACGGGAGCGCCGGTCTCCGCACCGGCAGGGGAACGGGGGGGGCTTTTCCGCCGGATGGCCCCTTTGCGCCCGCCAATGCGGAGGTTGGCTCTCCTGTCTACCCCGAATTACTTCAATGTGCATGGCTTTGTCATGGATTTCAAGGGCTTAAAGATGAGGGCTGGGGCCGATGTGCTCGGCTTCCAGGCGGTCGATCCGATTGAGAATCTGGCGAACAAAGGCGCGTTTTTCACGGTAGTCCCCCGGAAAAAAGCAGCCTTTGAAGCCGGCGACCACCAAATTGCGAAGTTGGGGCGGGGTGAGATCGAAATGCTGGACGGCCAACTCCAATTCGCGGGTGACGGTGGTGTGGGAAACGAGGCGGTTGTCGGTACAGATGGTGGCGCTGAGGTTGTGGTCGACCATGAGACGCAGGGGATGTTCGCCGATGCCCCCCATGTCGGGCAGGGTTTGCAGGTTGCTGGTGAGGTTGACCTCGATGCAGATGCGGCGGTGTGCGACGCTTTCCACGAGTTGGTGCACGTAGCGTTCGGGATCGCGAATGGCGGGGTCGCGCACTTTGTCGGGGTTGAAGAGAAAAGTGCCGTGGCCGATGCGGTCGGCGTGGCATTCGGTGAGGGCTTGGAAAATGGACTCGGGTCCGTAGGCTTCGCCGGCGTGCACGGTTTTGCGCAGGAAGCTGCGGTGGGCGTGCAAGAACGCGGCCTTGTGGTCCACGGCGGGATTGCCGTCCTCGGCGCCCGCGAGGTCGAAGCCGACGATGGGCAGTCCCGCTTCTTCCCGCAGACGAACCGCCGCCCGGGCCAGTTCGAGGGAGGCGGCCGCGAAGATGTCTTTTTCGCGGGCGTTGGCCATGACTTCGAACAGTTTGGCGTAGTAGGGGGACATGAAGGGACCGAACCAGCGCAGGGCGCAGACGATGATGCCAAAGTGGAAGGGGACGTCTTCGCCGTTCACGACTTCGGGTCGGCGGTTGTGCGCGGTTTGCGCGGTCCGCAGGCCCCGGGTCACCGCTTCGAGCACTTCCCGCATGTGGAGCTGTTCGTTGAGGTGGAGTTGCGGGGCGAAGCGCACTTCCAGATAGCGGACGTTTTCGGCGAGGTTGTCCTCGGCGAGTTCGCGGGCCACGCGTTCCAAGGCTTCGGGGGTTTGCATCACCGCCACCGTGTACTGGAAGCCCGCCAGATATTCGCGAAGGTCGGCATAGGCGGGTTTGAAGATCTTTTCCTTGAGTCCGGCTTCGGAATCCGCGGGCAGTTCCACCTTCCCGGCTTCCGCCAGGTCCATCAGCGTGGGCAATCGCAGGGAGCCGTCCAAGTGAACGTGGAGGTCGGTTTTGGGAAGGGCTTGAAGATATCCGGGGGGAATTTGTGTTTGCATGGGTTCATTCTATGCCCAAATGCGGAAAAAATCGCGCATAAAGTGATTTTCAGCCGAGAAGCCGCAAAAAAACCTTGGAACGACAAGGGCATTCGGGGTAGAGTCTGCGAAATTCAATTGGTATTTCCACTGCAACAACCCGAACCCTACAGGAGCCCCCCATGAGCGAAGCCAGCAAATCGAGCGAAGCCATCGAATCCACCTATCAAAACCAGCAAGTATTCGAACCCTCGGAAGCCTTTCGCGCCAAATCGCATGTGGGGTCCGAGGCGGCCTACCGGGAATTGTATCAGCGGTCCGTGGACGATCCGGAGGCATTTTGGGCGGAAATGGCCGAGCAGCATGTGAGTTGGTTCAAAAAATGGGATCGGGTGATGTGGTCGGATTTCGCCTCCATCGGCAAAGTGGAGGCACCGTATGTGAAATTTTTCGAGGGGGCCAAGCTCAACGTGAGCTACAACTGCGTGGACCGTCACGTGGAGGCGGGCAAGGGGGACAAGGTGGCCTTCCATTGGCACGGTGAGGCTGAAGGCGAGGAACGCACCGTGACCTACAAGGATTTGCAGGCGGAAGTGAGTCGTTTTGCCAATGTGTTGAAAAAGAACGGTGTGAAAAAAGGGACGGTGGTGACCATTTACATGCCCATGATACCGGAAATGCCGATCGCGCTCTTGGCCTGTGCCCGGATTGGGGCCATTCATTCGGTGGTGTTTTCGGCCTTCAGCGCGGAAGCCCTGAAAAACCGGGTGTTGGATTGCAATAGCGAGGTGATCATTACCTCGGATGTGAGCATGCACGCCGGCAAAGTGTCCCAGCTCAAGGAAAAGGTGGATCATGCCGCCGACGCCTGCAAAATGGTACACAAGGTGATTGTGTATCAGCGTGGGGAGGGGACCTGCGCCATGAAGGCCCATCGCGACGTGTGGTGGCACGAAGAAGCCGCCGCCGTACCCGCCGAGTGTCCCCCCGCCGAAATGGACGCCGAGGATCCGCTCTTTATTCTCTATACCAGCGGCAGCACCGGCAAACCCAAGGGCGTGTTGCACACCACGGCCGGGTATTTGCTTTGGACCGCGCTCACCACCCGTCTGGTGTTCGATTTGCATGACGACGACATTTTCTGGTGTACCGCCGACGTGGGCTGGATCACGGGACACAGCTACCTCACCTATGGCCCCACCGCCAACGGGGCCACGCAGGTGATGTTCGAGGGCGTGCCCACCTGGCCGGAGCCGAATCGCTTCTGGCAGTTGGTGGAGAAGTACAAGGTGACCATCTTCTACACCGCCCCCACCGCCATTCGGGCCCTGATGCGCCTGGGCGAAGACTGGCCCAATGCCCACGATCTTTCCTCCCTGCGCCTGCTCGGGACCGTGGGCGAACCCATCAACCCCGAAGCCTGGAAATGGTATCACCGGGTGATCGGCAACGGCAACTGCCCGGTGGTGGACACCTGGTGGCAAACGGAAACCGGGGGGGTGATGTTGACCACGCTGCCCGGCGCCCACGCCGCCAAACCCGCTTCCGCCGGTTTTCCCATGTTGGGAATTCAGCCCGCGATCCTGCGCACCGACGGTTCGCCGGCCAATGACAACGAGGGCGGCAGTCTCTGCGTGACCCATCCCTGGCCGGGCATGTTGCGTGGCGTGTATGGCGATCCGTGGAACGAACGCATCGAGCACACCTATTTCCACAAATTTCCCGGCATTTATTTCTCCGGGGACGGCTGCCGACGGGATCAGGACGGCTATTTCTGGCTCTTGGGGCGCATGGACGACGTCATCAACGTATCTGCCCACCGCTTTGCCACCGCCGAATTCGAGAGCAGTCTCGTGGGCGATCACCGGGTGGCCGAAGCCGCCGTGGTGGGCTATCCGCACGAAACCAAAGGGCAGGGGGTCTATTGCTTCGTGACCCTCAAGGCCGGTTTGGAAGGGGACGAAACGCTGCGCAAGGAACTCATTCAGCGCGTGCGCGAAGACATTGGCCCCATCGCCAAACCCGACAAAATCCATTTCACCCCGGCCCTGCCCAAAACCCGTTCCGGGAAAATCATGCGCCGCATCCTCCGCAAGATCGCCGAAGGCGACCTCGCCAACATCGGGGACACCAGCACCCTCGCGGACCCCACGGTGGTCGATGCCCTGCTCGAAGATCGGCAGTAGGACTACATTGATCAATCCGGACGAAGAGGCCATGGGCTCTTCGTCGCGTAGCGACGTCCCCACGCATAGCCGTGGATTTCAATCCACGGTTCGGGACAACCCCGGCCCGTGCGCCGCGTAGCGTCGCTTGTCGGCCACGGGGCTTTGGGGGTGCGGTGTTCACTTCTTGGTTTGTGAAAGCAGAAATTCCCGGGGGCGCATGACCGGCAGGGTGGAGGACTTGTAGTCGCGGATGTTTCGAGTCACAATCACATCCGCGCCGTTGTTTAAAGCGGTGAAGTATTGAATGCCGTCTTCAAGATCTTTGAATTTTGAAACGAGCGCTTCGCCCAGTTCGCGGTCTCCCACCGGACAAACGCCCAAAAGCGCTCGCAAACGGGCGATGACTTCACGGGATTTCCTGGCGGTTTCCTGTCTGGAGAACACGTAGTGGCAGTTTGCCAGCACCAAGGTGGATGTGATGCCTTCCAACCCGCTGACTTCGCAGAGGTTCAGAATCTCAGTGGCATCTTCAACGAAACCGGGGCGGGCCAGAACACAGTCAAGGATGACATCTGTATCGAGAAATAACTTCATCAACCGAAACGCTCTGCTTTGGCTTTGCCAACCAGTTCTTTTGAGCTTGCGTTCATTTCATCCCGCTTCAAGGATTGAATCGAACCCACTAAAGCTGATGTCAAGGGTCCGCGTTTGGGAGGGCTTGGACCCGTGTCAGCATCGCTGCCTGAAACCAAAGTAATATACTGTTCCACCAATTTGGACACGGATGTCCCGTGCCGATCCGCATAAGCTTTCGCGGATTGGATTACATCCGATTCCATCACGAGGGTTAGTTTGGTATTCATCTGTTCTAAATTCTTTTTTACACGTGTATCTTTCTTAAAATAACACGTGTCGGATTCGTGTCAATCTCCATTTTTCTGACCCATTCTCTTTTTCTGAAGGGCAGTGGTTATTCTTGATCCGCAAGGATTTCGTCTTGTCTCTTTCGCGAAGACCCTTAACGTGGGGGCATGACTGAATCACCCGATCCCATTGAAGATACCGAAACCGCCGTCCCGCCCACCGGGGAAGCCGAATCTCCCGCGGAGGAAACGCCTTCCTCGGCCCCTTCCGAGGCTCCGCTTCCAGATGAAAATGTGAAGCCCGTTGAGGCGGAGGCATCCCCGGAGGTAGTGGCCAAACCGCGCTCACGATACGAACGCAAGGAACAGGCCTCGGCGGATGCACTGCGGGGGCTGATTCGCGATTATCTGATGGAGAAATATCCGTCGTTGATGGAAAAGGGCGAAGAGATTCAGATTCTCTTGCAGGTGTCGTTGACCCCGGGGGAGCCGGGGGAATTGTGTTTCAGTCCCGATTTGCGCCGTCAGCTTTCCGATCAGTTGGCGGAAGCGGCGGCGCCGGAGGCCGAATTTCGCGATGGCGCGGTTTTTGATTTCCAAGCGGGCAGCAACGAAAGTCCGGATTGTCGTCCGCCCGACGCGACCCAGGTTTTCGCCGGATACGACAGCATGGGCCGTCCGCAATGGCAGGCGTATTTCCAGTTGTTACTCGATGCGCGAGACCCGGATGTGGACCGACTACACGCGAAAAACGCCCGGCCGGTGGTGCGCATTCAGCGGGGCAAGGATTTGAAGGCGGCCCAATTGGGGTCCTATGGCCGCGCCTCCAGGGCGTACAGTCTGCTGGGTCAGTTGACCACCGGATATTACCGGCTGCCGTCGGCGTTTGTGCGGGTGGCCGGGGATGACCGTTTGGCGTTGACCTTTCAGATCGTGGAAACCCGCACCGGGAAAAACACCTTTGCCCTGCGGCTGAATACGCTCGCAGGCGGGCTTTTAGACCTGGAAATCAACGATCTGTTTCAGGAACCCGCGTTTCGGGATGTGGCCCGGGCCCGGGAAGGAATGGTCAAGGAGCTTGAACGTCTGGAGGCGCAGGCCGGAAAAGCCCATGCGGCCCATGACACCGAGGGCTTTCAAAAAGCCATGCGCCGCATACCCCGTTTGCTGGGTCAAATGCAGGAGGTTTTGGAGGGGCGAGGGGAGAATCGCGGCGGCATGGAGAAGGGGCGTCCGCCGGACGACCGATGGAAAGCCGATGCCCTGGAGGCGGAACCGGAAATATTTTTCAAGGATGTCGAACGCGATTCCTGGGTGTTGTTGGGCGGACGGGGTCAGGCCCATGTGTTTGGCAAAAACGGCAACCACATCACCTCTTTCAAGGTGACCCCCGATCTCATTGAAAAGCGAATTCTTGCGGAGCGTTGGCGCGCATACGACGAGTCGGACGCTCCGGTACTTGCCGCCGTGCGGGCCGCGGCCTCGAAACCATGAGCGGAGCCGATGCCAACCCGTCCGTTTCCTCGCCCCCGGTTGCCCGGGTGGTGGTGGACGTGGCCCTCGACAAGGCCTTTGATTACGCGGTGCCTCCGGCTTTGCGGGAGGTCATCGAACTGGGGTCTCAAGTGGTGGTGCCCTTCGGACGGCGCACCGCCGAGGGCTTTGTGATTTCCCTGGAGGCGCAGTCCGATTTCCCCGACCTCAAAGCCATTTTGCGCCTGGCCCACGAACGTCCGCTCATTGATCCCAAGGTCATGCGGCTGGCCAAATGGATGGCGGACTATTATGCGGCCCCCATCGAAACCGCGGTGCGCACGGTGTTGCCGGGGGCGGTGCGGCGTCAGGGAGCCAGTTTCAAAAAGCAATTGTTTGTCACCCCCGCGGAAAAATCCGGGCAGGAATCGGAACTGGCGGTGTTGCGACGCCGCGCCCCCCGTCAGGCCGCCGCCCTGGATATTCTTTTGAGCGGGGACCGGATGCTGATGTCGGATCTGGTGCGGGCCGCGAAAGTGACCCACGGCACCATTCGCGCCTTGGAGAGCAGCGGGTTTGTTCGCATTCAGGAAGATACCCAAACCCGCGATCCCTTGGAAGGGCAGGAGTTTCTGCGCACCCGTTCGTTAAAGCTGAACGAGGAGCAGAAAAAGGCCTTGGAAATGATCAGGGAGGGGATCGACGCGGTTCGCGCGGACACGGTTTTGCTACACGGGGTGACCGGCAGCGGCAAGACCGAAGTCTATCTCCAGGCCCTGCAGCATACTCTGGATGCCGGACGGGACGCCATCGTGCTGGTGCCGGAAATCGCGCTCACGCCGCAAACCGTGGAGCGGTTTCGCGGGCGCTTTGGCGAGGGCCTCGCGGTGCTGCACAGCCATTTGTCCGATGGCGAGCGTCACGACGAGTGGCACCGGGTGCGCAACGGCGAGGCCCGTATCGTGGTGGGGGCGCGTTCGGCCCTGTTTGCCCCGGTGAAAAACCTCGGGCTGATCGTGGTGGACGAAGAACACGAGTCCACCTACAAGCAGGAGGAAAGTCCCCGGTATCAGGCCCGGGACGTGGCGGTCATGCGCGGCCATTTTGAGAACGCGGTGGTGGTGCTCGGTTCGGCCACGCCCTCGGTGGAAAGCGTGGTGAACGCCCGCAACGGCAAATATCGCTTTGCCCGCCTGGATCTGCGCGCCGACGACCGCAATTTGCCCGTGGTCAAGGTGGTGGATATGCGCCACGAAAAGCACGAAGGCCGTCCGGTGCTGTTTTCCAACGATTTGGTGGAGGGCATACGTCTGCGCCTGACCCGCGCGGAACAGGTGATGCTCTTTCTCAACCGCCGCGGCTATTCCCACAACATCTGCTGTCCCGAATGCGGCCATATTCCCGAATGCACGGACTGCAGCATTTCCCTGACCTTCCACAAACGCCTGGGGTATCTGCGTTGTCATCTTTGTGGTCACGCCGAACGTTTGCCGGAAATTTGTCCCTCCTGCGGAGCCAAGGACTGGAAATACGTCGGCACCGGCACCGAAAAAATCGAAAGCACCATCTGCAAACTTTTTCCCCATGCGGCCACGCGGCGGATGGACAGTGATACCATGACCTCAAAGCACGCCTATCACAACGTGCTCGGCGCATTCCGCAAGGGCGAGATCGATATCCTCATCGGCACCCAGATGATTGCCAAGGGCCTGCATTTTCCCAACGTCACCCTCGTGGGCGTGATCAATGCGGACGGCACCCTGCACATGCCCGATTTTCGCGGGGGCGAGCGGGCGTTTCAGTTGTTCACCCAAGTGGCGGGACGGGCGGGACGCGGCGACGTGGCCGGGGAGGTCATCATTCAAACCTACACCCCCACCCATCCGGCGGTGCAATGTGCGCGGCGGGGGGATTTCGACACCTTTATCGACCAGGAAATCGAATTCCGCCGGGAACTGGACTATCCGCCGTACACGCGATTGATTTGCGTGCATTTCCGGGGCGAAGAGGAGCGACAGGTCGAATTTGTCGCCGAGCAGATTTATGCCGAAGTCGTTCGCTTGATCGATCCCGAACAGGTCACCCTCGCGCCGCCCGCCGCCGCCCCCGTGGCCCGCATCCAACGCCACTGGCGGTACCAAATGATCGCACGGGCCAAAACCGCCAAAGCCTTCACCCGTCCCCTGCGGCACGTGCTTCAGCACCTCAAACTTCCCCGCAAGGTTCAGGTGATCATCGACGTGGACGCAGTGAGTTTGATGTAGGCACTCAAGGCGTCACCCCTGTCTATTTCAGGAATGGAGGCGGCGAAAATGGAAAATGAAATATTTTTTCGAACGCTATTTAATCGTTTTTCACCCATGTAAACATTGCATAAAACTTAAAATGTTAAAGTTTAACTTTCAAGTTGGATTCATTTTACCCCTTTACAAAAATACCGAACATGTGTTTAATATTCATAATGCGCACGCTTATGGCGAATCAATGAAACTAAAAATGACAATGCAGGAGAATGTAACCATGAACGCAATTCATAAACCCTTGATGGGGGGGGGATTACATAAATCAAACTCGGCGAACGCCTTCGTCGGTCTTTTTCTCCTCTGCTTTTCGCTCTCCGCAACCGCCCAATTGCCGCCTCCGGGCATCTTTCATTCCGTTGATTTCCAAGATTCGGATCAAACCGAACTTGCCATTCCGTTTCTTCCCACCGAATCCGACCCCGCCGATGCTTTCGCGGGTCAGCTTGAAGATTCCGGTTTGACCCTCCACCAGTGGGACGCGATCACCCAAACCTGGCGCTCCGCCACGTATACCCCAGGGACCGGTTGGTCCGGCGATGCCATCACCCTCAATCCCGGCGAACCCGTCCTCGCCACCGCCACCTTGGCCCCGACCGCCGATTCCCACCGCCTCTCCCTGGCCGGACTTCTGCCCGCCGTCGAACTGACCCAGCCCATCCTCCCCGGGCTCAACCTCGTCGGCTCCCCCCAGCCTCGCGCCCGTCCGCTCACCGCCTGGGACTGGGACGAACTCGGCGAGGCCGCCGCCTCTGATGACGACGCGGACACTCTCTACACCTTTCAAAACACCGCCCAGGCCTGGCTCCAACTCGACGGACCCGACGCCATCTGGACCGGTTTCGCCATCCCCGCGGATCCGGGAGTCCTCCTGCCCGGCCACGCCTACTTTTACCTCTTCCG
>JAFIGC010000240.1 GCA_020831635.1 Verrucomicrobiota bacterium | reverse complement strand
CACCTCCCACCCCCCTTCGAACCATGCCCAACCGTTTTCTCGGCCTCGACAGCAGCACCCAAAGCCTGAGTTCGGTCCTCATTGACCTGGACAGCGGCAAAATTCTGGATGATCGCTCCATCAATTTCGACAGCGCCCTCCCGGATTACCGCACCCAAAATGGCGTCTTGCGGGACAAAGACCCCACCGTGGTCCACTCCCCGCCCCTCATGTGGGCCGACGCCCTGGACCTGCTCTTCCAGCAATTGAAAAAAGACAAGCTGCCGCTGGGCGAGATTCTCGCGGTTTCGGGCAGCGGCCAGCAACATGGATCGGTCTACATGACCTCGAACGCGGAAAAGCAATTCCGCGACATGGACCTGAATGGCCTGTTGGCCGATAATTTGGGACGGGTGTTGAGCCGTCCCGCCTCCCCCATTTGGATGGACAGCAGCACTGGCGAGGAATGCGGGGAAATCCGCGAAGCCATGGGCGGGATGGCAAACGTGGTGGCCGCGACGGGCTCCGATTGCTTCGAACGCTTTACCGGCCCCCAAATCCGAAAATTCTCCAAACAGGAACCGGGCGCATACCGGCAAACCGGACACATCGCGCTGGTCAGTTCGCTGATGTCCTCGCTCATGGCCGGTCAAATCTCTCCCATCGACGTGGGGGACGGCGCGGGCATGAACCTGATGGACATTTCCAAATTCACCTGGCATCCGGAGGCCTTGACGGCCACGGCTCCCGAACTTCGCTCCAAACTGCCCCCCATTGCCCCTTCGAATACGATCCTCGGGGTGGCCAACCCGTATTTCGTACTCAAATACGGCCTCAACCCCGCCTGCAAGGCCGTGGTCTGGTCCGGGGACAACCCCTGCAGCCTCATCGGCACCGGTTTGGTGGAACCCGGGATGATCGCCATCAGTCTGGGCACGAGCGACACGCTCTTCGGGGCCATGGCCCAATGCGAAACCGATCCACGGGGGGAAGGACATGTGTTCGGCTCCCCTGCCGGCGGTTACATGAGCCTCATCTGCTTTAAAAACGGCTCCCTCGCCCGCGAAAAGGTCAAGGATGCGTATGGCTACGACTGGAATGAATTTTCCCGCGCCCTGCAAGACACGCCCGTGGGCAATCAGGGCAAAATGATGCTGCCCTGGTTTGACCCCGAAATCGTGCCGCGCGTGATCAAACCCGGCGTAAAACGCGAAAACCTCGATCCCAACGACGCGGATGCGAACTGCCGGGCCGTGGTGGAGGCGCAAATGATGTCCATGCGCCTACACAGCGCCTGGATGGGCAAGAAACCCGCGTGCATTTACGCCACCGGCGGTGCCTCCACCAACGCGGAAATCCTTCGCATCATGGCCGATGTACACAACACCCCCGTGTATCGGCAGGAAACCGCCAACGGCGCCGCCCTAGGGGCCGCGCTTCGCGCCGCCCAAGCTTATACAAAGGGCGACTGGAAGGAAACCGTGGCCCCCTTCACCCAACCTCTGGCCGGATCAAAAGTGGACCCCAACCCCGAAGCCGCCGCCATCTACAATCAACTGATCGAAAAATTCGAAGCCTTTGAAAGGGCCAATCTTTCGTAAGAGATGAGACAACGGATGGCTACGCCGGACAACGGAAACTCGTCATTCGTCATTCGAAATTCGTCACTCGTCAAATGACTTTATTCAAAGTTTCCCGCAATGCGCGGCCGGAGGCTTGCAATCCTTGCACTTCCTTGGGCCAAAGGGTCATTTCCACGTGGTCGATCACACCGGCTCGGCCCACGATTGTGGGGACACTGATGCTGATGTCCCGCAATCCGTAGCATCCGTGCTGCTGGGAACTGACGGGTAACAATTGCTTTTTGTCCAGGGCAACCGCATGCACGGTTTCGGCGATGGTGGCCCCCACCGCCCAGCCCGCGCCGCCTTTGCGGCGAATGACCTCCGCCCCGCTGCCTTTGGTGCGCTCGAACAGTTTGTTTTGCAGGGACGGAGTGACGGCTTTGAGCCCCGCCAACGGCAATCCGTTTACGGCGGCAGACGACCACACCGGAATCATGCTGTCACCGTGTTCCCCCAAAATCAGGGCGTTCACTTGGGAGGCGTCCAAATTCAACTCCTGGGCGATCAGGGAGCGGAAACGACAGGTGTCGAGCATGGTGCCCAATCCGTAAACCTGCTGCCAGGGAAGATTCAGGGTGCGCACCGCCAGTTCCGTGAGAATATCCACGGGGTTGGACACCACGAACACCTGGGCGGTCGGCTTGTAGCCCCCCCTTTGCATGCTGTCCAAAATCATCTTGAACAGTTCCACGTTGCGGTTGATGAGGTCCAAGCGGGATTCGTCTGGTTTGCGACGAAGCCCGGCGGTGATCACGAAAATATCCGAATCGGCGGCGCGCTCATAGTCACCCGAATAGATGCGCTGTCCGCCCAAGGTCGCGGCGCCATGCATCAGATCGAGGGCTTCGCCCTCGGCCAGATCCTGGTTGGCGTCCAAAATTTGAATTTCTTTGACAATGCCCGCGCATTGCAAGGCAAATGCGGCATTCGATCCGACGCGGCCACCGCCGCCTATTATGGTAGTTTTCATAGGGTAAAGAGAGGTTAGAGGTTAGAGGTTAGGGGGGTAGGAGAAGGAGAGAAGGAGAGAAGGAGAGAGGTCAGAGGTTAGAGGTCAGGGGTGAAGGAGATGGAGAGAGGGTGAAAAGGAGAGAGGGAAAGATAAATAGAGAGAGAATTGGATTTATAGAGGTTCAGGGTAGCCCGCAGGCATGGAAACATGGTAGGTAGGTTCTGGTTCGTGTAACCACTTCTGATCGTTGGAAGGCAATTTGGTCTCCAAATTTTTTTCGATGGCATTCAAAATGAGGATACTTTCCCGATAGTCCTCTTTCAGGTGTTTAAAATCCGCTTCATTCAAATAGCCTTTTCTCGTCGCTATTCTAAGATGATGAATCGTCTCACCCGCCTCTCCTCGCGCACGATTGACACCCTCGATGCGGTTTTTAAGATGCCGATCCTCATTTTTCTCCGCAAGCTGAGCCGGTGAGCTATTTGAGGATCGTAGAACTTGAGAGGTTAGCTCGAAACGTTCTGCCCGAGGCCAACCATTGCACAGCTCGCAGATCTGAATATGTAAATCACATAAGCGGGTATACACTCGCAGGTTTTCGATGTCCCGATATTCAAAATTCTTCATTGTTTTCTCTCGTGTAAATGAGTGCTCCGATCATCATGATTGTTATCCGAATTTCTCTCCTTACTGACCTCTCTCCTTCTCCAAAACCTCTGACCTCTACCCTCTGACCTCTAACTCCGGCCCTCTTTTTTCAACCCCTCCACGATCTCATTGGTAATTTGTTGAACAAGAATTTCGGCCTCGTCGTTATACTCGGGTTGCGCGGAGCCGGAGGGGGCTTCGTGCGGGGGGACGGCACAGACGACGCCGGGACGGAAGTCGGCGTTGTCACAGAGTTCGCACTCTTTCCAGTCTTCACGATAGTCGTCCATTCCCAGTTGTTTGCGGATGCCGATGAGTTCTTTGGCCTGGGAGCCGGTGATGGTTTTGAGCGGTTTGCCCAACTGGGAGGCCATCCACACGGTTTTGCAGTAGGCGTCGGTATTTTCCATTTTCCAGTAGGCGTCTTCGATGTCCTTGCCCCAGGTGATGACCCCGTGATTTTCCATAAGCACGGCTTGGTGATCCTTGCCCACTTCGCCGACGATCTCCGCGTTTTCGGGGGAACCGGGGGTGCGATACGGCGCCATTCCGATCTGACCCAAAAACACCTCCGCCTCGGGAATCATGCAGGTGGGCGGCACCACCGAAGCCACCGCGAACGCGGTCGCATGGGGCGGATGCGCATGACAACAGGCCTTGGCCTTGGGCTGACGCTTCATGATGGCCATGTGCGTCATGGCTTCACTGGTTCGCTTGCGTCGGCCCGCGTACTGCTTGCCGTCAAAATCGATCAGGCACATGTCATCGGCGGTCATGAAGCCTTTGGAAATCAGGGTCGGGGTGCAGAGAACGAGGTTGTCGCCCACGCGAATGGTGAGATTGCCACCGTTGCCGTCCACGTAATCCTTGCTCCAAATCCGCTTGCCGATGTCGGCCATGCGTTCGCGGAGGGTGCGGATTTCGTCGGAATCATAAAAATCCTGAAGCGCCTGAGGCGTGGTGGGGTCGGAACCGGGCGCCCAACGGTACTCGTAGTCCGGCACGATGGGTTCGGCGCTGACCGCTGCTGGCGCCGCCGCACCGCGTTTCCGCTTGCCGGCCCGTTTGGCGTCGTTGAGCAAATCGCGGGCCTGCGGGGTCAGCAGGGCGTCCGTGGGAACGGCATCCGGGCCTTTGGTGGCCAAGAGAGTTTCCATTTCTTTTGCGGTAATGAGTTTTTTCATCTTCAGCTCTTTTCCTGATTTTGGGGAGGATGATAAGAAATTTTATCGAGAATCATGCAGTTGTAGGCGTCCACGGGGGTGTCGCCGGGAAAGGACATGGCCGCTTCCCCGCCTTCGCTGAAGGCAATTCGGTCGCCTATCGTGGCCCCCATGACATCAAAGACGATGAGGCTGTTGCCCGGGGGCAGCGGTTCCATGTTGTCCCGCAACAACTGTTCTTTGGTGGCGGGCAGCACCAGAAAAAAGCGTCCTCCTTTGTAGGCGTCCAATTTGTGGTTGCAGGTGACCCGACCAATGACATAGCCGATTTTCATGCGATCGCCTCGTCCACAATATGGGTCACCATGTAGCGGAGCGGACTTTGCGGATCGCCCACGTATTCGCGCAGGGCGGCGCCATCGCTGGAAATGATCACCCGCTGATGCAACCCGGCGCCCATTTTGTCGATGGCGATCAACGGGGTGCTCAGTTCGTTGCCCTCTTCATCGATGGGTTGGCAAATGGCCAGCTTCCATCCCTTGACACTGGGATGGCGGATGGTGCTGGTGGCCGAGCCGTCGATACGTGCGAGCAACATGGGAGATCGTTTGAATCCTTAGAATTGATTGAGGTTGTCCACCATCACGCAACGCCGTTTGCGGGTGAAGGTCATGGGGGTGGTAATGCCTTCCCCGGTGGTGGTGGCGATGGAAAAGCTTCCATAACCTTCGCCGCCGTTGCCGAGTCCGGCCAGACAGGAACCGTTTTTGACAAAGAGGGTGCTGTCGAGCGCTTTGGCCATTTGCGTCATGTGTTCCACGTTGAGGGTATGGATCATGGAGGAATGCTTGTAACCGTGTTCGGATTTTTTGGCCAGGCGCACGGCTTCGTCGAAATCCCGAACCCGAATGACCGGCACCAGGGGCATCATCTGCTCTTCGATGACAAACAGGTGATCGGCATCGGTTTCGGCGAAGAGCAATTCGGTGCCATGGGGAACCGAACGTCCGGCGATTTGCGCAAGCACCGAGGCATCTGCGCCCACCAAGGCCCGGTTGAGGACGGGATGGGAACAACCTCCCGCGCCTTTTTCAGTGGAAAACGCTTCGGCGGTCACGGCGGCGAGTTCGCGGTCATTCAGTTGCACGGCGCCGGCCCGTTTGAAGGCCTCCATGAATTCGCGATACACTTTATCGAGCACGAAAATCTGTTTCTCACCGATGCAGAGGAGGTTGTTGTCGAACGCTGCCCCGAAAATGATGTTGGCGGCGGCTTTGTCCAACCGCGCGGTTTCGTCCACCACCACCGGGGGGTTGCCGGGACCGGCGCAAATGGCGCGTTTGCCGCTCTTCATGGCCGCTTTCACTACCCCGGGTCCGCCGGTAATTACCAACAGGGCCACATCGGGACTGGCGCAAAGTTCGTTGAAACTGTCGAGGGTCGGGGTTTCGATGATGGTGATGATATTGGGAATGCCCAACTCGCGTTCAATGTCGCGGTTAAACGTCCGCACCGCTTCGGGGGGGGCAATTTGGGCCCCCGGGGGGGGGTTT
>JAFIGC010000239.1 GCA_020831635.1 Verrucomicrobiota bacterium | reverse complement strand
GCCAAACCGCCGACAGTCGTTGCGACACCCCCGCGGCAAGCACGGGGGCGGCAAACTTCCCGTGGAGAACGATTCGGACACAGAGTCGTCGCTCCACCGTGGCAAGCACGGAGGCGGCGTAACGAATACGTCAAAGAATGAAATCCCTTTCATCCTTGATCCCTTTCATCCTTCATCTTGGGCACCATTCATTCAATATCCGTATCGGTCGAATCTCAAAAAATCAGCCGTATCGACCGGGCGGATGAAATAATCACAAAGTTCGCTCCAACAACTCTCGGGCGCGGTCCCCGTACAAAATCCGGTTGCCCTGAACGCCGTAGAGCATCACCACTTCGAAGGCATCCGAAGCCAGCCCCTGTTTGAGCAGATCTTCCGCCGATAGCGTGTGGCGTCCGGCCCGCCGCTGCAAGGCAAAGCGCAGATCCCCCTGCCCGTCAAACCCCCGGTACACCACCTCGGTACACACCAGACGCCCCGGACGATTGAAGTCGAATTCAAAATCGTACAGCTTGCCCTCGTGGCTGATGGCCTGCTCGAGGATGGTCCTGCGAATGCGGTTGTCGGTGATTTTCGGACGCAAGAGCACGAAGGCGTCCACATGCAAGGTCTCGCGCAGGGCCCGAAATCGCACCCCGTCCTTTTTCGCCTCCAAAATGCAGATGGGCGGATGACTTTTCGCGACTCGTTCCGCATCCAGTTCCAGCCCCAGCGCCTGACGCTGGGCCTCGTGCCCAATCACCAGCGCCGCATGTGGCCAAAAGCCCGGCAGAAACAAATTGCTCAGGGCATCGTCGTGACGTGTCACCAGAATATCACACGGCTGCAGGGTCTGCGAAACCCGGTGCCGCACCTTCGCGTTCACCCGTTTGCGGTGAAACGGGTTGCGCATCTCCGCGATGGCGCGGCCACTGGCCTCGAAAATCCCCCACATCACCTTGTGATAGGTGGCCCTCGGACGTCCCCGAAGCCGTCCCCAGCCATAGGAGGCCATGGCCTTGGCGTGTTTGCGTTTCTGGGTTTCCACGAACGGCTTTTCCGCGTCCAGCAAGCCGAGAATATCGGCAAAAATCGGATCCGTGCGCAGACGGTCGAGTTCTTCCGCGTGCAATTCGGCAAAACGCGCGGCCCGCAAAAACCGCAGCACCGTTTGCGGACGGGTCGCGGAACGGTGTATTTGCGAAAAAGAATTCTCCGGGATGCCAAAGCGGGGTTCGGATTGGTTCAACAGCTTGCGGGCCACGGGCACATGATAAAATTCGCCAATCAGATACCGCGCAGGACGCATCAACATGCACCCCGCGCACCAGGCCAACACAAAGGCCCGCATGGCGTCCGGCTTGGCGCGGCCATACCACTTCGGCGCGTGCGGACGCAACAGGGCCACGGTTTCGTGCAACGCCGCCCGCACATGCAAATATCGCGCATACATCCGGCGGATTTCCTCGTCCTCCGCCGGGGTGAAATACCCCCGCGCAATCGCATCCTCCAATTTTGCCCGAAGTTTCACCACCTCCGTCGCCGTCGGCATCGACGACGCCGCCGCCATCAGCGTGTCGTGAGCACGGAACCACGGACCGTGGGTCTCGTCGGTTTTTTCGGAAGCATTTTCGGGGTCTGTCCCCGTTTCGGGCAACGCGTTTCGGCTCTCCATATCCCCAATGCTACGAAGATTCCGCTGGAAAAACGAGGTTTTCTTGCGATTCACCCCCGGAAATCGGTTTTTTGGCGTGACCCCGGCCAAATTCCTGACATAAGACACCATCCCCCGCGGCTCCTCGCTTTTCCGACGTTCGGAAAGCCTGGAAATTCCGCTTCCGACGCTCGGAACTCCCACTTTACGAAGGAAAATCACTCATGAAACGTACCCATACTTGCGGCGAACTGTCCACCAAACACCTCGGCGAAACCACCACCCTTTGCGGCTGGGTCGACACCGTGCGCGACCACGGCGGCATCATTTTCATCGACCTCCGGGACCGCTACGGCATCACCCAGGTGGTCTGCGATCCCGACGACAGCGCCGCCGCCACCGAAATCGCCAAATCCACCCGCAGCGAATACGTCATTCAGGTCAAGGGCGCCGTGCGGGCCCGTCCGGCGGACATGGTCAACAAACGCCTGGCCACCGGCGACATCGAAGTGGTGGGCACCGAGGTGACGGTCCTGAACACCAGCCGCACCCCGCCCTTTCCGCTCGACGAGGACAAGGCGTCCAAAGTCCACGAGGAACTGCGCCTGGAAAGCCGCTATCTGGATCTGCGCCGTCCCTCCGTGCAGCGCGGGTTGATTTTGCGCCACAAAATGGCCATTTCCGTGCGCAAGTACATGGATTCGCTGGATTTCGTGGAAGTGGAAACCCCGATTCTCACCAAGAGCACCCCCGAAGGCGCCCGCGATTATCTGGTGCCCAACCGGGTCACCCCCGGCACCTTTTACGCCCTGCCCCAGGCGCCCCAGCAGTACAAGCAGTTACTGATGGTCGGCGGGATGGACCGCTATTTCCAGTTGGCCCGCTGCTTCCGCGACGAAGACCTGCGCGCCGACCGTCAACCGGAATTCACCCAGATCGACGTGGAAATGAGTTTTGTGGACGCCGAGGACCTGTACGGGGTTATCGACGGTCTGCTGGCTTCGGTCATGGAGTCCTCCGGTCACCCGCGTCCGGAACTGCCCCTGCCCCGCATGAGCTGGCACGAGGCCATGGAACGCTTTGGTTCCGACAAGCCGGATCTGCGCTTCGGCTGGGAATTGCAGGATTTGGGCGGCGTGTTCGCCGACACCGATTTCAAAGTCTTTGGCAAAGTCCTTCAGGGCGGCGGCGTCATCAAGGCCATCAACTGCAAAGGCCTCGCGGGCGTGCCCATTCGCCAGATCGACGAGTGGACGGAATTGGCGAAAACCCATGGCATGGGCGGCCTCGCTTTCATCCGCGTGCAGGAAGACGGCACCTGGAAATCCCCCATCGTCAAATTCTTCTCCGAAACCGAAATCGAAGCCCTGCGCGGCAAACTCGACATCGAAACCGGCGATCTGGTGCTCTTCGCGGCGGAATCCGCGAAAAACGTGAACCCCTTCCTGGGCAAACTCCGCCTCGAAGGCGCCCACCTCGCGGGCATCATCCCCAAAGACGCCTTCAAATTCACTTGGGTCACGGAATTTCCGCTGTTCGAAGAAACCGACGGCGGACGTCTGGTGTCCATGCACCATCCCTTCACCTCTCCCTTGCCCGAGGACGTGCCCCTCCTGGAAACCGATCCCGGCAAAACCCGGGCGGTCGCCTACGACATCGTCCTCAACGGCGTGGAACTGGGCTCCGGCAGCATCCGAATCCACGACCCCGTCCAGCAGGGCAAAATGTTCGACCTGCTCCGCGTTTCGGCCGAGGAAAAAGAATCCCGTTTCGGTCACTTGCTCAAGGCCCTCGCCTACGGCGCCCCGCCCCACGGCGGCATCGCCCTCGGGTTCGACCGACTCGCCCTCCTCATGGCCGGCGGCAAAACCATCCGCGACGTCATTGCCTTCCCCAAAAACCACAAGGGCATCGACCTCATGATGGACGCCCCCTCCACGGTGGACGCCAAACAACTTCACGATGTGCACATCCAGCTCGACCTTCCCCCGGTGCTGGAAGACTGAGTTGCGGACCGCATGAAGGTGGACCCGAAAATTGAAGAGGGTTGGAAGGCGGAACTGCAACCCGCCTTTGAGGAGGTGTCCTTTGCCAACCTGAAGGCCTTCCTCTTGCGGGAAAAAGAGCTGGACCAGCCGATTTATCCGCCGGGTTCCCGCATCTTCGCCGCCTTCGACCACACCCCCTGGGATCAGGTCCGGGTGGTGATTTTGGGACAGGACCCCTACCACGGCCCTGGTCAGGCGAACGGCCTCTGCTTCAGCGTGTCGCCCGGGGTGCCGCCCCCGCCCTCTCTGAAAAACATTTTCAAGGAACTGCACGACGATTTGGGTCTTCCGATCCCGCCATCCGGGGATTTGACCCCGTGGGCCCGGCAGGGAGTACTCTTACTGAATGCCACCCTCACCGTGCGCGCGCATCAGGCCGGTTCACACCAAAACCAGGGATGGGAAGCCTTTACCGACGCCGTGGTCGAACGGCTGAACACCCACACCCGGCGGCTGGTGTTTGTGCTGTGGGGATCCTACGCCCGCCGAAAAGCGGCGGGCATCGACCGGAAGCGACATAGGGTCTTGGAGTCACCCCACCCCTCCCCCCTCTCCGCCCACCGCGGCTTTTTCGGCAGCAAACCCTTCAGCCGCATCAACGCCGTTTTACGCGAATGGGGCGAGCCGGAGATCGATTGGGATTTGGGGTAATAATAGCTTCGGCAACTCCTATTTCCTGCCTTTCCAGGAGTCTGGGTGTCTATGCAGATGCATGATAGATCACGTTGCGCATCGAACGGCCTCGCGCGCCGCTGCCATGACCTCGGCGTGGTTCTTGGTCCCAACGGTACCCTTGTCAAGTTCAGCGTCACGTCTCTTGGCCAGCTCAAACCAAGCCGCCTCGTTAGACTCGAGGGACCCTTCATCAAGGCTGTCTAAAAGCAAGTCCGCCAAAAGTGCTCGCGAACGCGTTGGAAGCCCCAAGGCCATCCCGGAAAGCTCTTTGACCGTTACATTCATTGTGAATTCCTTTGATAACGTTTCTTCGTCAAGCAAACATGCCACGGACCACTGGGATTCGCAAGTTTTTTTGGCGCCTCGCCGAACGTACACATTTCTCAACTCCAGGGGATGGTCTTCATGTCGGACCCGTGGGACCCGTAGGACCCGGCGGACAGGCCCGTCCCAAAGGTTTCCCGTCCGACGGGTCGGACGGGTCAGACGAGTCCGACCCAAATGGAAAGACAGCAATGTTCCTTTTACCCCCGGGTTACGCGCGTTCGCGCCTCCGGAATGAAATCGCTTGAATGAAATCTGGAGGAGTGGCATCCCGTTGGGATGCGGGTACGTGTGGGGGTGCGAATCCCCGGGGTTTCACCCCGGTCTGACGAGTGGCATCCCGTTGGGATGCAAATGCCGGAATGGAACACCATTTCGGATTGACCCCAACGGGGTCTCACCCGTCAGCCCGCGGGCAACGCCCTGACGAGTAGCTGTGGAATACGTCACAAAAAAATCCACTGCGAGTCCTCCGCGCTTTCCTGTTTCAAAAAATCGGCGGTATGGAACTCGATTAAGTGTTATCAGTGTTCATCAGTGTCCATCAGTGGTTGAATCCCCTCCTGATCCCGAGCCCACGGTCATTCAGATAAATTTCCGTTCTTCATCCGACAGGTTTTCAGGGTGAACGATGCAAAAGATAATCGCCCCGGCCACCGGCAACAAGACGATCAGGAGGGTCCACAAAAAGCGCGGAATTTCGTCCATCGGCCGACGCCTCAACGTGAGAAGCGCCACCACGGTGAACAGCACCACAAATAGTATCATCGCCAAACCGACCCAAAACGACCAGCTTATATCAAATGGAGGTGCATATGTTTCTGTCAATTCTTTTCCTTTGAAAACGTTTTTTCATAAGGCAAACATGCCACGGACCACTGGGATTCGCAAGTTTTTTTGACGCCTCGCCGAACGTACACATTTCTCAACTCCATGGAATGGGCTTCATGTCGGACCCGTGGGACCCATAGGACCCGGCGGACAGGCCCGTCCCAAAGGTTTCCCGTCCGACGGGTCGGACGGGTCAGACGAGTCCGACCCAAATGGAAAGACAGCATGATCCTTCTAAACCCCAAACTACGCGCGTTCGCGCCTCCGGAATGAAATCGCTTGAATGAAACTTGGAGGAGTGGCATCCCGTTGGGATGCGGGTCTGTGTGGGGGAACGAATTCCCGGGGTTTCACCCCGGTCTGACGAGTGGCATCCCGTTGGGATGCAAATGCCGGAATGGAACACCATTTCGGATTGACCCCAACGGGGTCTCACCCGTCAGCCCGCGGGCAACGCCCCGGGAAACAT
>JAFIGC010000238.1 GCA_020831635.1 Verrucomicrobiota bacterium | reverse complement strand
GGCTGCGGTCGTTCCTCCCTGACCCCGGGCTAACCGCTTTCGCCCCTCCGGGGCAGGGTTCCGCCAACCGCACAAACCGCCCCGGAGGGGCGAAAGCGGTTAGCCCAGGGTCAGGAGCGTGTCAACGCTCCGCAGCCCTGGGAATATGGCCAAATAATTTGGGCGCCCCGGAGGGGTGCGAGCGCAGGGGTCTCGGGGGTGCGGTGGGCAAGGGCTCCGCATCGCCTTACCTCTCCCGTGTGATGAAAAACAGTAAAGCGCTGTTGATATTCTTTAACATGTATTTTACATTCGCCCGTATGAAAACCACAATTACAAGCACAAAGCTGGTTCGGCAGCTTGGAGACTGTTTGGCCCGGGTGAAATACCGGGGAGAAGCGTTCGTGATCACAAAAAATGATGAGGCAATCGCTGAACTGCTTCCGACAGGCATTTCTCAGTACGGGAAGTGGTCAGACATCGCCACGTCCCTCACCGCCCTCCCTTTAGACGAGGATTTTGCCGATGATTTGGAACGGGTGAATCAATTGTCTTCTCGGACTTGAGCGTGCGGGTTTTGTAACGGCTGCCGAATTCATTCCCCGCGCGAATGACTGAGCAGCCAGTCATAAAATTCGGGATTGGCGTAGGTTTGCGTCCACGAGTCGTGTCTGACGCCCGGATAGAGCGTGAATTCCACATTCGGATTTCCCGCCTCGCGGATGGCTTCGACCATTTCTTCGCTGCGTCTGGGAATCACGACCGTATCCTGATCTCCGTGAAACACCCAGAACGGCAGATCTTTGAGACGTTCGGCATCGCGCGGATCCCCTCCCCCGCAAATCGGGGCCACGGCGGCGAACAATTCCGGCGCCTCGGCGGCCAGCCGGAACGATCCGTATCCGCCCATGCTCAACCCGGTCAGATACACGCGGTCAGCGTCCACCCGATGCTTTTCCATGGTCTCGGAAATCAATTGAACCAATTGGGGGAGATCCCACCCCTCGTTCGCCGGACATTGCGGCGCCACCACGATAAAGGGCAGATCGCGTCCATTCCGAATTTCGCGCAAAGGCCCGTGTCGCGCGACCCGTTCCAAATCCGTTCCGCGTTCGCCGGCACCGTGCAAGAACAACATCAACGGCCAAGTTTTGTTTTCATCTTCCTCATACCCCTCCGGAAAATGGATCAGATACTTGTAGGCTTCGGTGTCGCCGATGGCGAGTTTCAGTTGACGCCACCAGCGGGTGTTGCGTTCCCAATACCCGTTGCGCGAGGTAATGGTGTCGCCGGGGTTCATTTCGCCGAGTCCGGCGAGAAAAATGGCCATCGTCCCATCCTGATGCGTCCGCCGGAATTCATACTTCAGGAACTCGCCCATTTCACGGGGTTGTTCGGCGAGCACTTCCGCGGAAACCCCCAATTCCTCAGGCAAGTTCATCCGCGCGTCCATGCCGTGATTCCGCCAATCCACCGTATCCGGGGCGCGGTACAGGGTCACATACAGCCGATAGGGCTTTCCATTTTCGTGAACAAGATCGATCACCGCACCATAGCGTCCGAATTCGGTGGGCTCCTGCACTTCGTTGAACTCCGCGTCAAAAAACCGGGCCGAAATCTTGTAAGGTCCCAAAATACGTTGGGCCTCCTCCGGTCTGGAAAACGCGAACGGGGGAAACGAGGCCTCGTGGAAAATCGTGGGATGGATTGGCGGCAAATCATTGGGCGCAATTTCGAAATCCCCCGAGAATAACGGGCCGGCAAAAAACCAGGCAAGGGAAAAAAACAAGATGCGGTTTTTTTTCGGAGAAGCGAGTTGCATATGAATACCTGATTATGGAGTGAATGAAAGGGGTCGATGTAGCCATTGACAATTTAAAAAGCAAAGGTTTTTTTTCAGAAAGAGATTTTGATGTTGAAGGTCGTGCACTTTGAAGGAATTCGGGGTGGACAGGAGCGCCAATCTCCGCATTGGCTGGGGAAGGAGGGGCGGATTCGGTGCGGAATTCCGTCCAAATGCATCACCTTTTAATCCTGTTCGATTCTTTTCCCCAAACTGCTGACATCATCCGGGATGATAAGGGGACTTTGCATGGCGACAACCCCAATGAAATTCTTTGCTTCCTTCGCGACCTTCTGTTCAAAAATACGGAGGATTTGAACAGAAGGTCCGATTACGATTAGGATTTCCGGTGCCCTGTCAGCAATCTATAAGAAGCATGTTTAAACGGCGCCCGGTTTTCCATTTCGAAACACGCCAGCTTGACCCCGCTGAATTCGATCACGGATTCGCAGGTCGTGGAAAAGCCCATGGCCCGGTAAAAGCCCACCGACGTCTTGGTGGACTGCAAACGGATCACCTCGATGCCCCGATTGGACAACGCTTCATAGATCATCGACAACAGTTCCCGACCCACCCCCTGCCCGATGGCCTCCGGCGTCAAATAGAACCCTTCCACAACCACTTCGGTTTCGGAAACCACCCGACAATGCACAAAACCCACAATGGTTTCGTTTGATTTCACCACCCGGACATCATCGCGGTCCATCGCCTCTCTCCAGATATACTCTTGAAAGTCGCGCCCGCTCCATACCGCTATCTGCTCCACCGAATAGTCCTTCGCACAGACCTCGCGAATCGAGCGGACATGTGCCGCAATGATGCCCGCGGCATCACTGTGTTTCGCGGGTTCGATGGTGAAGGGACGTGTAGGATTCATGAAAGAAATAAAGTTTAATGAGCTTGGGCTTTCTGAACGATCAGGTAAAGATGGAGTTCAGGGTACTGGTCATATTCCAGATGCCGGCAAATGCAGCCAAAACGATCCATCAGTTGCAAAATTTTTGGAATACCCAATGCCGCGTGGTATAGAGGCTGCCCAAGACAAAGTGCGTCACTGGCCCAATGATAGGCGATTTTATCATAGTTGGAGGCGGTTTCGAAAGTTTTCACCCTATTCGTCCTCAAAAGACGTTCCGAAGCAGATCAAGTTCCCATCGATGTCTTTGAAGGTGTTCATTCCATTTCTTCATCAGCAGGTGCAATCTTCGTGATTTTCTGGTAATTCCATGGATTTTCCGGTTTTCCGGGTAGTATGTACGCAGGCAATTCACATTCAGGAATTTCTCTCAGATTTAGGAAAATTTTCATTTAATTCAATGGTTAGTCGGAATTCCGGTTTTTGGCAATTTAATTTTTATTGTTCTCTGGTTCTTCCTGCAGAAAACCTTTAAACTTGGTCAGCTTCTTGCCATGGACGAAAATAGCAACAGATCATTTGTGCGAGGGCGAGATGGCGAGTTCCGGAGTAACGAGCGCGGCGTAGCCGCTTCGCGTCGCATATCCACCGTCCGCTCACAGCCCGAGAAACTGCTCAAAGAGCACCTGTTCCTCCTGCAACGCGGCCTGAAACGCGGCATCGCGCGGGGCGTCTCCGCTCACATAGCCCGGTTGCAACCGCAACCGTCCGTCACTCACGGCGGCATTTGCCCAGCCGATGACCTGCCCGCGCCATAACATGGGCAAGGCATAGTAGCCACGCACCCGCTTTGACGGGGGAGTATAGGCCTCGAATCGGTACGCCCAACCCCAGAAGCGCTCAAAACGCTCGCGGTCCCAAACCACCGGGTCGAACGGCGCCAGCAGGCGCAGACGTTCGTCCAATACGTCGTCATTGGCATAGCGACGACGAGCGGGGTCCTCCCCGGCTGGCCAATACCAGAGGCTCCCGTCCACCGTGGCCTGAGGCAGCCGTGCCTTGGTACGCGCCAGTGCATCGCGACGGTGCTCGCGCCACTGCGGAGTCGCCGCGGAACACACCCATGCAACAAGGCGGTTGAGCATGCTCGCCGGCAACGGCGCGTACTTGGCCACGGCCACGTCGATCAGTGCGTCCAGGACCTCGTCGGGGTCCGCTTGGCTTTCACGTTCATGGGCAAGCTGGGGCGCGTACAGACGTATCCCACCTTCGCGACGCGCCACCCGCAGCAGACCGCGATAATGCATGCCCTCCAGAAGCTGGGTGCTGGCCCGGCTGTTGCCCCCGAACCAGTTTTGGGTGGCGCCATGATCGAATTCGGCATCCACCTCGCGCGGATGAACCACACCGCGACTTTTCACGAACTCCAGCACCGCCCGTGCCTGTGCCCAACGCTCAGGTGACCACTCGCTCCGCGACGTCCGCGGGTGCATCAGGCTTTGCGTGGCTCGCGGCAGAACACCGTAGTTCACGAAAAAATCCTCCTCGACAGCAAGGCGGGGGTAGCGCGCTTCCAAATCACCGGCGCGATAGTCGGTGACCCGATGGCGCAGCATCAGATCCTGAGCCCGCGCGGGCGCACGTATCGGGTCGAACTGAACAAAGCCCAGTTTCGTGATGGCCCTCGTCAAGGTTGTCGGCTTGAACAAGCTGCGCGAGATCGCGTAGCGGCGAAGATGGTTTAGGGTTGGCGTGTTCGGCATACGGGGATTTTATTCCATAACGGCATTTGCGTTGGTATATTTGGCATGCGAGTCATTCACGGTGGTTTGATGTAGATACATGATATAGGTACGCCAAGTTGCGAAAAGGGAAAGCAACGTCCGCTTTAATCACACTTTGATCGTCTACCCCCATCGATTTGTTCCGGTGGCGGGAATAAGGATCTCTATTTTTGTTCACGCAATCTCCGGGCTGAAATTTCTAAGTCTAAAATCTTAGTGATTTTTCCATATCCAACAATTCGCGTCCCCTCCCGAATCAAAAACATCGTGCCTTCTTGAAGCCTCCCGATTTGCTGCGAAGGTGAAAGAAAAGAAAAAATCACGCGTGCGATTTCCCCGGGTTCGATTTTTTCAACGTCGGGGAATTGCTGAACCGCATCCCAATCCTGGCCGTCATAGTAAAACTGAGGTCGGTATTCTTGAAATGCAGCACATTTTCTGCCGCCGGCCTCTTCAGGGAGGTATGTAACTATGCCTTCGGCATCCTGCGAAAACCTTGGGTTCAAACTGAATGCTTTTGCAGCATTAGCGAAAGCATCATCACTTTTCTCAAAAATTAAACTATCAGGATGCATTGATAATTTTTTCAGGTCTATCCGAAAAATCCGCAAATCTGGATAGATTTCGAAATATCTCTGCCGATCCAGAAACTCATGAAGGCGATATAGGTCATCGTTTTCGGCACGCTTCAGGTTACGCTTCTTGATATTTTCAGAGGGCTGAAAGAAAGATATTGCCTGAGTTTCCCAAATATTCAATACATTATTCGGTAATCCGAAAGCGTAGCAAAACTCAAAGGTTTTCTGCGGAGTATTCCAATGATTCAAAAGTCTTCCAAACAATCCCCCTTTATGTTTTTCCGCAGAAATCCCAATGTATGATATGCCTCTATTTTGACAAAGAAAGTAGATCGCCGATTCTTTTGGGTACTTGCTGTTTAGGTGAGCCAAGTCTGATTCG
Organism: Verrucomicrobiota bacterium; assembly: GCA_020831635.1. Classification (GTDB taxonomy): domain Bacteria; phylum Verrucomicrobiota; class Kiritimatiellia; order SS1-B-03-39; family UBA6053; genus PXAS01. The sequence goes on along the minus strand of JAFIGC010000238.1, from coordinate 568 downwards.
GGATGCTTGCAGGTAAACTGAATCAATCCCGGGAACCACAAGGATCGATTCACTTTCCCGTATACTTCAAATAGGTGGTTACTCATATCAGATTACGTCTCAGTCCACCGAACCGAGTTTACGAGGTTCGGTGTGACTGATGGTTGGCATTTGGAGTTTTAACCACGGAGTACACGGAATGCACGGAAATTCAAGGCCGTGGTTCTGGAATTTACCGGCCTCCATTCTGTGTGTACTGTGTGTTCCGTGGTTCATTTTCTTCGTACAAGATCAGTGTTCATCAGTGTCCATCATTGTCCATCAGTGGTTCGATTCTTCAGATGCCCTCGCTGCCAACAAGTGCATAAACGGATCAATTGATCCACCCGAAAAAGCGGATCATATTCCAAAAGGGGATTAAAATTAGGCTTATTTTGCAGTTCATTCGGTGCGCCACCTCTACAGAGTCGCACTGTATTGGCAAATGGTTTTTCAAAGTTTTCCGCCTGGCTGATTGACGCAAGAACGCCCAACCCCGAATGGCACTAACTTAAGGGTCTTTTAAAACAGATTTTTGTGTGCCTTGGGC
>JAFIGC010000237.1 GCA_020831635.1 Verrucomicrobiota bacterium | reverse complement strand
CGTCACACTTGTGAACGATGGAGATAATAAAAAGCAAAAGATTCGAAAAACTCAATAGAATAATTGTGAAAATGTTAATTGATAAATATTAACATTTTGTTTTTGCCAATGTTTACAAGGGTTTACGTGTTCAAATCAATTTGAATATTATTTCAATGATTGAACCTCGGTTCTGAAGAAATCCTCCGGTTCAGACACAGATTCAGCATTTTGAGCGGAGGGAACCGCTTTTAAGCTACAAAGTACGGCCTGGTTCCATTTCTCACAGATTCAGAATTTTTTCCGAAGAGGAAGATGATTTTTTTTCACCCGGAGGGAAACCGTCAAGCCTCCGATTCCTGGACATCGGCCAAACTGCCAAAGGCCCGCAAGCGGGGAAAAAGCCCGGCCCACACCATGACCACCACCATGGTGGCGATGCCGCCGCTGACCACGGAAATCACCGGCGTGAACAAGCGGGCCACCAGCCCCGATTCAAATCCGCCCAATTCATTGCTGGATCCGATGAAAATGGAATTCACCGCCGAAACCCGTCCGCGCATTTCGTTGGGGGTGATCAAATTCACCAGGGTGTGCCGAACCACCACCGAAATATTGTCGAAGACTCCGGTGAAAAAAAGAAACACCCAGCTCCACCAGAAATTGGTGCTGAAGCCGAAGCATACGGTGACCACGCCGAACCCGAAAACCCCGAGCAGCATGGCCCGACCCGACTTGCGGATGGGCGGCAGATGAGCCAGGAGCACGCCCGTGAACAGGGCCCCCGCCGCCGGAGCTGCCAGCAGCCAGCCGAGCATCCGCTCCGGTCTCATGCCTTCGGGATGCACGTCAATGATATCCCGCGCGAACACGGGCAGCAGATACACGGCCCCGCCAAAAAGCACTGCGAACAAATCCAGGGACACCGCCCCCAACACCACCTTGCGCCGCCATACGAAATGAATCCCCTCCATCACCTGCATCACCATGTTTCCGGGTTTGGCGCGGGGTGCGTCCGGAATTTTCATGCGCAAGAGGAAGAGGATGAAGACCCCCGAGGTACCCGCACACAAAAGATAGGGGGTCTGACCCTGCCAGCTCAGCCAAAGATCCGTGAAACGCCGTCCGACAGGTCCGAACACCCGCCCGATGCCGCGGACAAGATACGAGGCCTCCGTCGGCCAGCTCAGCAACAGGCCGCCGAGGGCGGGACCGCAGAGGGAGGTGAACTGAAAGAGGTTCGTCTGCCATTTGATGCCGTTTTCGAAGATATGCCGGGGCAGTAGTAATGGCATGATCGCGCTGCCCGAGGGTCCGCCGATGCGGGCGAAGGTCGAGTCCATGAACAGCAGGGAGAACATAATCCAGAGCGAGCCCTCGATCCAACTGAACCAAGCCAGGGCCAAGGAGGTCACCGTCGCCCCGCACATGCTGAAAATCATCACCTTGCGCCGGTCAAAGGTGTCCGCGATCCACCCCGCCGGCAGGGTAAACAGGATCATGGGCAGGCCTTTCACCAAAGCCACCAACCCCAACTGAAAGGGGTCGTCGGTGCGGTTGTAAATTTCCCAGCCGATGGCCAGCCCCTGCGCGGCGGTACCCATCAAAAACAAAAACCGCCCCATCAAAAAGAGGCGGAAAGAGGGAAACCGCCATGCGGCGTAAGCATCGTGGGCTTTCGAATCCGAAGTCATGCGGGCTGTTTACAATGTCGGGACCCGCTTGGCAAGCCCCGCGCCTCGGGTTTTCACATAGGATACAATTGCCCTTTCGGGGAACACTCGCTTGACAAAAGTCGTACATGAGACTATGAAATGTATCATATGAAAACAACATCTGACAGCGTAGGCGTCGTCTCCAACTGCATTGAGGGCACTGCCGGCGGCGCGAAGCGCATGACCGCCTCAAAGCTTATTCATTCCGTCACGGAAGGTCTTCCCGTTTGCGAGTTGGACACGCTTCGCAACCAGCTCGATCTTCCCATGGAACGTCTGGTTCCGATGCTGGGCTTCTCGAAGGCCACGTTTCATCGGCGCAAACTCGCAGGCAGGCTGGATGCCGCTGAATCCGAACGCGTGGTACGTTTTGCCCGGCTGCTCGGCAAAGCCTCTTCGGTGATGGGTTCCCTCGAGAACGGACGCCGTTGGCTCACCTCCCCGCAAGTCGGGCTGAATGGCGAGATTCCGTTGGAGTACGCGGAAACCGAGGTTGGCGCCCGTGAAGTGGAAAACCTCCTCGGCCGCATCGACTACGGAGTCTATTCCTGATGAGGCGGGCTTGGCGGATCGTGAAGGAGACGCACGCCGCCAGTGCCTTCGACGGCGAAGGGGCAAGGCTTTTCGGCGGTCGATGGAATTCGCAAGGCACGCGGGTAGTTTACGCCAGCGGGACCAAGGCGCTGGCCACGCTCGAAAACCTGGTGCACCTCAATCCACCCGTATCGTTCAAGTATGTGGCCATCCCGATCGCGTTTGAAGATGCGCTTGTGGAGAAATTCAAACCGTCCGACCTTCCCGCGGAATGGACAGAGGAACCGCCGCCGCCATCCACACAGGTGATCGGCGACCAATGGGTGAAAGAGGCCCGTTCCGCCGTGCTCGAATTGCCCAGCGTCATCATTCGCGACGAAACCAACTACCTGCTGAACCCGGCGCATGCCAACTTCAAGAACATCAACCTCGGCACCCCGGAACCCTTTACATTTGATCCCCGCCTGCTCTGACCCAATCATGTATGCTCGAGAGGACGCTGATAGTTTTCCCGAAGAGATAGCGAAAGGCTGTCGATGTAGTGGTCTTCGAAGCTTTCGACTTGGTTGAGTTCGATCAGATTCACCCCGGCGCGAGTGCTTTCCATGCGGGTCAAGGCGCGGGCGCTGAGCAGAGCGAGGGTGGCCCCGGCGAGGGAGGCGTTGCCGACGAGATGGATGCGGTCGGAAAAAACGGGCGGAATCAGGCCGATGGCCCGGGCGTGGGCGGGTGTGAGATGATAGCCGAAGCCTCCGGCGATGTAGACGTGTCGGAGATCCCTTGGCGAAATACCGGCGCATTCGCAGAGGGTGGTCCACCCGGCCTGTATGGCGGCTTTGGCCTGCAAGAGTTCGGCGATGTCGGCTTCGGTGATGACGACTCCGGGCGCGGGGTTGATCTCCCGGATCTGTTGGAAACGTCCGGATTCGTTCAGCCATCCGGCCCCGTGCGCGAGGGCAATGGCATCGACATAGGCGGCGCCGGAAATGGCGTGGGCGGACTGGCCGCCGGACAGTTCGTCGAGGCTACCGAAGCGGGAGATGACCCCGGGTCCGGCGGCGGCCCCGCACTGCAGTCGACCGCCTTCAAAAGCGGGTCCGGCGGCGGTGGCGGTGGCATGGAGTCCGTCGCGGGCGCGCAAGAGGATTTCGCCGTTTGTGCCGAAGTCTATGAGCAGACTGGGCGGGTCGGCATCCAGACAGCCGCAGGCCAGCGCACCCGCGAGCACATCGGAACCCACAAAAGGTCCGAGGGAAGGCAGCAGGGTAAATGCCAGTCCGGCAATTTCCATGTTGCGCGTATCGAGAAACACCGGGGCAAAGGGCCAGGCGGAGAATCCTTTCAGGCTTTTTCTCGCGAGGATATGCAGCATGACGGGATTGCCGGTGACATAAATTCGATCGGGTACTTCCCCGCTGCAAATTTCATCCAGCAATGGAAGGATTCCCTCTCGCATCAGAATTTCGCGGAGGATGTACAGACCCTCGGACGAATCGATCGAAAACTGGATGCGACTGACCACGTTGTCGCCGTGGGCCCGCTGCGGATTGGCGCGAGTGGCGTTGCGCACACAGCGCGGGGGCGAACCGCACCAAAACGAAGCCGCGATCGTGGTGGTGCCGAGGTCCAGGGCCACCCCGTTTGCCCGCGGGAGCGGTTCCAGCGATTCCAGGAGACTTGGTGGGATTTCGAAGGCGCTGACCCCATGGATGGAGGCGTCGTGCCGCGAGGCCTTGGGCAAGTGGATCGTCTGGCCCGCCAAAGTATCCACAGTGCATTGACAGGCCTTGATCGCGCGGCTTTCCACCTGCAACTCGCAGCCCCGGCAAAGTCCCCTCCCCCCGCATCGGGTATTCAAGGGAAGGTCATTTGCCGAAAGCCAGGCACTGAGTTTTTGTCCCTCCCTTGGCGCCCGCGGCATGGGAAGCGGCTCCCCGCGCTCATCGACAACGCGGGGAGGCCTCATGCAAAGATCTCCGCATTTCCGGAGGCGCGCAGCGACTGACCCGGGGAGAGGATGACAAAGCGTTTTTCGTCCCAATTCCCCTTGAAAAAATCCTCCAGCCAACGGGTGTCCGCTTCCGCGGCGGTGAAGCGCCAGCCCAGGTGGGCGGCGCAGCGCTGACAATAGGCCTCCCCCTCCCCTGACGCCGGGGTACGGATGAAAAGCGCCTGTTCATAAGGGTCAAAAGCTTCGCGGTCGGCTTCGATCAATTCCTCGATCATTTCCTCGTCAAATTTTTCCGCGTACAGTTCGCGCAGCCAGTCGGGGCGGTCGGGACCGGGCACCCGCCGCTCGCGAATCCAGCCGCGCGAATAAAAATAGGTGCCGGCACAGGCTTTCTGAATCTCTTGATGGCGTTCATTGGAGCCCAGCAACAAGGCAATGCAGTCGTGGGCCCGGGGCAAAACCAGCGGACGCCGCCGGGCGGTAATTCCATTGAGGCCGCCCCCGCAGAGTCCGTACAGCAGCAGGATCGGATCATCGCCGGGCTCGGCGTCCAGGGCGTCGATCTCCGCTTGCAATCGGCGGCGCAGTTCGTCCGGCCGGTCGTGCAATCCCATCTCCAGCCAGCGCACCGGCGGCAGGGGGAGTTCAAGGGCTTCCAACTCCTCGCGGAAAACGTCGCAGGCCAAGAGGGAGTGCGGAGTTCGGAGTGCGGAGTGCGGAATGGATACAATCCTTATCAACTCACTCCGCACTCCGTACTCCGCACTTCGCATTCCCCTGTCACTCCGAACTCCGCATTCCGCACTCCGCACTCGAATTTCTTCTGGCGTAAGATCCACCTCCATCAGTTCCCCGCCAATGCGGGCGATGCCTTTGACGCGGAGGGCCTCGCCGCACCACGCTTTGAGGGCGGCCTCGTCTTCGAAATCGGGTGGGGTCAGAGTTTCCGCTTTGAAACGGAGGTCACTGCATTTTCCGAAGGCTGCTTGGGGAAGCGCGGTCGTGCGGGGGAGATCAAATTCGGGCAGGTCCTGGCAAAAGGAGGTTTCCAGCAGACGCGCTTCTGGATTGAGGGCGCGGATGGCTTCACGGCAACCGGTGATTTGTTCCGGGGTGGCCAGATCGCATTTGTTGAGCAGGATGGTGCCGGCGGCACGGAGTTGGGCCTCCAAAACCGGAAGTTTCCCGAAAAGTTTGTGGAAACTCATCGGGGCCAGGACGGTGGTGATACCGCGCACCTGTAATTGATCTCCGTAGCCCGCTTTTTCGATCAGGGTGCCGATGGCGGAGGGGTCGGCGATGCCGCTGGTTTCGATGACCAGCGCATCCAAGGTCTGATTTTGGTGGGCGGGCATTACCTCCTCCCGCAACATGCGCAGAAAATCAGCGGCCTTGCACTCACAGAAGATGCTGCCGCCGACCACCGAGACGGTCTCCGGCCCCGAGTTCCGCAGTCGTCCCGCGTCCACATCCCGCCCCGCCAGTTCATTCACCAGAAAGACCATGCGCAGTTCCGCCAGCGTCTCCGCGATCCGCCGCAACAGCGTCGTTTTCCCGCTGCCGAGAAAACCGGTGATCAGATAGACTGGGAGGGGGGGAGGCATGTCATTCCATTCAGCTTAGGGGTTGAACTTTTTACAATCCAAGTCCTGGACAGTCAACGGCGGTTGCGTTCATAAGTCTGCTTCTAATATGCACTGTGGCTGTGTACATTTTAGCGGCATGATGTCAAACCTAAAGCAGGCAAGCCTTCTTTCCTGAAACCGTGAGATCTTTACGGCTGATTTTTTCAAAGACAAAAGCAGCTTGGGGGTAATTTCGTATGCAA
>JAFIGC010000031.1 GCA_020831635.1 Verrucomicrobiota bacterium | reverse complement strand
GGTATATATCTAATAACAAAGGGGTTATGCGTTTTTCGCTGTGAACTTCAGCCTAATATGCGCTAAAATTAACCAAACATGTATTTTATTAGCGTAAGATAAGCGAAGATAAGCGGTTTCTCCATGCATCTTTGAATAAATCGACAGGCCTCATATTTGCTTGTTATTCGCTCAGGACGGCATTGATTTCCCCGGTCAGTTCGCCGGAAACGCCCCATTCGAGGGTCCATTCGCCGGTGATGGGGTAGACCCCTTTGTCGTTGGCTTCACCGAACTGGGCGTCCACGGTCAGCAGGCCCATCAAAGAACCGCCGTTTTTCCAGTCGGGATCGCGAAGCCACGGGTCGCCGTTGAGGATGATGCGGGCGGTGCCGGTGATGCCTTCGGGCGTGACTTTGAGTCCGGAGGCGTCGACTTCATGGTAGGACTGGTTGTAGCGGAAGCCTCCGGCCACGGCACTGACGACTTTCTCGCCGTCGTGATCGAGGCAGAGGGTCATGTTTTGGAAGTCTCCGGCCACCCGGGGCAGGGAACCGAAGATTTGAAGGAAGACCCGTTCCTGACCCTCTTCGAGATCCGTGAAAAAGGTGACGGGCTGGTGTTCGAGCCATCCGGTGGGCCAGCCGCGGGCGGGATATCCGCCTTCACTGATTTCATGCAGAGAGCCTTCGCGGGTGAGGGTTTCCTGCCAGCCGGGAAAGGTCCGGGTCCATTGTCCGCGCCATTGGGTGCCTTGGGCTTCCTCCATGACGATACGGGCCGGCCAGGAGAATATACTCATGTGAACTTCGGCGGTGGTTTCCCAGGCCTCGCCGATTTTGAGGCCTTCCTCAAATTCGATATGGCTCCAGATATCGGTGCGCCGCGCGGTGGTGCCGACCACGCCCAATTCACCGCGCGGAGGAACTTCGATGCGTCCGGACGCGATTTCGCGGTTTTCATTGGCAATCAAAACCCCTTCCACCGGACGATGAAACCCGGACCAAGCGTTTTTCATTTGCAGATCCGCGGAACCGGGCGGCGGTACGGTCAAATCCAGGGCCACGATATTCGTGCGACCACGCAAAAACGTCCGTCCCGCCGTGAAAGGGCGATCGGTCGGGTAAGAGTAATCCGTGGTCAACATGGAGCCCAGGGCGCGATAGCGGGCTTCGCCGGTCCGTTCGATGGAACCGTCCTCGTGTTTTTGGTAAATGTACAAGCCGGCGTTTTCGGCGCTGGTGTTGGTGATTTGCCAATACATTTTGTCATTGTAGCTGGTCGGCGCGGCGACACTGTTGGTGATGTTGTACTCACTGCGGTAGAGTTCCTCGCCGGTTTCGATGTCAAAGACCCCCAGCCGCCGTGTTTCGGGCCGTTTACCGGGATGGCCAAGGGCGAGATACAAACGACCGTCTACGATCAACCCTTTGCGTTCGGGTCCCCGGCTGGCGCTTAAATGGACATGGTTGTGGTAGGCCCGGCCTTCCCGCACATTCGGAAAGCGCCACAGGCGCTCCAGACCGTCCAGAGAGATCCGATAGGCGGCCAAAAGGCCGGGATCCTCGCGTTCCGGATTCAACATCACAAAATCGTCCCCCAAAATCAGTTTCCCCGGATTATTTCCGGTTTCGTGACGCCACAGGATGGACCCGTTGACGGGATCGATCAAAAACACGGCCCGGTCTCCACCATTTTCGTGGGTAATCAGGTAGGTTTTGCCCTCGTGTTCCCAGAGGCGCGGATTGCCCTGCCGGTTCATGACGGACGCCTCAATCGTCCACAGCTCGGAGCCATCGCTGCCGTTCAGGGCGATCAGACCGCCGCGAAGATTGGGGATGATCACGGTTTCGCCCACCATGGCCGCGCCGGGGCGGAGGGTGCCGAAGGGGCCGTCGTCGACAATGGGAAGGTTGCGATTTTCCAGGGCCTCCGCCTTGAAGGCTTCGGCGGTTTCATGCCATCCCGGAATGGTGGTTTCCCAGCGGGTTTCCCCGGTGGCGATGTCGTAGGCAAACACCCGTCCGGTCACCGTGAGGGTGACGTAAAGGCCGTTTCCGGCCACGGGATCAATGCCGTTATGACTGCGTTTGCTGCTCTGGAAGTTGATGGAAGCGGAGGGTTGGGATACCTGCCAGAGCTTCTCGCCGGTATCGGCGTCGAGGGCGAGGGTGTTCCAGTTGGCGTCGATGCGATAATAGGTGTCCTTGAGGGCCGCGTAAGTTTCATCGCCGCCGTGATAGCGGTCGGTCAAGGATTCCTGGCGGGCGGAGACGTCTCCGGTGGCCTCCGACCAAGAGAGAATGTAGATCCCGTCCACCACCACCGCGGCGGCGGTTTCCCCATAGGTGGGTTCGAAGCCTTGGTTCAGAACATGTTGTGCGGGGCCGGCGCTGGTACTGTTCATGCCGGTGTGAATTTCGTAGGACCAAAGCGGACGGACCAAATGTCCGTGCGGGGTCAGCTTCACATTTTCATCCCGCGGGACCACATAGTTGTGGGCGGTGCGGTATCCCCAGTCGGAGGCGTGCAGGGAGGCGGACAGCGATAAAGCGGCAAGGCTCATCAAGGTTTGGCGGGTACGGAGTAGGGTTTTCATATCTTTTCCTTTGTTGGATACGATTGTGAGTGTCTCATCGATTAATCATTCAAGTTTGCGTGAATTTTCCCGGTCAGTTCACCGGATACGCCCCATTCGAGGGTCCAGTCTCCGGTGATGGGGTAGACGCCTTTGTCGTTGGCTTCGCCAAAGCGCGCGTCCACGGTCAGCAGACCCATCAAAGAACCGCCATTTTTCCAGTCGGGTTCCCGTAGCCACGGGTCCCCGTTGAGGATGATGCGGGCGGTGCCGGTGATGCCTTCGGGCGTGACTTTGAGTCCGGAGGCGTCGACTTCGTGGTAGGACTGATTGTAGCGGAAGCCGCCGGCCACGGCGCTGACGACTTTCTCGCCGTCGTGATCGAGGCAGAGGGTCATGTTTTGAAAGTCTCCAGCCACGCGGGGCAGGGAACCGAAGATTTGCAGGAAGACCCGTTCCTGGCCCTCTTCCAGATCCGTGAAGAAGGTGACCGGCTGGTGTTCGAGCCATCCTGTGGGCCAGCCGCGGGAAGGATATCCGCCTTCACTGACTTCGTGCAGGGTGCCTTCGCGGGTGAGGGTTTCCTCCCAGCCGGGAAAGGTCCGGGTCCATTGTCCGCGCCATTCGTTGCCTTCGGCTTCCTCCATGACAATATGGGCGGGCCAAGAGAAAATATCGAGGTGCACCGTCGCGTTCGTGTCCCAGGCCCCGCCGATTTTGAGTTCTTCGTCGAAGTCGATGCGGCTCCAGACATCGTTCCGGCGGGCGGTGGTGCCCACCACGCCCAATTCACGGCGGGGCGGCACTTCCAGCCGGGCAAGTTCAATGCCCCGGTTTTCGTTGGGAATCAACACCGTGCGCATCGGTCGATGAAAACCGGCCCAGCCATTTTCCAAGAGGAATTCCACGGGCGTATGGGCGGGTTCCCGCAAATCAATGGCCAGAATGTTGGTGTAGCCGCGCAGGAAAATGCGCCCGTTGGACATCGGGTAGTCGGTGGGATGCAGGTAGTCGGTGTTGATGGTGACGCCGAGGGGACGGTAATGGAATTCATCGAGAAGTTCGATGGTGCCGTCCCCGTGTCGTTGGTAGATGTACAGACCGGCGTTTTGTGCGCCGGTGGAGGAGATGTGCCAATACAACTTGTCTCCGTGCACGAAGGGTTGCCCGATGTTGTTGTTGGGGGGACGGTAGTCGCCGCGGTGAAGTTCTTCGCCGGTGGCGAGATCAAAGGAGGCGGTGCGGCGGTCTTCGTTGGGCTGGCCGATGGCCATGTACAAAAATCCGTTGGCAATCACCCCTTTGCGCTCCCAGGAGCGGCTGCCGCCCAGCGCGGTGGGCACGCGGTTGCTGTCATCGTCGGGGAAGCGCCACTGGCGTTCGAGGCCGTCGAGGGTGATGCGATAGGCGGCCAGCAGGGCGGGTGTGCGGCGGTCGGAATCGGGGTTGAGGAGCACCATGTCTTCACCGATCAGCAGCTTGCCGGGGTTAAAGCCGGTCTCATGGGTCCAGAGAATGGAAGCGTCCTCGGGGTCAATCAGATGCACGCGGTTGTGCGGCTGGTGAATGGTGTGGGTGATCATGTAGGTTTTGCCGCCATGTTCCCAAAGGCGGGGGTTGCCCTGTCCGTTCATGACCGCTTCGTCCAAGTGCCAGATTTGCGAGCCGTCCTCCGCGCGCACGGCGATCAGGCCGCCGCGCAAATCGGGGAGGATCACCTTGTCGCCCACCATGGCCGCGCCGGAACGCACATTGCCGAAGGGTCCGTCGTCGGTGACGGGCAAATTGCGCTCGGCCAAGGCCTCGGCTTTATACGCTTCGGCGCGCTCATGCCACTCGCCCAAATTCGTTTCCCAGCGCAGCTCCCCGGTGGCGATGTCGTAGGCGTACACGCGTCCGGTGATGGTGAGGGTCACGTAAATGCCGTTTCCGGCAACCGGATCGAGTCCGTTGTGGCCTCGCTTGCTGCTTTGAAAATTGAGGGAGGCCGAGGGTTGGGAAACTTTCCAGAGCTTTTCTCCGGTTTCCGCGTTCAGGGCGAGGGTGTTCCAGTTGGCGTCTATGCGGAAATAGGTGTCCTTGAGGGCCTCGTAATTTTCTTCGCCGCGATGATAACGGTCGGTGATGGATTCGGGTCGGGCGGACACGTCTCCGGTAACTTCGGACCAGGAGAGAATATACACGCCGTCCACCACCACGGCGGCCGAGGTTTCGCCATAGGTGGGGTCAAATCCCTGCGCGAGGAGGTTGATGGCCTTCCCGGCGCTGGAGCTGGAAATGCCGGTGTGCACGTCTTCGTGGGACCAGAGGGTGCGGACCAAATGCCCGTGCCCGGTGAGCTGAATGCCGTCCTCAAGCGGCGGATGATAATTGTGGGCCGTTCGGTACCCCCAGTCGGCGGCGTTCAGGCTCAGCGCAAAGGAGAGGCAAAGGAACCCCGCGGCCAGGAGGCGGGATTTCGCGTGAAGATTGAAAAGGATGTGTTTTTTCATGATGAAGGCTTTGGGGTTCAGGTGAGCGTTTTCCAGGTTTTCGGCGCGGGGAGTTCCAAGGTGTCGCCGGTGCGTTGTTGCCACTGCCGGATTTGTTCATGCAGTTCGAGGGCGCGGTCGAGATGCTTCGGGTCGTCGGCAAGATTGCGGGTTTCCCCGGGGTCGTTGTTCAGATCAAAGAGTTCCCATTCGCCGCTTTGCGTGTACAGGGTGTAACGCCAGCCGTCGTCGGACAGCAGGCTGCGGGAAAATTCGTGTTGGACGATCACGCAGTCGGACTGCGCGCCGCCGAGGTCCGCCTCCGTTTCTCCTGTGGTGACCGCCTCCCGCATACGGGGCGCCAAGGAGCGCCCGTGCAGATGTTCCGGTACCGCGTGTCCGAGCAAATCCAACAGGGTGGGCACCAAATCGATCTGGCTGGCGGGACCGTTCAGTCGAACGCCCTTCTTTTGTCCGGGCAGACGAATCATCAGCGGAATGCCGCTGGATTCACGGTAGAGGAATTTTTTGGCCAGCAAGCGGTGGCTGCCCATCATTTCGCCGTGGTCGCTGGTGAACACCACCAGGGTGTCTTCTTCCTGACCGGTTTCGCGCAGGGCGTCGAGGATGCGGCCCATATGGGTGTCGATGAGCGAACAGAGGCCGAGATACTTCGCGGTCATTTTCCGCCAGCCCGCCTCGGTGTTCAAATCGTGATGTTCATAGCCTTCGTCCCGCCAGCGTTGAATACTCTTGAGGACATGTGTGGGCACCGGACCCTCGTCGGGATTTTCTCCGGGCACGTGGTCGAAATTGGAAAACATCGGCACCGTTTCCGGGTCGTACTGTCCGTCCCGACAACCGAAAAAGGGCATGTGGGGCTCCAACATGCTCACGGTGAGCATCCAGGGACGGCCTTTGTTTTCCTCGATGAAGCGGCAGGCGTGGTCGGCTTGGAATTTGGGTTTGCAGAATTCCTCCGGCAACTGGGCTTCAAACTCGCGGGAAAAACTGTCCCGATTCCCGAGCGTGAAGCCCTTGGCGCGCAGCCAGTGATGATAGTCGCTGCGGTCGGACGGATTGCGGCGTTCGCTGAAGTGGGGCCAGTAGATGTCTTCGATGGAGACAAAGCGTTCGTAGCCGTGCTGGGCGTAGAGTTCGTCGCCCAGATGCCATTTCCCGTTGTATTCGATGCGGGTTTCCTCCCGCGCCGAGGGTGAAAGGAGATCGGGCAGACAGCGGGCATCGGCATTCAGGGGCATGTTGTTGCCCACGGCGCCGTGGGCATGGGGATAGAGGCCGGTCATCAGGGACCCGCGCGAAGGGGTGCAAACCGGGTTGGTGCAGTGGGCATTGTCGAAGACGCAGGCCTGATCCGCCAGGGCATTGAGGTTCGGCATGTGCACGAAGTCGTTGCCATGGTAGGAAAGGGTGTCGCGTCGCTGTTCGTCGGTAAATAAGAAGAGTAGGTTCATGGATTATGGAATGATTCAAGGGGTGGGTTCGAAGTAAATTTGTTGTGTATCCATGGTTCGGGTGTCCAAGACATGGAAATGTCCCTGTTCGGGATAGGTTTTGCCGTGGGCGTGAATGGAGAGCGGCAGGATATTGAACCGGGTTTTCCCGATCCGCGCGGTGGCGTGGAAATGAAGGTGCCCGCTCCAGACAGAAGCCACGGTTTCCGCCATTGCGTTTTCAAACAGTCCGGGGGCCTGACTCTGCACGTATTTCCGCAAGTTTCGTTGCGGCTCCCGGGCGAGAATCGCGGCCCGCGTCTCGGGCGTGTCGGGCGGCACATGGGTAAACACCGCGTTCACCTCCTCCGGGTCCAAGGCCTCGCGCAGCCAGGTTTCGGTTCCCGGCGGCACGTTGGAGTCGTGACTGTTGACGAGATACGCATGAAGAGGGTCCAGTTCCAGTTTTCGGTTGTGGATTGCCACGCCGGCCGCCTCCCATCCGCTCAGTCCGGGATCCGGAATCCCAGGAACGGGAGAGGATCCGTCATGATTGCCCGGTGTCATGGCCCAGGGTAGCTGAAGAGATTCAAGAAACGCCAGCGCGAAATCCCGGTTTTCATCGCTGTACCAATCGACCAGATCCCCAAGGGAAATCAGGAAGTCGGGCGATTCGCGTCCGATGGCCTCCCGCAATGCGGGCAAGTGATGCCGTGCTTTCGCGAAATGGGCGCGTTGTTTGTGCTGCCCAAGGTGCGGGTCGGCAGGGGATACCAGATGCAGGTCGCTAAGAATCAGTAGTTTCATCGTTTTCGTACAAAGGTTGGTCAACGATCCAATCTCACTGGAGCGGCGGAAAAGGAACCGCATCGTTTTTTCCTTCAAACCGGAGATGGCCCTTTTCCAAACGGTACATGGCATCCCCGATTTTGATTTGCAAGGAATCACCGGAACGTTCGGTTTCGATTTCGGGCGGGTCTCCTTCGCCGAGGGTGATGACCGCGAGGTAGGTGTCCGTCCCCTCCGCGATCAGCAAATTGCGGGTGCGAAGCTGGCACCTGGAATGGACGATATGGCGAAGATTTTGAAGGCCGATCAAGCCCACATCGAGTTTCTCATCCGAAATGAAGCGGGTGGTGAGCTGTTTGTCCCCGTGCCGCAAGTGGAAACCATTGTCGAAGAGGTGCACATGTTCGGGTTTTTCAATTTCGACGCGTTCGATGGGGGTCGTGGTTCCGGGAGAGTTGCCCCGCATCTGAATATCAATACTCAGCGGCCAACTCCAGAAATGATTTTCGACGCCTTCAAGCTGATCGAGGAGAATCACGACTGCGGGCACGCCGGCGGCGCCACTGTAATCGGTGAGAATCGTTCGGATGGCCGAGAGGTTTCCGCCATCATCAACCAAGACGCCGGGATAGATCGCTCCGGTGTTGTCCCGCACGTCTCTTCGGTGTTCCACCTGCTCCGATTGGCTCCGATACGACTTGGAGAGGTCCATGCGCACCACCCCCGAGCCATCGGCATACGATTGCGCTTCGAGAACGCGTCCCCGCCCCTCGCGGAACTGATTGGGATTTTCGGTTTGCACCACCGGGTGTTCGTTGCGCGGCGGCATGGAGGTCATGCTGACCACGTGATCCGCGGTCCAATTGTGACCCAGCCCCCGCAGCGCGAAGGATCCGGAGGTCTGGCTCCCCCCGCGGTTATAGGTCTGCTGGGCGGTCATTTGCAAAACCACATCCTGTTCATTTTCCCAGGCATTGCGGAAAATAAAGTCGCCGGTGACCGAATCATGCCAACTCTTGGGCAACACCTCGGACGGGTGCCGCGGCTCCATATCCAACGGAGCATGCAGGAAGGCATAGACGGGAATGCTGTTGTAGCTGGTGCCGGGATGCCCCGCGCTCACCAGGCGGTTGGCTTGGGGCAAAGCATGGGCCTTGAACGGATTGCCGGCCTCCTGCCAGAACCACCAGGCCATGGGCTGAAATTCCGGGGCTATGGTCGGGAAAAGTGCGGAGAGAATCAGACCACGGTTTGGACGCTCGTCTTGAAAGCCTTTGGTGTGAAAACCGGCATCCCCAAAAAAGTCCTGATGAACTTCCCCGCCTTCCGCTGTCCAGGAAAAGACCATCAGCTTGCGGGGCAGCCAGTAGGCGATTCCGTTCCGGTGTCCCAAGGGTTGCCCGGTGACATTCCGGTAGATGGTGGCCATGAGGCCCGGCCCTTCCAAGGCCATGCTGTTGGTGGAACCCACCTGACTTCCGGCGGCGCCGAACTTCGTTTCTTCGTAGCGGCGGAACCAGAACAGGGCGTCCCGAACCAAAGCGGTGGTGGCCGGATCCACGCCCCCGAGTTTCTCCCAGTCGACTTTCACCTGACGTTGAAAAATCAGCGACTGGGCATAGCTCTCGTTTTTTTCGGCCTGCAATTTCTCGACTTCCCCGTCGCTCACGGGACGCAAGACCGGACGCACGAAGACGCCCGCCCAGGGGTTGGGACGACCCAGCGGCGCGGCGAGCACCAGCGTGTATTCCCCCGGCTCCAAATTCAGAAGCACCGAATTGCCGATTCGTTCTCCGTTCAGATACGGTACCACCCCGTTGTGGTTGCTCTGATAATAATAGTTGCCGGCTTCCTTCACTTGCCAGCGGGTCGCGAAAATGTTCCAACTGTCAAAGGCGGTGCCGGAGGCTTGGTTGACACATAGCGCGTCATGATTTCCAGTGTATCCGCTCCGAACGATGCCCCGTACCTCGGGATCCCGTTCGATCATTCTCACTTTCTCTTCGTCGAGTTCCAGGGTGGCCAGGTCCCCGCCCGCCTCGCGGAACGCTTGGAACTGCTCTTGGCTCAAGGGCCCGGAATACCAGAATTTTGCGGGGATAACACCCGGTTCCACATCCACTTGCGGTACGTCGATTTCAAGCGTCCAGTCCTTCGGAGCGAGACGTTCCACCTCGGGCGCGGAAGGCGGATTGGGGGCGTCGCCTTCCACGTCGGCAATGGCCAACATCCCGATCACCCCGGAATAGATCATGGAGGCGTTGTAGGCGTTCTCCGGATGCCACTGCACATACTCCGTCCACGACCCTCTTTCACGATGCATGCGGCGGGCAAGCGCCCGAATGTAGTCTTGCACCTCGACCCGGAACTCCTCCGGCCAAGCATGGTAACACAAATCGTAGGTGATGGCGATTTGCTCCAAACGATATCCCCAAAAACGGTGGCGAATCGATTTGTTCCCGCTCTCCATGTCCGCCATATGGACTTGAACCGCCTCCTTGGCGCGTTCGGCATAGGCCGGATCCTCGCGCAACAAATAGAGCAAACCCAGCCCGACCGCGGATTCCTCAAAGCGGGCCAACGCTTCCTTTCCAAAATCGGTTTCCGCTTTTTCGCGTAGCGCGGGCAAATCCGCATCCGTCAACAGCAAGCGCGGATGCTGGCCCCGCGCCGCCGCCTCAAAGCCCGGCAAAGATTCCAGACGGGAAAAATATTCGCCCCGGGCGACCCCCGAAACCTTCCGTCCGAGGGATTTCCCCTCGTAGGTGCCGGTAAACGTTTCACCGTCCTCTGTGCTCCACGAGATCTTCACATCGACAAACCCGCCACTCACCCAGGCGTCTCCCTGCACATCCACCTGCATCCGGAAAGAATCCAGGCTGCCTTCCTCTGTAAAGGAAATCACCCCGCGATGCGTACCCCGGTTGTAAGAAGGCGAATGACCGCCTCCCATGAACCAATGTCCGTCCAGACGGTTGAATTCCATCATCAGCGTCCGCCCCGGCGTATTCGGGTTTTGAAACAAGAGCCCTTCCAAGGTCACTTGCAGCATGTCGCCCGACTGGGGAAGCGGCAGCGTATCCGACCGCAAGACACAAGGCAGAATAAAGAAAAAGGCAAAAAGCTTGTGAATGATTTTCATAAACGACTCCAAAAGATATATGGTTAGACAATCAACTAACGTAAATACACAACATAATTGCAAAAAAGAAAAGACATTGCTGTACCATGGATTCGGACAGTTTCACGGATTCAGACGGAAAAATGCGCGAAACTTCAGGTTCCGCCTTGCCTTAGGTAAGGATCGCAAACGCTCCTCCAAACATCCCGTTCATGGTTTTTATTGACAATTCATTACAGTTTTGCGAACGAACCTTGATGAAACCTACGTTTATCGACCAGATGCACGCCCATCGCGGGACAGTGTGTACCGCGGTGATTCAAAAGGAAATTGACCGCATGGCCGCCGCCGGTGGCGGAGAGGTGCGGATTCCGTCTGGAGAATGGATCACCGGCACCCTGATGTTGCGGGATCGGGTTTGCCTCTTTTTAGAGCGGGGCGCGGTGCTGCTCGGCAGCCTGGATATCGCCGATTATCCCGCCTTCTTTCCGCACGACCGCGTGCAAAGCCGCCGCGCTTTTGACCGCCGTCTCATCCTTGCGGACAATTGCACCGGGGCCTCGCTTCGGGGACAGGGCCGGATCGATGGTCGGCATGGCTGCCCCGACAGCGGCATTCCCGAAGGCGAACGCCGTCCCCTGCTTCTGCAATTCATCAACTGCAAGAACCTCGCCGTTTCCGGACTTTCCTTGCAAAACGCGGGAAGCTGGTGTCAGCAGTATTTGGACTGCGAGGGCGTGCGCATCGAAGGCCTTCGCGTCTCCAACCATGGCAATTTTACCAACGATGGCCTCGACATCGACGGATCCCGGGACGTGTTGATGACCGACTGCGATATCGACAGCCATGACGATGCCCTCGTCTTCAAAAGCACCGGTCCCCATGCCTGCAAGCGCATCGAAGTGCGGGACTGCCGCCTGTGGAGCAACTGCCATCCCATCAAATTCGGCACCGAATCCGTGGGCGGTTTTGAGGACATCCTGGTACGGGATTGTCACACCTCTCCCTCCCGCGTCCCCGCGCCCATGCCAGGCTTTCCGCAGGGCCGACCGGCCAACAGCGGCTTCGCGCTGGAGTGTGTGGACGGAGCCGTCATGCGTGGCATTCGCCTGGAAAACCTGCGAATTGACCGCGTGCTCGCCCCATTCCTCATCAAACTCGGCAACCGGCATCATACCCGGCTCAAGGGTGCATTCGACCCCAACGCGGGACCCGGCATTCTCGAGGACATCGAGGTGCGTGGAATCAGGATTCGCGAAGCAGGCCCCTACAGCGCCAGCATCACCGGTTATCCCGGTCATCCGGTGAAAAACCTCCGTTTTGAGGACTTGGACATCGAATGCAGGGGCGGGGTTCGCGCCGAACAAATACTCGAGAAAATCCCAGAAAACAGCCAAAGCTACCCTGAGATCAACATGTTTGGAAACAAAAACGGCAAACACCTCCCCTCTTGGGGGTTGTTCCTGCGGCATGTGCGGGATTTGCGAATGAAAGACGCGCGCTGGCACCTCACGGGACAAGATGGGCGAGTCTGCTTGTTCAAAAGTGAAAACGTCGATGCGGAGTTTTGATCCGGGCAGCGTGCAAAATTCCATGCACAGCAAAGATCTCACGGTTTCAGGGTTAAATTTTATTCATGCTGGAATAAATCAACAGGCCATGAATCCGGCTTCATGCGCGTGCCTTTAGGCACATGCGCAGGCGAGGACGAGGGGGGCCCAAACCTCAGGCTATAATATTTCGCCCCTCCATGCCCTCCTACGGATTCAAAATACGATTGGTCCGTGAATTTGGGTTCAACTCGCGCCAAAAAAACGATCTGCGATAGAGAACCGAGCCACCCCCGTCCATGGTGACCACCACCAAAAGCCTGTCATCAAAAGGGGTGACATATGTGTTTTGCGTCCCTCTCCGTCCGACATTTTCGAGTCGCATCCGCTTGTCCCCCTGCCAGTCGATCAAAGCGGACTCGTTCAGGTTGCGGGAGATCAGAAAAGGGTCACGGGGTTGGGCGGTTTTGGGCGTCAAATCCACCACAACCGACCATGGGTTTTGTTCGGCGGTCAGGGTTTTATGATCGGTATTCTCTTCATCATTGCCGAGGTCGATCCAATCAACCAAACCTTTATGGAGTATGTTGTTTTCGATGAGCCATCGAAAATATTCGGTACTGGTTTCCGGAAAGGGCACTTGATCCCGAGCGGGCCAGAGATGAAGTTGCCCGTCCGATTCAATTTCCAAATTTTCTTGTTCGATCAACTGAAAAATCGCCCTTGCAATCGAAACAGTTCTGGAAATTTCACGTTCCTCCCTGGGGGCGTTTAATTGACGATAAATCGACATCCCTACCGACCCCAAAAATGCCACCAAAAGTATTCCGGCGAGGAGTCCAAGCACCTTTCCGCAGGTCATTCCCGCTTTTCCCCGCCCGGTTTTACTCATGGGAACCAGTCGTATGTTCGGTTTCATAAGGAGAAGCATCCTCGGATTACGCCTGAACTTCAAGCGTAAAATGCAAGAGGATCGTTTATGGTCCTCTTTGTCTTGAGTCGTTTCGACCTCTTCCGACGCGTGTCGCGCCGAAGTCCCGACTTCAGTCGGAAGTCCAGAGGACCGTTTACGGTCCGGGATTTCTGAGCCAGAGGTCTATTCTTCAGCCGTTTCGACCTCTTCCGACGCGTATCGCACCCTAAAGGGCGCTCGTGGACTTCCGACTAAAGTCGGGACTCGGACCGCTTCTTTTTCCGACTGTCGGAAAGCCCAAATATTTCTTTTCCGAGGCTCGGAAAAAGGGTAGGTACACAAATTAACTCCTCATGCCCTCTTCACGCGACCTCCACCACTCCTTGCGACTGATTACCTTGAGCGGTTGTTTGTACATGGTGTACAACACCGGGGTCTCCTCTCCGCTCATTACCAAATTTCTGGAAAATCTGGGGGCGACTCCGACGCAAATCGGGCTGTACGCGGGCATTCCGATGCTGGCGCTGAGCATGCAGTTCGTGGGGGCGTTGCTGTCGCGTCGGCTGACCCGCCGCAAACCGGCGTTCATGTTCTGCATGATCCTTGGTCGGCTGTTATACCTGCCGGTAATGCTGATTCCGCCGCTGTTTCCCTCGCTGCGGAATGCGACCGGGGTGGCCTGGATGCTGGCGTTTCTTTTCGGCGGCAACGTGCTGAATCACATGGCTTCGCCCCTGTGGTATTCCTGGATGGGGGATTTGATTCCCCGGCGGATGCTGAATCGCTACTGGGGCGTGCGGCAAACCTGGAGTTCGGCCACCTGGGTGCTGAGCTATTTGCTGATCATGTCCCTGAGTTGGTCGGACCAATTTGCGCTCATGCCGCTGGTGGTGACGGTGGGCTGTTTCAGCGTCCTGGCCGGAGTGGTGGATATCGCCCTCTTTGCCAAGGTCCACGAACCGGCCTTTCCCCGCCAGCCGCCCGCGCATCCGATCCGGATTCTTTTCGAACCGTTGCTGGATGCCCGTTATCGAAAACTGGTGGCTTTTTTCGGGTCCTGGAGCGCGATTTCCTCCTGCGCGGCGGCCCTGATGGGTTTTTACTTGTTTGTGGGGCTGCACATGACGGTGTGGGAGGCGACCCTGCTCTGGTGCGTGCAGGGGGTGGGTACCGCCCTCTCCGCTCGCGGTTGGGGAAAGGTGGCCCAACGCCGCGGCTGCGTGTTTCTGGTCCGCATTTGTTTCATCTTCAAATCCCTGATTGCGGCCGCGTTTCTGCTGGTGACCCCCGCCAACGCTTTCCCCATTCTGTTGCCGATTCTGTTTTTCGACGGCATGTGGAACGCCGGGTTTGGGGTGGCGCACAACGGCCTGATGTTCCAGGCTTCCCCTGAAAATCATCGCCCCATGTTCGTGGCGGCCATGATTGGCTTCTGCGGCTTGTTTGGCGGGCTGTCGGCCATTCTCGGGGGACGGTATGTGAGCTTTGCCGGAGGGGGATTGGTGGCCACCGGATTCCTGCACCTCAACGGGTATCAGATGGTGTTTCTCTTCAGCCTGGTCATGCGGGTGCTGATGGCGTTCTGGGCCTGGCGCATTGCTCCGGACAAGCCCAAACGCTCCGATCCCTGGATTGCGGATCTGATGTTGGTCTGGCCGTTTCGGGCCCTGCGCTATCCCGTGGGACTCTACAGCGGCTGGAAACGGGAAAAGTGATCATGCCTTCCGGGTCCCGCACTTTGAGGGCATTCCCGCCCGAAATCGCCCCCTTCGCCCCTTGCCAATGCGGAGATTGGCGCTCCCGTCCCCCCAAATGCCCTCAAAGTTCAGTACCTTTTTTGATCATTTTGTCTACATCCGGGGTTGACAGCTCCCATCATCCACTTATACTTAACCCATGATCCATCAGATCCTCAACCTACGTGCGCTTCTTCTCCTTCTTCTTGAAGGACGATCCCGTGTGCGTGTGTAATTGACCTGAACCCCAATTTTCGTAAAACACCCGCCGCGGCCCGGCGGGTTTTTTGTATCCCCTTCCCGGCGCGTGGCGGACCCTCCCAAAACAGAAAGTAACATCCAGAGAGTACATCATGAGCAGCAAAAAGAAACAAGACCAGGTTTTGATCTTTGATACCACCCTGCGCGACGGGGAACAGTGCCCCGGCGCCAGCATGGGCCTGCAGGAGAAACTGCAGGTGGCCCGCGCCTTGGCCCGCCTGAACGTGGACATCATCGAAGCGGGCTTTCCCATCGCGTCCCCGGGAGATTTCGCCGCCGTCCAGGAAATCGCCCGCACTATCAAAGGGCCCCGCATCGCGGGTCTGGCCCGTTGCGTGGACCGGGATATCGAGGCGGCGGGCGAAGCGGTGGCCCCGGCGGGCAAACGCGGGCGCATCCACGTTTTTTTGGCCACTTCGGCCATTCACCGCCAGTTCAAACTGCGCAAGGCCAAAGAGGAAATCATCAAGGCCGCCGTGGCCGGGGTCAAAAAGGCCAAGACCTATGTTGAAGACGTGCAGTTCAGTCCGGAGGACGCCTCCCGCACGGAGTTGGATTTTCTGGCCGAGGTGGTGGAAGCGGTGATTGATGCCGGGGCGACGACGGTGAACATTCCCGATACGGTGGGCTATGCGGTGCCGGAGGAATTCGGACGCTGCATCCGCTATCTGAAGGAAAACGTGCCGAATATCGACCAGGCCGTGATCCACGTGCACTGTCACAACGACTTGGGACTGGCGGTGGCCAACTCCTTGGAGGCGGTCCGAAACGGCGCCCGCGGGGTGGAATGCACCATGAACGGCATCGGCGAACGCGCGGGCAACTGCTCGCTGGAGGAGTTCGTGATGGCGCTGCGCACCCGCAAGGATGCGTTTGGCGATCTGTACACCAAGGTGGAAACCAAGGAAATATTCCGGACCAGTCGTCTGGTGAGCCAGTTGACCGGATTGCACGTGCAGCGCAACAAGGCCATCGTGGGCGCGAACGCGTTTGCGCATGAGTCCGGCATTCATCAGGACGGCATGTTGAAGGAGCGCACCACCTACGAAATCATGAACCCCGAGGACGTGGGAATCCTGAGCGGCACCGAGCTGGTGTTGGGCAAACATTCCGGACGCCACGCGTTCCGCGAACACATGCACGACCTGGGCTTTAAGTTGACCGGCGAGAAATTGGAGGGCGCGTACAATGCCTTCATCGATTTGGCCGACAAAAAGAAACAGGTCTACGATGATGATCTGGTGGCCATCGTGCAGCAGCACATCATGGAAAAACCGCCCGGCACCTTTGTGTTGAACTACCTGCACGTCTCCACCGGAAACGTCACCGTGCCCACGGCCACGGTGCGCTTGGAAAAAGAGGGTGTCATTTCTGAGGACGCCGCCTGCGGGGACGGACCCGTGGACGCCACCCTGAAAACCATCGACCGCATCACCCAAGTGCCCGGCACGCTGGTGGATTTCGCCCTGCAATCCATCACCACCGGCAAGGACGCCCAGGGCGAGGTGACGGTGACGGTTCGTTTCGACGACCACGGCCTGGTGACCGGGAAGGCCTCCAGCACCGACATCGTCGAAGCTGCCGCCAAGGCCTACCTGAACTGCATCAACCGCTACATCGCCGGCAAAACCGCCAACGAAGAGCATCCCCTGCCCTAAACCACGGGGACGGGGGCGTCGATTTCGGTCACGTCCCCCGACCCGCCCAATCATTTGGGGAATAAGGGTTGCAATCCCGTATCATCACGACTAAAATTAAAACGCCTTGAATACCAAACTTTTAGTGTCTATCCTATGAAAACGACCTATTCCAGCCCGAAGATTGCTGAAAAAATGCTACAACAATTCGGAAATGAAACCAAAACCGTGACGGTTGAAATGAAACACAAACGCGAAGTGGGCGGGTTTCTTCGCAAAATTGAAAAAGCTCATCAAAATGCAGGTAACGGGACTCTGCGGTTTAAGAGCGTAAAAAAGGCGTAAAAAATGGACTTGGAGGCGCACAGAAGGGGTGATTCTTCAGGTAAGTCATGTGTAATTTCGAAAATTTCGCCTCCGTTTTCGGTATTTGAGTTTCTGGAATCCACTACAGGGGATACCCATGCAATCCACCGATGTTTTTCGTTGGCAAGATCTTCCGGTGCCCAAACCTTGGTGGCCGAATCAATTCCAGCAACTGGCCTGATTGAAGAAGAAAACGAAGATTTTCTGAAGCTTAGCCATGATTATGAGATGCCCTTGTTGACTCGCCTGAGTTTCTGGGGGAAGGAGTTCCAAAAACAAGATGAAGTGAAGTCACTGGATTCGAGAGATTTGGTTGGGTATGCCATCATCAAATATGATTGGTCCCCCGGCCTGAAAATTGATCAGCACCATGTATTTGAAGCGGTTTTCAGGAAATACTACCACCCTCACAACTGCGTTCCTTTACCCAAAACCTATCGGTTGAATGTATTAGGTAGGTCGTTTTTGATTGAAGGCGTTTTGTATGCACAACAAAACGGGGCTACAAAGGCCTGTGCACAAGTGGCTTTAAGATCTCTTCTCTCTCGCCACTTGAAAGTGCCTGATGTTTCCTACCGACACTTGAACGCATTGGCAGAGAAAGCGTCCCCAAGAGAATTTCATCCTGCAAACGGCCTTTCTACGCACCAAATCCGATTCATTTTTGATGAGTTGGGCGTTTCTTACCGTGATATCAATTATAAGGAAAGCCCGAAGCTTCGCGAAGAAATTCCTTACCAAAAATATTTGTACGCAGGGATTGAATCCGGAGCGGGGGCGCTCTTGGGGTTTCAGTTGAATAGTGTTCATGGTCCGCGTGATGAGTACCATATTATTCCTTTTTATGGCCATACCTTTAACAAAGACACTTGGGCCCCTGATGCTGATATTGCTTATTTCAACATTGGAGGCTCATTGGGTTATATCCCCAGCATATCCTGGACATCAAGCTTCCTGGGGCACGATGACAATTTCGGGCCAAATTTTTGCATCAACCGCTTATATGTTCAACCCAAACAGGTTGCGTATGCAGTTGAGCTTTTACACGAAGGATATCTAAGTGGGGGTAGTGAAGCCGAAGCGGTTTCCATTCGATTTTTGATGGCAATCCGGAAATACTTGGATGCCGCGCCAAATATCTGGGCACAAAGGTTGAACCTCAAACTTCATCATGAACCGCCACAAGTTGTATTGCGATCACTGGCGATCCCCAAGGAGAGATATATCAAGCATCTTCGCGAAGCAAGAGATTGGGAATCGAATCAGGAGGATGCAACTTTATGTAATATTCTTGCCGAGATGCTTCCTCCGTCCTTGTGGATCGTCGAAGTGTCAATTCCCCACCTTTTTCCAGCAAACGAACGAAAACTGGGCGAAATCATTTTAAATGGTGAAAAAAAGCTATCCGCAGACTCTTTTGAGGCATTTATGTTGGCTCGAATGCCGGGCTTTTACTATTTCAAAACCAACGAGACCGTTCATCATCAAAGATTTCTGGAAGTGGCGAGCAAGTTGAAGTCCCATATCGATTTGATTCACTCTTAATCTGACCAATTGTTGAGTCCGCGCACTACGGGCACCGGAGAATCGATTTCGGTCACGTCCCCCTCCCCGTCCCTGCGGATGTTCACATGGATCAGTCCGCGGGGATGTGGAATCGTGGCCCGCAGGGCGGTGAGGTCGCCGGGACAGGGCGTGAACAGGGTGCGGGCCCAGCCGTCAGTGGCGGGGTCGGGCGCCACCCCGAGGAGGGTGTGCACGAGTTCGATGTCGGGCATGACGCCCCATCCGTGGCAATCGCTGCGGGGGGAGGCTCTGTCGGTTTCCGGCCAGGTGGTCAGGCCAGTGCCTTCCAACAGGGCAAACCAGCGGGGATAAAGGGACCAGACCAGATCCCCTCGTACGGCGCGCCGCAGGGCTTCGGCCAAATGGGAGCGGTAATACATGGTTCCGGGCTGAATCACCCCGGGCGCGTTCATGGCGTGCTCGAGAATCGCGCCCGCTTCTTCGGGGGTCCATAAACCGGCCAGCGCCGCCTGCACTTGGGCGTGCAGGCTGAAGGAGGTCGCGGCGGGGGTGTCGGGCAGGAGCCCCCCTCCCCCGCGGGGACAGGCCCGAAGGGCATCGAGCAACCCCGTCGCTTCGGCCCGCCATTCGGGGACCAGTGCGGACCGTCCGGCAAACCGCTCCAACTCGGCCATCCACCCGCAGGCTTCGGCCAGCAATGCGGTGGCGGGAATCGAACCACCGTCCCGCTCCTGTGGCGCGCAACCGGCGACAAACCCCTTGGCCCAGTCGAAGAAAAGCGGTTCGCCAATCCATCCGAGCAGTCCGTCCCCACGGCGTCGATCCAGAAAATAATCGAGAATGCCGCGCGCAAACGGCAGAAAGGGACGCAACGCTTCGGCGTCTCCGCGATACGCGCGGTGATCCTGCAACATGCCAATCCATTGCAGGCTGTAGGTGGCGATGATCTGTTCAAAGGAACTGGGGGCATGACTGCGCAGGAGACCGGAGGGGGTGACGGAGGCGGCGAGATCGCGGATGGCCTTGAGGGCCAGCCGGTCATCGCCGGCGAGCAGATAGTGATGTCGGACCTGAATTCGGGCATCCCCGGGAAATTGGGCCTGTTCCCAGGCCGGACAATCGAAAAAGGTTTCGTGGGCGCAGGCCGCGGCGGTGTCGAGGCTGATCTGCCGCAGGCGTGGCCAGTCGCGTTTGGCGGGGTCCTCCACCTGAATGGAAAGCACGGGATCCAGCGGAAACCCCACCCGCTCCAAAGTCACGCGAAAGTCGTCCAGGGACTGTTCCCCGGTTTCGACTTCCACATGCAGATAGCGGAAACTGCGGAACCAGTCCGGGGTCCAACGCCGTTCGGCCCCGCCATCGGGCAAGAGCAGATCCTCCTGCCCCGGGAAAAGCATGCCTTCGGTGTGGTCGCGGTTGCCCTTGGTGCCGTCGGGGCGCACCGGTGCCTCGCACCAAGTCAGCCGCACCTTGGCCCCACGCCCTCCAGTCCAAAGAAGGGTCGGCAAGGCGTTGAGCACGAGGCCCGCGTCAAACAGCCACGCTCCGGTGGAAGCGGCGGCGAGGGAAAAGGGGCCGGGCTCCTGTCGCCAGGGATGGGGAACGCGCGCCATGGGGGGGAGCGGTTCGGGGACGAGACGACAGCCAAAGGCATAATTGCCCCAGGGATTTCCCGGGGGTTCGCCGAAGGGTTCCGCTGGAGCCCAGTTCGAATCATCGAAAGCGGGTTCTTTCCATCCCCAGGGATGGCGCGCGGCCTCCACCCGGTCCCCCGCCCCTACCGCCCGATGGCCGGACAGGCGGTGACGGGGCGGATCCGTCATCGGCGACCAGGCCGCATCCGGCGCGCAACGCCAGGAGAGATCCAGCCCCGCGAAGAAGAAAAAAGGCGGACCGCCCACCTGCCCCTTGCCTGCGAAGGGACCCCAATGCACCACTTCGACGGCAAAAAGGTGCTCGCCCTCCCTCACATGGGAAAGGTCCACCGCCACCAGACCCCACTGTCCGCGGTCGGCGCGGGAGGGACCTTGGGCCATCTCCACACCGTCCAGCCACAGGCGGAATCGCTGGCTGGCGGACACCCAAATCCCGCCAAACCGCGGTGGCAATTCACCGGCATTCCAGCGGGCGCGAAACAACACCCGACAGGGACCGGCGGCAGGGCCCCCAGGCAACCAGAGCGGAAGCGTCTTCTCCAAGCCGATGGCGATGTCGGCGATCTCAGTCTGCATACGGAATAATTTGTGGTCACTCATGCGGTGGCTCCCGTGCATTTCAATTGTGGGGGAAAGCGTCTCGTATGTTGGGGAAATCGTCGCGTAGCGACGGCTCCACGCATAGCCGTGGGTTTCAACCCACGGTAACGCATGATAAGATGTTGAAACCCACGGCTATGCGTCGAAAAGTCGCTACGCGACTCAACGGTGGCCCACTGGCGGAACTGGGTGCCGCGCGGGGAACGCACCCGATAGCCGACCGCGAGAATCATGTGGAGATAGAGGATCAGTCCACCATGTTCTCTCCCGTTCACGAGGTCACCTCGCAGAGCAGGTTGCGGATGCGGATGCGGAAAATAAAATTTGCCAACTTTGAATGTGATACCTGAGACATCGAGGTTTTTATCGTAAATGGTGCGTTTTTTTAGATTTCCCTTTCGCCTACCAGCTCCAGGTTACGCTGACAAGCCGGGAGACGCATTCGCCCCATTAAATCGCGAAATTCAAGACACCCGGTGTGGCTCAGTTACCAGGCCCGCCAGGAGCCAGAACAAAAGTAAGGATCATGAGAAATATCATGATGACATGAGGGACAAACTGTAGGATGAATAAGAAAATATAGAAGGCGATGGAAAGTAATTTTCTGGGCGTACTCCAAGGCGACAGAAAAACACTCCCAATCCAAGCGGGAAGACCCAAACAAAGCGAAATGAAAAACAAAAGTTTGATACGTTCAAAACTTTCCATTCCCGCGCTCCCACTTTTGAAATAGGGCATCTCGGGATAATGATAAACAAAATAATAGGCCGGAAGGAAACTGAGCAGGCAGGACGAGCATTTCAGCGTCCAATAGATCCAAATTTTTTGATTTTTCATGTGCGAATATGGCCTCTGCGCGGTTTTTGTTGTAAAGGGTTTAGCTGAAATATTCCCAAAGGCTAACAGCTCCGGGTTACGCTGACAAGCCGAGAAGGTCCGTGAAGTGGTTTTACCATTTCAATTGGTAGCCCCCTTGGCCGAAAGGCCGTCGAATTTCCCCCATGAATATCCGTGAAAATCCGTGTTGATCCGTGTTGATCCGTGGTTCCTTTCCCAAAACTCAAACCAAAAGCCAAGATCAGTGCCCCTCCGTGTTCTTAGTGGTTCAATTAGTCGTAGCCATGTCCCAACGAAAAACTTCGGTTTGCTCATTGAGGCCAAGGGTGTATGGTTTTGCATGGCTTCACATCGAACGCCACCAGAAATTCAAACGCAACTCGTGAAAGGAGCACACATCATGACGAATTCAATTTTCGAAGGAAAATGCGAACCCTGCGCCAAGGGCGAGGGTCTTTTGGACCCGGAACAAATTTCCGGCGCTCTGCGGGAACTGGAGGGCTGGGCCCACGGCGATGACGGAAACTGCATCGTGCGGGAATTTTCATTCAAAAACTTTTACCGCACCATGGCCTTTGTCAACGCCGTGGCCTGGATCGCCAACACCCAAGACCACCACCCGGATCTGGAGGTGGGTTACGGCAACTGCAAGGTGACGTTTACCACCCACAAGGCGGGCGGCCTCACCAAAAACGACTTCATTTGCGCGGCGGCCGTCAACCGCCTGATCGCCGAAGCGGATTGAGGGCCTTTGGGCGGAAGCTACACCAAAGGCAACTGGGGCAAATGTTGGAAATGGTGATCCCTGGTGTAGAGAAAAAGGGTATGCTGTTCCACCAGCGCGGCGATCCAGAGGTCGTTGGTGGGGATGGGCGTTCCCTGCTCACGCAGCTGTTTGAAAAGCCGGGCATACTGGAAGCAGGTCGCGGCATCCATGCACAGCACACTCACCCGGCTTTGCGCATGTTCTCCAACACTTCGTCACAGGCGGGGTCCGCAACCCAGGTTCCCGCATAAACATCCAAATCATGAAAGACCCGCTCCTCTTTCAATCCCACACCTTCATCCAAATATTTCAATGCGGTTTCGTTCAAGCTGCCACCGTACAGCGCCGCCTTTTCCCGAAGCAAACGGTCGGTTTGTTCGGAAACCCCTCTGATCGTATATTGAATTTTTTTTTGGTTTGAAAATCCAACCCCGGTCGGGGCTGGCATGGAAGGCAACTCATGTTATACTCTTGTGAAAAGGAGTACCATGATGTTCCGATTTTTACCTTGGAAATTTTTTGTGAGTCGGGCCGCGCGTCACTATGGCGTGATGGATCCGGCGATGCTGATGGCCCGTATCCGCAGGTTTGCACAGCCCTCGGAGGTGGCGGAGCCGCTTGAATTGCTGCGCGCGGGCATTGTGTTTCACGCCCGGGGCCTGGTGAATGCCAAGGCGATTCAGCATAACCTGGATTGGGTCTGGCCTTATTGGGTGGAGCAACAGTTTAATCCGGAAAGCCCTTCGTTTGTTCCCCGGGCGTTCTCATTCAGTCACATCAATCTCACCCACCGGAACTGGACGGCGGTGGGCGATCCGGGGCTGGCGCTGTATCCCATCGTGGATCCGCGGGGGCTGGTCACGCCGCTGTACGATGGCTGGTCATTGGATTTTTGGGTGATCTCGGATGCGGGTCAACTCCTACCCAGCAAACTGGAAGACGACGCGGTGCGACAGTCCCTCTGGCTGGAACCTGACTTGGAGGTGGTCACCCAATGTCGGATTGAGGGCATGGAACTGGATCTGGCCACTCGCATGGCGTTTGAGGCGGACTCCGCGCCGAGCGCGCAAACCCGGATTCGGGCCGTCTCGGAACAGGACGGCTGGCTGGTGGTGGCGGTTCGCCCCTACAATCCCGAAGGCATTCAGTTTATCCACCAAATCGCCGCCGATGCCTCCAAGCGGGAAATGCGGGTCAATCACGAGGCCTCCATCCGGTTTGACGCCGCCGCCGACGGTTTCCGCATGGCTCATTATGCCGATGGCGATATTTATCTGGATCTGGCCAACGGGAAGGAACAGTCAAAGGTGAACTGTGAAGTGGGCATGGCCACGGCGGCGGCGTTGTTTCGACTGGAGGGCGGTCAGCCGCGGGAGTTGAAGGTGTCGGTGGGGCTGGAACGGGATGTGAAGGAGCTGTCCGTAAAAAAGAAATCCGATTTCGCGCCGAGCCAAGCGGAGGAAACCGCCAAGCTCGGCATTCCCGACGAACGCATGCAGTT
This sequence comes from Verrucomicrobiota bacterium, assembly GCA_020831635.1. Classification (GTDB taxonomy): domain Bacteria; phylum Verrucomicrobiota; class Kiritimatiellia; order SS1-B-03-39; family UBA6053; genus PXAS01. The sequence continues at coordinate 21,170 of JAFIGC010000031.1, read as the reverse complement.
TTTATACGATGCGGCGGTGAAAACCCTGCTCCTGCTTTCCGCCGAGGATCTGGTGCCGGGACCCTACACCTACCGGCGTTTCTGGTTTCGGGACGCCTGTCTCATGCTACATCCCCTGCTGGCCCTTCATCAGCCGGACCGGGCCGAACGGGTGCTGTCCACCTTTGCCGGCAGGCAAACCATGACCGGGTATTTTTCCTCGCAAAAGGGCGAATGGGATTCCAACGGCCAAGTGCTGTGGATCGCGGCCCGCTTCGCGGAAATGACGGGACGCGATCTGGAGGCCAAGCTGGAAAAGGCCTTGCGGAAAGGCGTGCATTGGCTGGACAGGAAGCGACTGACTTCGGACAACCCGCCGGGCACCCGGGGTCTGCTTCCGGCCGGATTCAGCGCCGAACATCTGGGCCCCAACGACTTTTATTACTGGGATGATTTCTGGGCCTGGGGCGGACTCAAGGCGATGGCAAACTACTGGCATCGCCGCGAAAACAACGAAGCGGCGAAGGAAGCGGATGCCCTCGGCCAGGAATTTGCCGAGAGTCTGGAAGCGAGTCTGGACAGCATTCCGGCGTCGCGGGCGCGGGGGGCGATTCCGGCCGCGCCGGGCAGGCGGCTGGACGCGGGAGCCATCGGCTCCATGGTGGCCGACTATCCGCTGCAGCTTTATCCGCCCGGCGATCCCCGGATGATGCGGACGGCGGAATTTCTCATGGGGACCTGCTTTCACAAGGGCGGATTTTTCCAGGAAATGATTCACTCGGGCATCAACGCCTACTTGAGCCTCGACCTTGCCCAGACGCTGCTCCGGGCCGGGGATCCGGGTTTTGCGGACATCATGCGGAGCGTGGCCAAACTGGCCTCGCCGACGGGTCAATGGCCGGAGGCAATTCATCCGGCCACGTTGGGCGGGTGCATGGGGGACGGTCAACACGGCTGGGCGGCGGCGGAATGGATCATGATGATGCGCAATTGCTTTATCCGCGAGGAGGCGGATCATCTCGTCGTCGGCTCCGGAATCCTGCCCGAGTGGATGGAGTCCGGCCAAGAGCTTTCGTTCGGTCCCACCCTGACCGCCTGGGGGTCGGTGTCTGTGCGGCTGAATGAGAAAGAACTCGTCATCGAAGGCGCATGGAGAGAGAAGCCACCCCGAATCGAGGTTTCCGTGAACGGATTTCACGCTTCCGAAATCAAACCTCTTGTGTATCAACTTAAAGATGAACCGTCATGAAAATCTTGTTTTTCACCAACACCTATTTGCCTCATGTCGGCGGAGTCGCGCAATCGGTGCACACTCTGGAGACCGCTTTTCGGGCCCTTGGACACGAAGTACGCATTGTCGCCCCCGAATTTGATGATGCAAAGGCGGACCCCAATGTGCTCCGGGTTCCGGCCATACAAAACTTCAACGGCAGCGATTTCAGCGTGCGGATTCCCATTCCGAATGTGGTGGGACAGTTTGTGGATGACTTCGAGCCCGACATTGTCCACAGCCATCACCCTTTTCTGCTGGGGGATGCGGCCCTGCGGATCGCGCGGCGTTGGGAAGTGCCGATCGTGTTCACCCACCACACGCTGTACGAGCGATACACCCATTATGTTCCCTTTGATTCCCCGGCCTTGAAACGCATGGCCGTGAAACTCTCCACCGAGTACTGCAATTTGTGCGACCTCATTGTGGCCCCCAGTGAGAGCATTGCCACTTTGCTGAAGAAGCGTGGCGTGGAGACCCCGATCGAATCCATTCCCACCGGGATTGATCTCGACACCTTTGCGGGAAACCACGGGGACGCGTTTCGCGCGGCGAAGGGCATTCCCAAGGATGCCACCGTGATCGGCACGGTGGGCAGGATGGCCAAAGAAAAAAACCTACCCTATCTGGTCGAAGCCGTGGCCCGCTATCTCAAGAAACATCCGAAGGCGGCCTTTCTCGCGGTGGGGGACGGCAACGCGAAGGCGGAAATGCTGTCGATTCTGAAACGGGATGCGACGGACAACCAAATTTTCGCGGTGGGAAAACTCTCCGGTCAGGAACTGCTGGATGCCTATGCGGCCATGGACTGTTTTGTATTTGCCTCCCAGACGGAAACCCAGGGTATCGTCTTGGCAGAAGCCTTGGCCTCCGGCAACCCCGTGGTCGCCCTCGACGGTCCCGGGGTGCGGGAAATCGTCATGGACGAAAAAAACGGGTTTCTATTGTCTTCGGACGCCTCTCCGGACACTTTTGCCACCGCCCTGGAAAAATTGCTCGATGACACCAACACCTTTGAGACTTGTTCGACCGCGGCCCGACCCGGCGTGGAATCCTATGCCACCAAGGTCTGTGCCCAAAGGATGCTTTCCTGCTACCAAAAAATGGCCGCAGAACACACGCCTGCGGACAACGAAGTCCCGGATTTCTGGCATCGTATCCTGACGGAACTCGAAAGCGAATGGGACCTGATGGTGGCGAAATCGGCGGCAATCCGGGTCGCGCTGAACAAACAGGGCAAGACGGAGGTTTCGCTGGATTAACCGCGGGATTCCTTCAGAATCATAATGCATCCTCTCTTTACACGACACAAAATCCGCATCCTTGCCATCGCCCTGCCGTGTTTGATGGTTGGGGGTTGGCTCCTGTATGTCTATCGCGAAAAACTGGACGTGGAGGCGCTAATCGAATTCAGCGAAGATTTGCCGGCCGTTTTGATACTGGCCGCATTTTTGATCCTCCCCCTCTTCGGGTTTTCGTTCCGACTTATGCTGATCCTCGTCGGGGTACGCTTTGGCTTTGGCTGGGGGAGTCTGGTGGCCGGTTTGGGAATCCTTTTTCACAATGTTGCGGCCTATGCAGTCACTCAGGGAACCTTTCGAGACCCGGTACGAAATTCCCTGGAAAAGTCCGGCCATGCCATCCCCGCCATCCTGGAAAAACATTATATCTGGTTCACGGCCATCGTCGCGGCCGTCCCGGGTCCACCCTATTTCGCCAAACTCTATCTTCTGGCCCTGACCGATGTGCCGGTGCACATCTATGTGGGCGTTGGCGCTCCGGTCTATCTCCTGTTCAGTTTGATGCACCTCGGCATCGGCAGTGCGGCGACCGACATCGACCTGAAATGGGTGATTCTGCTGACCGCCGCGTTTCTCCTCACCCTGCTCTTCGGATTCTGGCTGAAGAAACACCCTTCCATGGTCAAGATGCTGGAACACAAAAAGACCGACTGCGGCTGAATTCCGCGCTCAGCATGGGTGATGGGCTCTCACAGAGGAAGTCGTACTTTGCCGGATTCGTTACGTCGCCTCCGTGCTTGCCACGGTGGGGCGACGACTCTGTGCCCGAATCATTCCCCATGTGAAGTTTGTCTTTGCATATAGTATAACTATATGCTATGTCTGTTAGCGTATGGTAAAAACCTTTTCTGCTCGTATGTGCCGATGCAACCTCCCCGCGGCGTCATCTGGACGGCGCCGGAAGCCGTGGAAAAAATCCTTCAAAACTGACGCTCAATCCCACTTCGGGGCAAAGCCCGGATTGATTTGCCGAAACTCCTTGGGCAGTTTGGCGATTTTTTCTTTGTCGTCTTCCGAGAGCGCGAAATCAAAAACCTCGAAATTCTGGCGGATGTGCTCCGGTTTTGAAGAGCGCGGGATGGCAACCACCTGCGGCTGCTCCAGTAACCAGCGCAAGCCCACCTGATTGCCGGATTTGCCGTGGTTGGCGCCGATCGCCTCCAATACGGGATGCTTGACCACCTCGCCTTGCGCCAGCGGCGAATAGGCGGTGAACATGAGGTCATGTTCCCCGGCCACGGCAAGCAGGGCCTCCTGACCCAGCAACGGATGATACTCCACCTGATTGCAAAAAATGGGAGCCAATTCCACCGCCTCTTTCAGCAATGCAGAGGGAAAATTGCTCACGCCCAGGTGGCGGACCATTCCCTTTTCCTTGAGTTTGCGCATGGTTTCCAAAGTCGTGGACAAAGGAAACGCCGGATTTGGCCAATGGATCAGCAACAGATCCAGATAGTCCGTTTGCAATTCCGCCAAGCTGTTTTGCGCTTCGCGCAGGACCCCCTCGGCATCCAAATGTTCCCTCCCGATCTTACTGGTGATAAAAATATCGGACCGGTCGACAGAAGACTCCAGAATTCCGCGCCCCACCTCGGTTTCATTCTGATACATTCGGGCCGTATCCACATGGCGGTATCCAATTTCGAGCGCCTCGGTCACGGCTTGGCGGCAAATATCCCCCTTCAGTTGAAAAGTCCCGAAGCCCAAGGCGGGTACCTTTACGGATTGAAAGGTTTTGGTGAAAAGTTCGCTTGTGGTTTTTGGTATCGTCATTTCATTTCCAATTCAAATTTGGCTTTGGCTGTGGATAGTACGGATTGAGATACCTTCGGATTGATCATGTGAAATGCAAGATCCTTTCCAGAACAACGGGCAAAATGCAGGGTCGAAATATGTTTGGCACCGCCCCAGGCATGGAAAAGGCGGGATTCATCAGCGATGAAATGAGATTGTGCGGATTCCCAGCAAAGATCTCACGGTTTCAGGCTTACGGAAAAGACCATAAAAAAACCCACCGTTCGGCGGGTTTTGGTCGTGGAGAATTTCGGTGCGCTTAGGGTTCACGCAAAAATAAATTCACAGATTTTGAGTGTCGAGGCGCGTGACCTGCAAGGCGCGAAAACAAAGGCATATTAGCAATTTTTCGTGTTTTCGCAACGCCGCAGGACACGATGCATCTGCGGTCAAAATGTGAAGTTATTTTTGCGTGGACCCTTAACTGCGGCGCCGTTTCAGATGAAGCAACAGCCCTCCGCTGACCAGCAACAGCAGCGCGGTCCCGGGTTCGGGGATGGCGTTGCCGACATATGTGGTGACATTGGCACTGCGAATATCAAAATTGCCTTCCGGCAACTGAACGGGGTTTGTAAAGGTTGCGGTCAGATAAGGAGAACCGTCAAACTCCAACTCCACTGTGTTGCCACTAAAGGTCGCGGCAATGTTGTGAACTTGACCGATCTGAAAACCTGCGGGCATCGCGGGATTATTGCCTCCAGGCTGATAAAATTCACCATTTGAACGGATTTCGAAAATGCCCGCCTGGGGTTTGAAGGCGATAAAAGAATTCCAGCCATCTGCACCGTAACGGAAGAAAAATTCATCGGGGTTACCGGCAGAGGCTCCTGACATGATTGCAAAATCGAAGGAAAAACTGCTTGTACCCACAGGCAGACTATTCGCGGACCAAGTCCCGCTGGGCCCCAATTCAAGGGCCTTAATCATGAAACCCGGCGCATCATCCACGATTTGTGCATTTGAAGGTGCCGCCCATCCTTGCTGACCGTCCAGATCACCCAAATCGTAGCCATTGAAGTCAAAGGTACTTGCCGTGGAAACGGCCGTGAAGAACATCGCACTCAAAGCAAAACTGGCAATTTTACATGTTTTCATTTTTCCTCTATGGTTTGTCGTTGCAAAACAATACGAGACTATATTAAGTTAAGGGATGCCAACCCCCAATGTCAACCATTAATTTTGGAAAAACCGATTTTTTTTAATGCGTGTGGAAAATCAGATCAACGAGACGATGTAATGGGTGACTTGGAATGAATCCGGCAACATGCCCGCAAACTCGAGGACAACCAGCGAGCCGACAATCCAAAGCGCGGAGAGGATCAGAACAAAAAACGGCGTGTACCAGGGTACCACGAAAAAAGGATTTTCTTCCATCCATACGGGGACACGCTGGGCTTTCTTTTGGTATTGAACGTTTTCACCGCGCAATTTGGGAACCACGAATTGTACGGTTTCCCCGCGGATTTTCGGGACGAGCAACCGGATAAGCCAGATGTTTTGGTATTTGACCCGCCAAAGCATCCGCGGCTCCCTATCCAAATCGGTATCCAAACAATAAGGGCACAAATATTCAGGAGAATGATTGAAGAATCTGTTAAAATACCCCTCCAAGAGAAATTTCCACGCGTCGTGAGTCAGCCTCAACAAGTCAATGGGCAGGCAAATGGTGTTTTTTAAAATGGCAAGCATGGGTCCCTCCTTTGGTATTAGAAATATTCAAGGGGGATTTGATAACAAGGCCACGCCGAAGGGTCAATGTAATAATTGAATTTATATACCTTAATCATTATTTTAATTTAATTCGCATTATTGCATTAATTACATTTGTTTCTCTTCTTTCAAGTGCCTCATGGCAAGATCAACCGAAGAGCATCGAGGCGGGGGCGGGCTTGGTCGATGGCCTCTCGCACGGCCTCCATTTGTGCGGCCAAATGGTCGATTTCGGCTTCGCGGACGTGGTCGTTGATTTTTCGGAGTTCCCGCAAACGGTGAAGCTCGGCGGAAAGCAAGGTTTCCGCCGATTCTGCGGCGCGTACGCGCAAATGTCGGCTGGCGCCATTGGCCTTTCGCTCGGCGTCCTCGATGCGGGCGGGCAGCCAATCGTTACGGAACGCGGGATTGACGAGCAAAGCGCCGGCATCCGCTTCGCCGGTGATATGCACGGGTTCGCGCCAAGGCTTCCCGCGGGAATCGAGGGTGAGCAAAATCGGGGTGGGTGGCAGAAAACGTTTCACCTGCAAAGCGGGCGGTGCCATGGATTCGAGAATAAAAAGAACCTGTAATAGCGGTCCTTCCAGGCCTTCGGCATGGGCGCAGGCGCAGGTTCCCCCTTGACTGCTCAGCAGCGCTTCGATGCCGTCGCGCAGGAGGGGATGATCCCAGGTCAGCAAGTCCATGTCTTCCCGCTCCAAGGCGCGGCTTCGGCGGGGCGTAAACCGCAAACCCTCGTCCCGCACGGGCAATTCCCCCGTGTAAAAGCTCCCGGCCTTCAGCAAATGGTCATCGGCCTGCAGCGTTTCGAATTCCAGGCCAAAGGCGGACCAGAGGGTTTCGGCAAAGGGCAGCAAATCGGGATCGTCGTCGGAGGCGCGCAACACCGCCATCTCTTCGTCCACGGATTCCTCCAATTCGTGCTTCCATTGGATCAGCCGGTGCCGTCCGGCCCGCAGTTCGCTTTCCAGGCACTCCACGGTTTCGCGGGTTTCCGCGATCAGGGCGTCATCCACATGATCCAGCCGGTCCCGGAAAATTTCCAGACAACGGTGGCCGCATTGCAAGGGACGGCTGAAGACCTGCAGACCTTCGTGCAACCACCGCAACAAATCGGCTTCGGGTTGGCCTTCGATCACGGGCAAGTGGATGTGGATGTCGGATTTTTGGCCGATGCGGTCGAGGCGTCCGATGCGTTGTTCGATGCGTTCGGGGTCGGCTGGCAGATCGAAAAGCACCAGATGACGGACAAACTGAAAATTGCGGCCCTCGCCGCCAATGTCGGAGGCAATCATGAGCCTCGCGCCCTCCGGATCGGCGAACCAAGCCGCCTGGCGGTCGCGTTCCAAGAGGGTTTGCTCTTCGTGAAAGAGGACCGTGCCCACATCCATGCGCGCCCTGAGGGCGATATCGAGGGACCGCACCTGTTTGGGGCTGCGGGTCATGAGCAGAATTTTTTCTTCGGGGTTTTCCTGCAAAAACACGGCCAACCAATCCGTTTTGGCATCGGGCTGATCGGAAAGAAGAACCGGATGGGGAATGCGCGTGGGAAATCCGGCGATTTGTTCGCGGGTATTGCGGAACATGACCCGCCCGGGACCGTGTTGATCGAGCAATTCCCGAAGAGCTTCAGTCTCCCCGGCTTCGCGCAGGGCGGCGGCTTTTTCCGCGATTTGGGTGTATTCGGCTTGTTCGGCCAGGAAAGACTCAAAAGCGGGGTATCGGTCCGGGTCCAAAAGCCGCAAGTGGGCGAAGTGGCTTTCTTCGCCCATTTGTTCCGGGGTGGCGGTGAGCAGGAGTACGCTGGGGACCCCATGGGCCAAGGCTTCCACCGCGAGATAAGCGGGGCTGGGGGATTCCGGGGTCCAAGCGAGATGATGGGCCTCGTCCACGATCAGCATGTCCCATCCGGCCTCGGCGGCAGCCTTGGCCAATTCCGGAGAATCCGCCAACAAATCGGTGCCGCACAAGATCCACTGCTCATCGAGAAAGGGGTTTTCGCCTGCAAGGGCCGCACATCGCTCGGCGTCGTAAATGGCAAACATCAGGTGAAAGCGGCGCAGCAGCTCGACAAACCACTGGTGCACCAAGGCTTCGGGCACCAAAATGAGCGCCCGCTGCACCCGACCCGTGACCAGCGCATGATGGAGAATCAGACAGGCTTCAATGGTTTTGCCCAGCCCCACCTCGTCCGCCAGCAGCACCCGGGGCAGAACCCGGCGGGACACTTCGTGGGCAATGGCAATTTGATGCGGGATCCACTCGATGCGCCCGCCCATCAGTCCCAACCCCGGATTGCGGGCCATCTTGTGCTGACGCTGCCAAACCGCGCACCGCCGTTCGAAATCGGCGGAAGCATCCGCCTGACCCGACAAAAAGCGCTCCTTGGGCCCCTGCTGCAAATGGCGGTCGGCCAATTCCGGTTCCGGGAGCGCAAACCCGCCACCGTGATACACCAACAGTGGCCCTTCCGCATCCACGCGTTCGACCCGGAAGGAACGACCTTCTTGGTTTTCCACCTCATCTCCCACCTGGAAACGCACCCGTTGCAGGGGCGCGGAAGACAGGGCGTACTTGCGGATTTCGCCGGTCGCGGGAAACAAAAGGCGAACGCAGGCGGCGTCCGCCTCCAAAACCAACCCCAGACCCAATTCGGGTTCGGAGGTCGAAATCCAACGTTGTCCGGGTGCAGGTGTATTCTCCATGCCGTCCCCATAGCGAATCCCATCGACTTTGCAAAGAACGGAGATGACCCGGATTCATGTCCTTTGGACGATTTCGAGGGATAAAGGAGCGCCAATCGCCACATTGGCGAGGCAAAGGGGGATATTTTGGGGCGAAACCGTGCAATGGGCATGATCAGGGGAAGATGTCCGGTTTTCAAGCTTGCCGTATTCATCGTTTCCGTGATACGATTCAAAAACTTTATTCACCCCAAACCCAAGTCACAATAGATGAAATCATTCACATACACCCTGCTTGCGGCAATGCCCTTTGCCCTCTTTCCCTTTTCGCTCCAGGCGGAAACCGCGGAAATTGCCATTGTCGCCCCGGAACCCGAAGACCCGGCCCTGCGCAATACCCCCTGGACCGAGGAAATGGAGGCGGACTTTCTGGAACGCGCCCAACATGCCATCCAACATTATTCCACCCCGTCCGGGATCAATCACACCTTGGAAAACGAAAAAAGCACCCTGCCCATCGTGATGTTCAATTACCTCGCCGGACACCGGGCACACGCCATTCGTGAAATGGAAGGGCTGGACGGCGAACAACAACACACCTTTGGCATCGACCTGTACTGGAGCTTCACCATCAAAGGCCAGATGCGGAAGTACTTTCTCTTCCACGACGAGCTTTCCGAGGCCTACCGCGAGCGCTTTCTGCGGGCCGGGGAATTGTGGACCCGGGAAGATCCCCGCCCCACCATGGAATTGGTGCACGCCCTGCGCGATCCCAACCCCTCCGTCCGCGCCCATGCCGTGCGCCTGCTGACCGCCATGCGCAGCCAGGACCCCGAGGAACTCGCGGAAAAAGCCACCAACCCCGCCGCCAAGGCCGCCTTGCTGGCATACGCCGAAAGTGACATGGCCGGAAACATTCCCGGCGACGATTACGAAGCTTGGAAAGACTGGTGGCGCTTCTATTCCGACCGGGGCTGGCAGGTCTACGAAGAAGTCGAACGCGTCGCCAACCCCAACCCCCACCCCACCGCCGGAATCGGCCGCGGCCCCGTCGGCGCCCAATGGGACCCCGGCATTCGCGGCGGATGGGTGGACGCCCGGAACACCGACAACCTCCGCGCCATGCGCGAAACCAGCGTCTATCTCATGGCCGAAGCCAGCGAAAACGAAGACGTACGCCTGCTCTACAAACAAAAAATCCGCCGCTTCGTCACCGACCTCTACAACGTCGGCATGGGCGAATGGGACAGCGAAACCTATATCGGACACACTACCATCCCCTTTGTGAACCTCTACGACTTCGCCGAGGATCCCGAAGTCAAGGGCATGGCCAAGGCGGCCTTGGACTGGTTGACCGCGTCCTTTGCCTGGAAATTTTATCGTGACGGCTTTGCCCCGCCCTCCAAGCGCGATTACGGCGGCGCCAGCCTGGTCTGGGGCTCCGACATCACCCGCCTGGCGGGCCTTTGGTTCGGTACCGTGAACGAGGATCCGCGACCACACTACGACGACGTACACGCCATCACCTCCACCTACCGTCCTCCCATGGCCGTCTGGCACTTGGCCAACAAAAACTTCGACCGCCCCGTGGAAGTATTGGCCACCAAGCCAGTGTACCAGGTGTTTCTGCCCGACAACGATCAACGTCCGGGATACTGGGAAACCGTCTATTACGGGAACCATTATTATCTGGGTAGCACCGTGTTGCCCGGTGGCGACGGGGACATGTCTCCCTTCGCGCTTTTGGCCGAAAACAAAAGCCGCGGCGTGGACTACGTCCTCGCCGCCCCCGGCCTCCAGTACAATCGCAAAGAAGGCGGCTCCCAAATCGGCCAGCACCACAATCTCGTGATTTACCTCAGCCGCGGCAACAAGGACTTCTCCTGGCAGGTGCCGAAAATCGCGGAATTTGAAAGCGAAAACGGCATTTGGTTCGCCAAACTCGAAAGTACCTGGCTGGCTCTCGTTCCCATCGGTCTGGAAGACTGGGCCGAAGGGGAAAACCCCCGCAATCGTCGCCTCAATCGCGAATTCGACACCCTCCGCATGGCCAAAGCGAAAGACGGCGCGGACCTCACCGGCTTTGCCATGATCACCTCCGACGCCGGCAAACAAACCTACGAGGCCTTCAAAAACAGCCTCTCCGGAAGCAATCCGCTACAGGTGGACGGAGAGACATTCACTCTCACCGAACCCGGCGGGAAAGTGCTGGAAATGACCTTCAACCGACAAAACGACCTTCCCGTGGTCAAACGCGACGGCGTATTGCGCGATTACGAGGTCTTCGACCAATGGAAACCCAGTGCCCCCAACGGCCCCATCGAATCCGGCTGGAAAGACGGCGCCCTCACCATCCGCGCGGGCGGCTGGGTCTTTGAAGCCCATATCGACGACAACGGATCCTACACCTGGTCGGAAAAACAGGTGGAATAACAACCACTGAACACACTGATTTTCACTGAACCAGCACGATGGGGCCAGCACGATGGCGATTGTGGGTTTTCCAAAACCCAAGCCACAACCCAAGATCAGTGGAAATCAGTGTTCTCAGTGGTTCATTCCCTTCAGAAGGCAAAGGCTGAACACCCGTGTAGCAATCAAATCATTGGCAGCAAATCCCGCAGCCCGGATGCATAATCGGGATACCGCAATGGCAGCCCCAATTCCCGCAATCTCCGGTTGGACACCCGTTTGTTACCCCGGTCACGACCGGCGCGGGCGGGGTGGTCTTCGTCGTAAAGGCCCTCCGCACACCCCGTCTCCCGTCGCACCCAATCGAAAATCTCCCTGCGAAGCGCGGGCCGGTCATCACTGACCAACAACAATTCCGGCTCCGGCGTTTCCTTTCGCACCAAAGCGGCGACCAGGCCCGCGACATCGTCGCGGTGAATCTGATTGGCCCAAATGTCGGGTTTGAAGTACGGGCGCTTCCGCAAGGCCTGGCGAATCAAGCGCGTGCGTCCGGGTCCATACAAACCGCTCAAACGCAACACGCAATGCGTATCCGCGGCATCACGCAAGGCCGCCTCGGCGGCCAACTGCACCTCGCCGGCCCGATGACGCGGGTTCGCGGGGGTGGCTTCATCCACCCATTCGCCATCGTCCCCGCCATAAACCCCGGTGCTCCCCAAAAACCAAATGCGGCGCGAACCCGACCAGTTCAAGGCATCGGCCACCCGCGCCGGTCCCTCCACATACACGCGCCGATAAATTTCAGGATCTTTGTGACCCGTCCCCGAGAGCGCGGAAATCAGCAAATCCATGGGTGGCAACGGGGACAGAACCCGCAAGGATTCCAGACGGAGCACATCCCCGGCCACGGCATGCACGCCATCCGGCGCATCCGTCCCCGAGCGGTTCAAGCCCCAAACCACGTGACCGTCCCGCGCCAAAGCCTCTGCAATGGCACGACCGGCATATCCCATGCCCGCAATGAGAACGTTCACCGCGAGAACACCAAATCACGATAGGCGTACAACCAACCCGCAATCACCAACAAAGCGGGCGGGATGACCACGAGCAAAAAGAGGAGAAATTTTCGTTTGAGGGCGTTCGGCTGTTTCTTCATGTGTTTTCTCATTCGCAAAACGGAAATTTTTGTGTATGTTCACCATAACTTATGTGGAAAGACATTACCAAACAAATGCTGCCTTTTGTGATCCTGCTCGCCGTGTTGTGGATCTCCGCGGAGATTTTGCAGCGCAGTTTTTCGGATCGGACCACCATCATCGCCCCTCCGGTGCAGCCCCGTCCCACCCCCCTTCCCTCGCCCACGGCCACCCCAACCCCCGTTCCGGCGCCCATCCCGGAACCGGAGGAACCCCCCGGGGAAAGCCTTTTGGAAGAAATGACGGAAGAAATGTTGATCGAAGCGGACGTCCATGAGCCACAAGAGCCCCCGCAATGAATCCCGAAGAGCCCTTGGTGCTGTACGACGGACAATGCGGACTTTGCCAGCGCTCCGTCCGCTTTCTTCTGCGCCATGAAAAGGCCCCCGTCCTGAAATTCGCCTCCCTCCAGTCGGACTTTGGCCAATCCCTGTTGAAAAAACACGATTTGAAGACGGACCTCAGCGAAATGGTCCTCATCGAAAACGGCGAGGTCAAAACCGGACCTGAGGGTGCCCTGCAATCCTGCCGCTACCTCAAAGCCCCCGCCCGCTGGCTGGCCGTCGGTCGTGTGTTGCCCCCGCCCCTGCGGCGCGGCCTGTATCGATTCGTGGCCCGACGCCGATACCGCTGGTTTGGAAAGTCCGATGTCTGCGCCCTCCCCGCCCCCGAACAATCGGATCGGTTTTTGGGGTGAGTTGTGTAAGGCCTTCACCTTTGCCCCATAAGACCATTGCGTTTCCCTCGAACCCGGCCTCTCCCCTCTTTCTACGCCCTCCTGTCAAAAAAATCGGCATGGGAAAGCATAAACAGGTATTGACCACGCCGCTTGTCGGGGATAGGGTTGCGAACCTTTTTTTTTTTATTTTCACGTTTTTCGGAGGATTCCCCGCCATGATGATCATGCGTTTTCACAAGTTAATTCAATCCCGTCTGCTATGGATGGTCTTTTTAGGGATTGTCGTCGTCAGCTTCGTCTTTATGGGCGCCGCCGAATACTCGGGTGGCGGCGGACAAAACCAGATGCTGCGCGCCCCCGTGGCCCACATCGACGGCCAACCCGTCTCTTTCCTGGAATTCGACACCGCCCGCCGCCTCCTGGAAATCAACCTCCAGGGGCAAATTCCCCGCGACCAATTGGACGACGCCGTTTTCGAGCGCATCGCCATGGTTCGATTCGCCCAAAAACTGGGCCTGCAAGTCCCCCGCGGCGCCGCCGAACGCGAATATGCCCGGGAACTGACCGACGACGAAGGCCGCATCGACGAGGCCCTTCGCATGGAATACCGCGATTTTTTCCGCAGCTTTAACCTCACCGAAGAAGCCCAAATCAATTACATCCGCGAACAAATGCTCGTCCAGGATCTGCAACGCGTCCTCACCACCTTCGCCGTCAACACCTCTTTCGACGCCGAACGCTGGGCCGCCATGGAAACCGATTTGTTCGAGACCAGCCGCATTCAATTGACCGAAGACCTGCTGCCCGAACCGATTTCGCTCACCGACGGGGACGTGGAGGCGTATTTCGAAGAAAACAGACCCGATTTCACCCTGCCCGAACAACGCAAAGTCCATTACATCACCTACAATGTCAGTGATTTCACCCGCGAAGACGATGTCATGAGCGAAGCGGACGCCCGCGCCTTTTTCGACAGCAACCCCAACCGCTTCATGCGTCCGGTGCAAAGCGAAACCCCGGACGGTGAAATGACCTGGGAAATGAAGCCCCGCGCCTTCGACGAAGTCAAAACGGAAATCATGGACTCCTACCGCAGCAGCCGCGCCCGCGAACGGGCCAAGGAGGAAGCCCTCTCCCTCGCCGTCCGCCTCACCCCCCGCCGGGGACGCCCCGCGCCTGAAATCGAAACCGTGGCCGCGGACCTGGAATTATCCCTCCAAACCACCCGTTTCTTCGCCAAAACCGATTTCTTGGAAAACATTCCCAATTCCAACCGCTTTACGCAGGCGGCCTTCAATCTCGACGAATCCGAAATCGGACGCACCAGCCAGCCCGTGGACGGACGCGACCACGTCTATATCCTCCAATTGGCCGAGATCCGCCCCGCCCGCGAACCCGAACTCTTCGAGGTCGTCGAAGAGGTCCGTGAACAGGCCAAGGCGCATCTCACCCGCCAGGCGCTTGAAAAATACGCCGAAGAACTCAAAGCCGAATTGCAGGTGCACCTTGACGCCGGGGTATCCTTTGCCGAAGCCGCCGCCAACCTGGGCTTGGAACCCGAGGAAGTCATGCCCTTCCAATTGGAAGACGCCGAGGCCTCGGGCCCCATGTTCCCCATGGACGTGGCCGAAAAAGCGGGCGCATACACCACCGGCGACCTCTTCGGCCCCGTGGAAGATCCCCGCTTCGAAACCCTCTCCCTCGTTTATGTCAACGCCCGCACCCCCCAACCCGAAGACCGGCAACGCTGGATCGAGGAAACCGCGCCCATGATCGGCGCCAACATCGAAATGCAGGGATTCATCGAATATTTCCGCGATCAAGTCCTGCGGCGCAATTTGAAGAAAACGCGCGAGGGTTCCCCGGAACAGGCCCTTTGATTTTGAAGGAATGACCCTGATACCCGAAATCAATGAAATTTAATGATTGTGTAAGGTTGGGTTTTTCAGATAGACTTATGTTCGGAACTTCTGCCGTGTTCGTGATCAGGTGATCTCTTTGGCCTTTCTAAAACACACGGGAGCCGAAGCTGTAAACATCGTGGTTGATGACACGCCCCTTGCGAGGGGACTTCAGATCCCACGCGCTTGGCACCCACTTTGAACCCTGGTTCAAAGATTCAACCTTAACGGCACGGTGGTTGTTCCCTTTTTCTACCCGCGTGTGGGCGCGGATTTTGCAGGGTTGAAATTTCTTCCGTCAAAGAAACATGATCTGCTCAAACCAGAATACCCCTGAAGCCTTTTCCTGAAAATCTTTCCCTTGGCTTGACATACGGACTTGAAAAGGTGAATAAGGGACGACCTAACTGAAATTGACCCTGTTGAAAAGGATGACGACACGTATGAGCGAATTTGACGAAGTGCAAATGTTAAAATGTTTGGAAGATAATCCGCCCGATATTAGCCCATTGGTTGCGCCGCTCACCGTACTTTTCCAGGAAGACCCCGAAACCGCGGATTCCCACGCCAAGTTGATCCGGATCACGCTGGCGGAAAAGAATGAACTGGGGCAGTTGATCGATTTCTACAAAGTGATGGCCGATTGGTATTCCCGGGACCGCAATTGGAGAAAAACCGCCCACAAGGAATTGTCCAAAGCCTTTGAAGGGGATCCGCTCTATACGGCGTATCTTGAACTTTCCGGCATCGACTCCCCCCGGGTGCGGGTCAAGGAAGCCCTGCGCCGCATGGACGTCTTGTCGGACATGGCCCCCGGTGCCTATGTGTATGTGAAAAACTTTGGCTTTGGCATTATCAAGGACGTGCGCCACGACGACAACAGGCTGGTGGTGGATTTCCCGGACAAACCCGGCCACGAATTGGAGATGGGGTTTGCCGCGCAGGTCACGGAATTGATTTCCGACACCCACCTCTATGCCCGCAAGCACATTGATCCCGATTCGCTCAACGCCCTGATCGAAGAAAGTCCGGCGGAAGTGGTACGCATCGCCCTGAAAAGTTTCGGTCCCACGCCCGTGGGGCAATTGCAAACCCTTTTGATTCCCGAGATTCTGCCGGAATCCCAGTGGAAAAGCTTTTGGGCCAAAGCCCGCAAGGAGTTGAAGGACGACAACTTGGTGATCATTCCCTCCAAGCGCAGCGAGCCCATGGAGTTGTTGGCCAACGAGAAAACCTACGACGCCGCTTGGTTCCGACACCTGTCCCAACTTCGGCACATGGAAACCATTCTCAACGAAATCGAAGAATTGCTCGACGCCGAACCGGACACTCAATTGAATGATGACGCGCGTGAAGCCGTTGCCGACCGACTCCGCTTCGTGGTCGTGGGTGGACAGGGCAAACATCATGACTTCCTCGTGCGCGTTTGGCTTTTGGCCCGGAAACTGGAAATGACACCCGGTGAAGTGGGGCTTTCCGAATTCCTCGCGAAAATCCGCACCCCGGACGGCCTTCTCGAAGTGGTGCGCACCTTGTCCGCCGCCTTGACCAAAGGATGTTTCAACGCCCTTTCGGAGATGGATCCCGAAGCCACCGCCGACGCCTTGTTGGGCGTGTTGCCGGAACTGGAATATTCCGCCCTCAACGAAGCCATCCAACTGCTCTTCGAATTGGGTCATGAAGACAAAGTGTGCAGCACCCTGCGTCCCGGCTGGAACAATTGGACCGCCGAAGTGGACGTCATGTACTGGCTTTCGCAGCACCAAGAGAAAATTTCCGCCTGGAACTATGGCAACACGCCCGATCTCGTGGCCCGTTTGCTGAAAGTCCTCAACCGCGATTACGCCGGCAACCGCCTGCGGGTGCAAAACCAATTGCGGGAAATTTTCCGTCAACCGTCTTGGTTGCAAGAAGTTCTTGGAGCCATGGACGAGCGTCAACGCCGCGCCTTCACCCAAGGGGTCAAAGACAGCACCGCCTGGGAACAACTCGACAAAGCTTCGGTGCTCGGTCAAATCGTCAAAATCGACGGATCGCTCCAGGACATCGTCTCCGGCAAAGCCGAGGAAGAGGCCGCCGCCCTGCGTCCCAATGTGCGGGTCTCCTCGCACCGCAGCTACCGCGAAAAACAAAAACAGCTTGATAAACTCATCAACAAAGACATTCCCGAAAACAGCCGCGAAATCGCGGTGGCCCGGGAATATGGGGATCTGCGCGAAAACTTCGAGTACAAAGCCGCGAAAGACACCCAACGTCTCCTCATGGCCCGCAAGGCCGAGATCGAGGCGCAGCTCCGCGAAGTCAAACCCACCGATTTCACCGAATTCCTGACCGAAAACGCGGGTCTCGCCACCACGGTGGTGATTCGCGACAAAGAAGGGGAGGAAACCGAATTCCACATTCTCGGGGAATGGGACAGCGACATGGACCGCAATGTCATTTCCGCGGGCAGCGGCATGGCCAAGGCTCTCGCCGGTCATGCGGCGGGCGATACGGTTGAGGTTCCCGGTGAGCATGGCGTCCGCGAGGTCACCCTGGTTTCCGTCGGCCCCTTGGCGCCATCGATCCGGGCTTGGCTGGACGCGGAAAGCTGATTCTGAGTTCGGGCAAGGGCGGATCATGACCGAAGCACCCCGTGAAATCCCGCCGATTCGCGAGTGGCGCCAATGGTTGGCTTGGGCCGCGTCCCATGATGCCCACCCCCTCATACAATTCCTCAAATACGGCATCGCCGGAGGCTTGGCCCTTTTTACCGACGTCTTTTTTTTCACCCTCTCGAATCTGTTTCTCTTTCCGATCGATCCAGGCGCGACTTCGTTGGAAATGCCTTCGGGCGGCTTTGGGGAATGGGTGGAATGGATGCGGATCATGCGCGCCGACCCGTCCGTGATCAATTACGTCCGCTGTAACATCATCGGTTTCCTTTTTTCCAACGTCGTCGCCTATGTGCTCAATGTGAAATGGGTGTTTCGGGGCGGCCGACACCCAAAACACATGGAGATGTTTTTGTTTTTGTTGGTGTCCTTCGTGGCCTTTCTTTTGGGGACCGCCATCGGCGCCTTTCTCGTGGGCACTTTTGGGCTGAACGAATATCTCGCCAAGGCCGGAAACGTGGTGGCCGCGATTCTCATCAACTTTGTCTTCCGTAAATTCGTGGTGTTTCAGGGATAGGATTGATGCGGATGAAGCGTTTCCCACTGTTCAAAACTTCATTGATTTCCCTGATGTTGTTTGCAGGGGGGTGTCGCTTTTGGCGACGACGGGACCCCGAGCCGCCGCCCCCGCCGGTGGTGCGCGAATTGCGCTTGCCCAATCGCCAGACGCCTCTGGAGGATTTTCAAATGACCGCGGGTTGGACGGTTCATTCCGAAAGCGGGCTCACGGAATTTCTCAAAAACGAACCCAAAGCCATTTGGGGGGATTATGCCGGGGAAATTCGATTCTCCCCCCGATCCGCCGGGCCCCATTCCGTGGCCCTCACGCCCCGCGAGCCTTGGCTGCAACCTTCCGTGTTCAACACCATCATCCTGTGGGTTTGGGACGACGGGGAGGCCGGACTGCGAGACGACCACGCCATACGGATTCAAGCCCGCGACAGAAACGGAAAACCGCTTGAGTGGACGCTGCCGTACAGTCCCGCCAACGAATGGCAAATGCTGCACCTTCGGAGTGAAGCCGGTTTTCCATGGCCCATTGAGATCGAATCGCTCCACTGGGAACTGCCCGCGCATGTGGACCGTCCACGCACACTCTATTTGGAATCGTTCACCATGTATCAGGAATCGCTCTCGCGAATTCCCGGCAATATCCAATTCATACGCCCCCATGGGTATGCCCCGGCCTTTGCGCCACAGCGTCCCTCCAGCGTCATGCTCGATTTCCCCCCGCGCCCCGCCACCTTTCGGCCCGCGCCGCCCGAAACCCGGCATGTAATCTCCGTGGCGAGAACCGGGGTGGAAACCCATGCCTTCACGTTTCTCGGCGCCGAGGGCGAATGGGTGTATGAAGTGACCGCAAGCCCCGGGGCTCCTCAAATAAAAGTGCGTCAGGGGGAAACCCCATGGCCGGATCTTTGGCGTGGTTTGAACGTGGCAACCTCCGGGGATGTGCCGGAGCACCGTTTCTCCAGGTTGGAAAATGATGTGCTTCACATGCAGTACGAACAAGGGTTGCGCTTTGTGATTTCCCTGCACGGGCGGAGTCTGCAAATTGAGATCCACAGTTTGGGGGAAACCTTCCACACCCTCAATCTCGGCAGCCTTGGCGGCGGGGACAACGTGCGGGCCATGCCGATCTTCCCCCCGTTCATGCGCGTCAATCAAGCGCACCGCTGGCCTGTGGTGCAACTTCGGCAAAACGATGAGCAAGTCTTTGCCAGCCTATTGCCGGATTGGTGGTTTTCCATGGCCGGCGCCTGGGAGCCGGGTGAAATTTTTCCAGACCGGGAATCCTTTGGGCGCATGACCTACCCCGCCCGCTGGAAGGGGACCCGCAACGTCTTCCGGGAACGGCTCCATCTCACCGTCTCCCCCCATTTCCGCGAAGTACTGCCTTCCCCGTCCGGGGTGGAGGCCTTGTATCGCGACCAGGCCGGGTCGTTGTTGTGGCGGGACGAGATTGCCGAATCCGCCGAACTGAACCTCTTTACCCTGCATCCCACCCATCAAGAGTGGCGAGACAACTTGCTGGCAAGGGATCCCGAGGGCAATTGGCGGGAACTGGGCCGTGGAAACCATATCCTCAAGTCCGCGCGTTTCAGTGACACCTCCCTCACGCTTTTGCAGACGCAACTCCGTGAGAAGCCTCCCGGAGCCTCCCACGTGTTTCTTGACCAAGGCGCCGATGTGCCGCCCTGGGTGCTCACCGATTTTGATGCCCGCGTACTTGGCGCGGGCACCTACGCGCAGACCTGGGCCGAAATGGGCGCTCTCTTACAGCAAGCCGTTGCCGAGTCCGGAGGACCCTTGATTGCTCCCGGAGGAGGCGAGTGGCTGCAAGCCGGTTTTGTGAGTGGATTCGTGTCGGATTTCACGCTCGGTTTCGGCGAATTGCACCCCTATCTCCCCCAATTTGCCCATCGAAACATCCTCCCATTCAGCACCTTGCATGGACTCGGCCCCCTGGAGGGCTTCCGGCTTCCCGGAGAATCAAGACGGGAAGAAGTGATGATGCACCGTCAAATCGCCACCCAGATCGCTTATGGCGCTTGCGGTCGGATCCCGGAAGTGGCCAGCCCCCGATTGCGACAACGTGCCGAACGCATCCTCCGTCCCCTGCATCATATGTTTACGGATGACCCCGTGATCCGGCTGGCCTATTGGGACGGCACCCGTTTCATGGAAGCCGGAGAAGCCATGGCCACGGGCGCCTTTGTGCGTTCGCAAATTTACATGCGCCTGCAAAGCGGCACCGAAATATGGGTTAACGGCGATTTGCACGGTCATTGGCACCTGCGCGCCGCCACCCATACCTTCGAACTCCCGCCTTCCGGGTTTGTGGTTCGGGACGACGACTTGCTCATGGTGTATGCCCTGACCTCCGAAGGGGAGCCCTTTTGGGTCATGGACAAGCCGGGGGATATTTTTTGGCTCGACGCGCACGAGGCCCGTCATGACTTTGCCGACGTGGAACTGAGAGGTTCCTTGTTTCTTCGCGGCGCCAAACCCGGTCGTCCCGCCATGATCGAGGTGGAAAGCCCGGATGGGCGAATCCGCATCCCCCAACCACGCCTGGGGATAACCGAGTTTGACCGCGTGGAAGTCCGGAACCGGGCAGGTCGAGAAGTGGATGACGTGCAAATTCGCGCCGAAGGCAACGACTGGGTGCTGGAAACGCCCCCCGCTTTTCGGAAAATCACTTTTTTCAACCTCGCGGATTGACAACCGCCGCTAAAATAGAGTATGGTTCCCCAGCAATTGAAAGATTGCCTACAATTTTACCCAAATTTGGGGGGTTAGCTCAGCTGGGAGAGCGTCTGAATGGCATTCAGAAGGTCGTCGGTTCGATCCCGATACCCTCCACCAATTTCAAAACCCTGCAAGCCCTGTGCTTGCAGGGTTTTTTTCCTGTATTCGTATCGGTTGAATCTCAACAGATCAACCGTGTCCGTGAGAACTTTGGTTCCAGTTGTTTTCCCTTTTCCTTGGTTTCAAAAGCATCGTTGATACGACCACCGAAAGGAAGTTTAACACCTGAATCCGTGAGATATTTGCAAAGAAGGCGTGCAAGATCATGGAGCGAAAGG
>JAFIGC010000236.1 GCA_020831635.1 Verrucomicrobiota bacterium | reverse complement strand
TATGGCGGTTGGGCGCTTCGGCCTGGTGGTGGGCCTGTTGGAAGCGGATTGCTACGGTCCGAGCCTCCCCACGCTTGTGCGACCCGAAAACACCCAGCTTTTCCAACGGGAAGAGGACGGGCTCATCCTCCCGCTGGAAGTTCTGGGCCTGCAGGTCATGTCCTTCGGCTGGATCGACCCCAACCAACAACGCGGCGCCGCCATTTTGCGCGGTCCCATGGTTTCCCAGGTGGTCAGCCAACTGGCCGGACGCGTGGCTTGGGGGGAGTTGGACTATCTGGTCATCGATTTTCCGCCCGGCACCGGCGACATCCAGCTCACCCTCACCCAACAGCTTCCGATCACCGCCGCCCTCATCGTCACCACCCCCCAACAACTCAGTTTCGTGGACGTGGTCAAGGGCATTCAAATGTTCGACACCGTCAAAGTCCCCACCGTGGGGGTCCTGCAGAACATGAGTTATTACGAATGCCACGGCGAAAAACACTACATCTTCGGGGAAGGCGCCCGAGAAAAACTGGTCAAGCAATTCGGCTTCCGCCACACCTTTGAAATTCCCATCGACCCGCGCCTTTCTTCGGACGGCGACGAGGGAACCCCCATGGTAGCCTCCCGTCCCGCCGATCCCATCAGCAACATCTATTACGAAATCGCCGAAGCCGTGCACGGCGAGATCAACCTCCTGACCCAAACCGGAGGCACTCCCACCTTGCTCTACAACGTGGGCCAGAACTGCGAACTGGAGTTCCCCGATGGGCGCATCGTGGAAATCCCCCCGTTTGAACTGCGTTTTGCCTGCCGCTGCGCCCTCTGCGTGAGCGAAAACACCGGCGAACGTCTGATTACCCGAGAGGACATCGACCCCGATGTCTACCCCGGGCAAATCAAGGCCGTGGGCAATTATGCCGCCGCCGTGGAGTGGAGTGACGGCCACACGTCCTCCATTTATCCTTTCGACTATTTGATCGAACTGTTCGACACCGCCTCGGAAACAACCCCATGAATAAGTTTCTCCTTGCTCTCGTTTTTTCTTCCGCTTGGATGCTTTGCGGCCAGGGCATCGACACCGTCCCTTCCGGCATGGAGACCGAACCCGCGGCCTTTCCATCCGCAGAGGCGCCGCGGCGGGGAACTGCCCTGGAAAGCGACTTGGATTCCCTTTCCGCGCTATTTGAATCCCTTCGCGCCCGCGAAAAAGAGCAGGAAGCCCTGCACGAACGCTTGCAGGCCGCCGGGGACGACATTCAGCGCGCCGCCATTCGCCGGGAACTCGAGGAAACCATCGAAGCCGTGGAATCCCTCCGCCAACAGTTCCAAAGAATCGCCTTGGCCAGCGATGTGAGCATGTTCGAAAAAACCGTCGAAGAGTCCTTTGACTGGCAAAAGGAAATAGTCCAGTTCATCCGTCCCGTGCTCAACGAACTCAAAAACATGACCGCGGAATCGCGGGAAGTGGCCGAACTGCAAAGCCATAAGGAAGAGCTGACCCGCCGACGGAATGCCGCCAAAAGCGCCATGGACAACATCGATCGGCTCTTGCAAGGCGAACCCGACGAAGAACTCGCCGCCCGTCTCCGGCAAATGCGGGAAACCTGGCGGTCCCGCCACCGGGAAACCGTCAACCAACTTACCGCCGTAGACAACCAGTTGTCGCAACGCCTGTCAGAGCGCGAAGATGTGTTCGACCGCACCCGCGGGGCCGCCTCCAACTTCGTGCAAACCCGCGGCCGCAATTTGTTTTTCGGCGTCATCGCCTTCCTCGCCGTCTTTCTAAGCATGAAGTATGCCTACAAGCTCATTCGCAAAGCCAAGCCCGTCAGCAAACGCGGGCGCACCCTCTACACCCGCCTCTTCACCTTGATCTGGACCCTGCTGGGCGTGATTTTCGCCATGGGGGCCACGCTCATGGTCTTCAATGCCGTGGGCGATCTCTTCCTGCTCAGCTTGACCCTCGTTTTTCTGGTGGGTCTTTGCTGGGCGGGCATGAAGACCCTTCCCCAGTTCGTGGAA
This sequence comes from Verrucomicrobiota bacterium, assembly GCA_020831635.1. Classification (GTDB taxonomy): domain Bacteria; phylum Verrucomicrobiota; class Kiritimatiellia; order SS1-B-03-39; family UBA6053; genus PXAS01. The sequence continues at coordinate 4,026 of JAFIGC010000236.1, read as the reverse complement.
CAATTCCGCATGATGCTCAACATGGGCGCCATCAAAGAGGACGAACGCCTCTGGTTCGACGGCATCCCTTGGAAAGTGGATTCCATCAGCTTCGCCACCCAACTCGTCAATCCTCTGCTTGACGGCGGATACCTGACCATTCCCACCCGCATGTTGGTGGGCCTGCATTCCCGTCCCCTCGGCAAAAAGGAAGAATGGTTCCCCTCCCGCGAGAAAGATTGGGTCCTGCTTTCCGACGGCACCTATGGACGCATCACCTACCAAACCCCCGCCACGGTGCAGGTGGTGCAACCCGGCGGCAGTCAAAAGGTCATCCCCACCCCGAAATTCATGGACCTCGCCCCCGTGAACCTGAGCACCGGCTTCCGCCGGGAAGTGATTTTCGGTCTGGATTACGGCCTGCAAAGCATCGCCGTCACCGAAATCCCCGACAAAATGACCGCGCATCTCAAGGCATTGCTCGACGACAAGCTTGGCAAGGCCCTCCAATACCTCCGCGTCGATCTGCACGAGGCCGCCGACTCTTCCATCAATTTCGTGGTCATGGTGGACTGCGGACCCGATGCGGGCCAGCATTGGATGATGATTCCCCGCTGGATCCAAACCGCTTTGGTCGATCTTTGCAATCGGGAAGGCTGGTCCATTCCCTTTCCGCAATTGCAACTCCACACCCGGAACCGTTCATGAAAACCTACGTCATTGGCCACCGCAATCCCGACACGGACGCCATCTGCTCGGCCATTGCCTACGCGGACCTGCTGCAACGCACTACCAACCCCGAAGCGGTGGCCGCGGCCTGTGGCACCGCCAACTTGCGCACGAAATTCGTGCTCAAAAAAGCCGGGGTCAACCATCCCCGCCTGCTCATGGACGTGCGCCCGACCACCCTGGAAATCTGCCGCCGCAACGTCCTCGCCGGCAAAGCCGACGAGCCCTTCATGGAAGCCTACCGGCGCATGCAGCAACACCGCCTCAAGGTCATCCCCATCATCGACAACGACCGCAAGGTCATCGGCATGTTGTCCCTCATGCGACTCATGCACCTCTTGATCCCCGACGAACAGGATTTGGGCGAACAGCGCATTCTCCACACCACCCTGGATCGCATGCGAACGGTGCTGGGAGCCACCTTTCAAAGCGAAACCAAAATTCACAAAGCCGAACAGTTTGTCATGTTCATCGGCGCCATGAGCCGCGAGGGGTTTCACGACCGCATCAAAAACTACCCCGCAGAGCGGCTCATCGTCCTCGTCGGCGACCGCCCCTCCATTCAGGAGGCCTCCATCGAACTCGGCGTGCGCGCCCTGGTCATCACGGGCGGATTCCGCATGAACGACGAACTGCTGGCCATGGCCAAAAAACGGGGCGTCAGTGTCATTCTCAGTCCTCTCGACACCGCCATGACCGCCCTGCTGGTCCGCACCGCCAAAAACGTCAGCGAGGCCATGACCCCAATCTTCACCAGCTTCCAGCATCACGAACTCCTTCACGCCATCCGGGACGAAGTGCAGGAAGCCAGCCAAGACTTGTTTCCGGTGGTGGACGACGAGGAGCGTTTGGTGGGCGTCTTTGCGAAATCCGACATGATCGACCCCCAACCCGCCCGCCTCATCCTCGTGGACCACAATGAATACGGTCAGGCCGTGCAGGGGGCCGCCGAAGCCCAGATCGTGGAAGTCATCGACCACCATCGCATTGGCGGCGGACTCGTCTCCCGCGAGCCCATCCGCTTCATCAACGACGTCGTCGGCTCCACCTGCACCATGATCGCCCGCATGTTCCGCCAAAAGGCCATCATGCCCGACGCCGGCGTGGCCCTTTGCATGGCCTCCGGCATCATTTCAGACACCCTGTTCCTGCAATCACCCACCACCACCGACGTGGACCGTGACATGCTTGCCTGGTTGCGGCACTACGTGGAAGTGGATTTGGACGAATACGCCCGCGAATTTTTCGCCGAAGGCTCCACCCTCTCCATCAGCTCTCCAGAAGACGTCCTCGCCAGCGACCGCAAAACCTACGAAGAAAATGGCTGGACCATTGCCATTTCCCAGGCCGAGGAACTCGGCATGGAACGCTTCGAAGAACGCAAACAGGACCTCGTCAATTGCCTGAACGACTACGTGAAATCCAGCCACGTCGATTTCGCCTGTCTCATGATCACCGACATTTCCACCCAATCCAGCCTCCTGCTGGTGGCCGGAAACCCCAAAATCATCGGTGCCATCGATTACCGCGCCGTGGAACGAAATCTCTTTGACCTCCCCGGCATCGTCAGCCGCAAAAAACAACTCCTGCCCCAACTCATGTGGATCCTCAACCGCGTGCATCAATAATGCTTTTTTCAAGTTTTGATTGACCCAATCAAGATTATGGGGCAATGGAAGTGCACCGTTTCGCAACCGTGGGCCTGTAGCTCAGTTGGTTAGAGCAGGGGACTCATAATCCCTTGGTCGGGGGTTCAAGTCCCTCCGGGCCCACCATCTTTACTCCTGTGGAATCTTCTCGCAAAGCGTAAGCCTTGGAACGTAGAAGCGATGTAATGGATATGGAACATCACACACTCATCATTGGCGCGGGCGTGGCCGGATTGGCCGCCGCCCGCTTTTTGCAGGATTGCGGGCAATCGGTTTTGCTGTTGGACAAAGGACGCGGGGTCGGCGGTCGTGTGGCCACCCGGCGCGACGGTGATCGGAACGCCCCCCGGGCCCGCTGGGATCACGGGGCCCAATTCGCCACCTTTCGCAGTCAGTCCCTCATTGCCCGGCTCCAAAAGTGGAACGCCTATCAGGTCCTAACCCCTTGGACCGCGGAATCGCATCGGATGATTTCCGCAGAAGGACTAAATGCCTTTGCAAAGACCCTCGCCAAGGGGCTTGACCTGAAAAACGGCATGAGGACGGTTCATCTGTCCCAAACGCAGACATGCTGGCAGGCACAAACCGAAACAAATGAAATTTTTGAAGCGAAAAACCTCCTTTGCACCCTGCCCGCCCCCCAGCTTTTGGATCTATTCGCGGCTTCGGATCTTTCATTTCCCGAAGAAGAGCAACTCCGGAACATCCAATATCACCGAGCCCTCACCCTGCTCGCGGAACTGGACGGCCTCTCCGGCATTCCGCATCCCGGATTTTTGCAACCCCAATCCGGCATCCTGCACACCGTCACCGACCAATGCCAAAAGGGAATTTCTCCAGCCCACACAATCACCGCCCACGCAGCGCCCGCTTTCAGCCTCGAATGGTATGATCGGGACCGAAACGCCGCCGCCAGCGTCATGCGCGCCGCTCTGGCCGAGATCATCGAATCCAAAATCATCGCCACCCAAATCCACGGATGGAAATTCGCGGAACCTTATCGGCGTTGTCCCCTGCCCTGCCTCAAGCTCGCCCCAGGCCTATATGCCGCAGGCGACGGGTTCATGGCCGGTGACGAGGATGCAGCCCCCGACCTGCCCCCCCGCGTGGAAAGCGCCATCCTCTCCGGCCTCGCCGCCGCTGAAAAGATCGCTTGAGACGCGCTGAAAAATCGTCCGCACTGATCAACCTGAATCCGTGAGATATTTGCAAAGAAGGAAAAGCATGAACAACATACCAATCCGCTCAGGCAATTCGATCATCGACGCCCTTTTCGACCTGTGCGTGAACATCCTGTTGTGGCTCGCGAATCTCTTCGGGGTCAGTTACAATACCATTAACATCTGGATTTTCTGCGTCATCTGGCCAATTCTCACGATGGCACTCATCGTCATTGTCATCCGGCAGCACTTGCGGATCAAGGCCTTGCAGGGGAGGAATGAAAAAATATGACCACCGAAAACGCAGTCAAATCAGCTATCGGCTTTTTCGCCATCATTGTGGGTGGCGCGCTAGTACTCTGTAAACCATAAATCTTCGCATAGGACCGTGAGATTCCGAGTGGCGTTGTGCCTCAAAAAAGATAAGGCGATGCATCGCATCGTTCTTCTTTTATGGGGTGCAAATCCGCCGGAAGATCATGGCCCGCAGGGTTGGCAATCCTTGAAAA
>JAFIGC010000030.1 GCA_020831635.1 Verrucomicrobiota bacterium | reverse complement strand
CCTTGTAGCCCATGAGATTGTGCGGATTCACAGCAAAGATCTCACGGATTCAGGTTCAGGTTAAAGTGACAAAGGCATCCCCCCCTTCGCCCCGCCGATGCGGAGATCGGCGCTCCTGTTCTTCGGGAAACCGTATTTTACTCATGCCTTGCGGCGGCGGACCAGTCGAAGCGGGCGCGGGTGGTGGCGTTGGGTCGGATCCAGAATTGGCTTTCGTGGATTTCGTCGCCCAATTCGCTACGCAGGCGATATTCGCCGGGTTCGAGTTCAAGGGTGTCATCACCGTAGGTTCCGGTGGCGATGCGTTGCCCTTCGGCATCGAAAAGTTCGAATTCTGGGGCGGGGGGATGAATCAAGGCCTGCAATTCTTCCAGGAGTTTGGTGAGGTCTTCGACGTTGTGATACAATCCGCCGGCGGTAGAGGCGATTTCTTCGAGTTGCTGGAGCCAGACGGGGTTTTCGATGCCAAACCCGAGCATGAAAAATTCCACGTCGGTGCGTTCGGCGAAGTTTTGCGCGGCTTCAACGGGATCTTCGCGTGTGTCTTCGGCGCCATCGGTGAACATGATGACTTTGGTCATGCGGTCTCCCCGCCAGCGGCGGCTGCGAAGATCGCCGGCGGCTTCTTCGAGGGTGAGGGCGAGCGGGGTTTTGCCGCGGGGGCGCAATCTGCGCATGGCGTCGGCGAAGGCTTCCCGATCCAGCGGACCGCCGGGGACGAGCAGTTCGGTGTCTTCGTCGGCCAGGTCGTGCAGGGCGTGATACCGATGGCCGAAGGCGCGCAGCCCGACGATGCTGTCGTCGGGGAGTTCGTCGGTCAGGGCGGAAAGGGCGTCCCGGGAAAGATCGAACATGCTGACCCCGTCGATTTCGGCGCGCATGGAGCCGGAGGCGTCAAAAATGAAATAGAGGGAAGGGGCGTCCTCGGGAGGATCATACACGGTGACCAGTTGGCCGGGGCCTTCGGGTTCGGGTTGGAGTTCCTCGTCCGCGCCTGGGGTGGCCCGCAGCAGGAAAAGCAACGGCAGGGCGGTGGTCATGCGGGGATCGCTTTCGGCGCTGCGTTCCGGCCAACTGCCGTCGTTATTTTGCAAATCCACCAAGAAACGGGCCCCCAGGGGATACCATTCGTGCTCACCGATGAACTCGGTGCCGAGAATTTGGCCCAGCCGTTCCAGCGAATAGAGGTAATAATAGTTGTAGCGCCCGGAGCGTTGTCCGGGGTTTTCCTCCACGGAAAAATGTTCGGTCATCCAGTGGAGTCCGTTGCGGATGCGTTGGTGATGCAGGGGATCGATTTCGTCGTCGAGCTGTCGCATGGAGAGGGCGAGGGTGCTGACCACGGCGGCGGTCATGGAGCCCCTGGGGGCGCCACGCCCGCGGTAGCCGAAACCACCGAAGCGGTCGCCGCGGACATTCTGAAATCTGGAGGCGGAGCGGAGGGCGCGGCGCCAGACGTCGGGGTCCACTTCGATGCCCGCCCGTTGTGCCGACCAAAGGCCGAGAATGGCGAACTGCGTGGTGGAATTGTCGCCTTCGTTGCCGAGGGCAAATGACTGTGTGCGTGGCAACGGATGGTCCGGCAGTTCATGCGGTTCTTCGGGCGGGGCGCTGCCGCCGGTAATGCGGAGTCCGCCTGAGTCGATTTCGGCGGGTGGTTCGTAGGTGGAGAAAAAATGATCGGGTACGGGGGCGTTATAGTCCCAAGTGCCGTTCAATCCCTGTGCCTCGATAAAATAGCGGGTGATTTCTTCGAATTGATCGAGGAAAGCGGGGTCGTTGTAGGCGCGGAGAATCATGGCCATGAGGCCATTGACGTAGACGTTGTGTTCCCGGGGGTCGTAGCGGCGCAGAAAGTGGCGCAGGGCATCGTCGAATTCGGGATATTTGAGGTGGGCATCGGTGTTGATGAGGGCGTACACGGCCGGAAAATTATACCGGGCGCCCCGACCGGATTGGGGAATGTACCCTTCGTCGTCGATAATTTCCTTCATGAAAGCCCAGAGGTAATCGCGGCCACGGTCAATGGCTTGATTGACTTGCTCGGGCTCCAGGTCAACGCCGGCAATGCCTTGGGGCTCGGGGGCTTCCGGGAAGACCATGCGGCCATGTTCGGAAATGTTTTTTTTCGTTTCCGGGTCGGGGGCGTCTTCGGGGAGGGCCACGCCGTCGGTGTAGGGCAGGGGATGGGTGCGGTAATACAGCAGACCGTTGAAGCGAAATTGGACGGCGGTTTCGGTGGGGTCCAGGCGGGGCCGCCAAATCACCCTGGCCCGACGTCGGTCGCCGGAGGGAATCCAAAGGCGGTCGGAGGAACGGGCGGTGTCGGGATGTCCGCTCCAGTGAATGGCGGACATGCTGATGGACTCTCGGTTTGGGTGGACGAGTTCCAAATATTCTTCCGGGGAAAAGTCGACGCCTTCGTCGGCCTTGGCAGTGATTTCCACGTCTAGAACGTGCCAGCTTCTTCGCCGACCTGCCCCGCTTCCATCCAAATCCTCTGGCTGTTTGGCGTTGAGGACGCGGGCGGTCAAATCCAGATCATCGATTTCAAACAAGGGGTCTTCGGCGGGGGAGGGTGTGTTCGAGGTTCCCTTGAGGACAAAACGGATGGGGTCCATGGGATGGACTTGTTCTCCGGGAATGGCGGCGGGATGGAAGCCGAGGACCAGTTCCACGCTTGCGGCGTCCTCCAACAAGTCCGGGGGCAAGTCAAAGGCGATTTCTCCGCCGACGCTGCGTTCGGGCAAAAAGAAGAAGGGATCCCTCGAGAGGGCGGTTCCTTCGCGTTGCAAGGGGAAGGCATGTTTGCCGTCGATCACGATTTGAGCCCGGGGCTGCCAATCCCGCCATTGGGTGGCGAGGGTCACGGGATCGGTTCCGTCGTCGGAATCGTTTTGGGCAACGGTCTGTCGATTGCCGCGTCCGCGCAGATCAAAGACCAACCAAGTGCCGCGGCTCGGGGATTCACCGAGAAAGGATTCGCGGAATTCCATGCCGTGGATTTCCATGCGGACCAACGGGTTTTCGAGGGCGTGAATCGGCGTTTTTTTCCGGATCTCTTCTCCGACAGGCAGAATTGGCAAAACCACATTCCCGTATTCGGGATCCAACCCATGCAGTTCAAAGGCGGCGAGTTGATCGGCGGGGACTTCATAAAACACCAGACCTTCTTTGGTGTCTTCGTCCTCGTCCATGCGCAGGCGGAGGCGTTGGCTGCCGAAGGCGATGGGATTTCGGCGGAGATCACGGTTCCATCGTTTGAGGGTGCGTCCGTTGAGCACGCCGAACAGCCGTTCATCCAGATCCCGCAGATCGATTTCGCCTTGCGCGGCATCGGGTATGCGAGAGACCTCAAGCCGAATACCAAGCAGAATGTGGCCTTCCTCCCATTCATCACCCTCAACTTGGTCGAAAAAATAGACATGGGAGGCACGAAAGCGGAATTGTCGGTTGGTGGCGCTCGCATCGAGGGCCTGTCCCCCCTCGGGCGGATTTTCCAAGGGGTCCTCGTCCAAGGCCGAAGGAGTGAAGTCCACCAGACTGCCCGTTGGCGGGATGGGATGATCTTCCAGGGGTGTGGGAGCGGCAGTGGTTTCCCGGGGCAGCGTTTCCGGTCGGTCCGGTTCTTCCACGGCGTCCTCTTGGACTTGGGCATCGCCGGGGTCAAACGATTGGGCACCATGGCGGCTGACCCCGCGATCATCCATGCGCTCGTTTTGGATTTCAATGTGCGAGGCAATGACGGTATCTATTTGGTGTTGCACGCCCGCGTGAGTCGGCGTGTCTTGGGTGATTTTTAGAATTTGCGGTGTGGGCGGGTCCTCATCCAAGCGGAGGCGGGCCACTTGTTGGCCGTTTTCTCCCGCGAACAGCAGTGGGATCCCGGCCAGGGTTTTGGCGTTGCCGTGTCCGTTGAGCACCACGGCGTGAATCCGGTCCCGAACCGGGGTGATCGCTTGCATGGCGGCCAGCGGGGTTCCATGGAACATGATCAGGACACGGTCCACGGCATCCGCGTCAGAGAGGGCACGATGCAGGGCTTCGGCAGGGTCCAAAAGTGCGACGTCGGGCGCGAGGGTGCGCAGGGTTTCGTCGGACATGTCGGCGCTGAGACCGATGACCTGGATGCTGCGACCGCCGTGTTCCAGACGGACGTAACCCGGCAAAAGGGGTTCACGGGTGTCGCGGTGCACGAGATTGGCGGAAATGGCGGGCAGTTCGTGTTCGCGCAAGCGTTCAACCAGTTCCTCGGGGTTGTCGGAAACATCCGCCGGGGTGATATTCAGGGCATGGAAGCCGACGGTGTCGAAAAAGGTGGCCATCATTTCCCGCGAATTTTCGATGTCCGCGCGGCCGTGAAACGCGTTTCCGGCGTCCAGAAGCAAGGTGGCGTCCGCCCGACGGGTTTGTTCCAGCAATTCGGCCAGTTGCGCGAGACGACTGGGGGCGTCGGGACCAGGGTGGGCGGGACGACTGTTGCCCCGAAGGTCGGCGGTGGCGAGCAGGTCGCCCCGGACCGTGGAGACGACGGACAGCAGAAACGAAACGATCAGCGGGGGGAAGAGGCGAAACATCATTTTTCTCCGTAGGTGCTTCATGGACATGGCACCATCCCCCCTCCAAAGGCGGCCCCGGCCGCATAGCCGACGCCGACATAATACGCGGTGACAGCTTCCATCGCTCCCGAAGCCACCAAACCGCTCAATTTAGTTCCAATTCCCATGCCAATCGCATTGCTGGCCGCCGCGGTTGCGAAACAGCAAACCTGACTCCAGCCCTCTTCACCGGCACAAATGGCCACATCAATCAATGCCGTGATCACCGTCAACACATTGGAGGCCATTTGCAGGGCGTATTCGGCGGTAACCCCGCGCCCGTCCAGGGCGTAACCGAGCATGACGCCCGTTTCCGGGTGCAGGATCCACCATACTGGAGCAGGCGCAAGGTCCTCCATGAGGGCGACCTTTCTTGGGCGGACCAGTAAGTGTTTCCCCACGGCTAGCATGTTACGGAACCGGGCCAGGTCGTCGTCTGAAAAATGGTCCGAGAGTGCTTGGAGTTCGGTGGGGTCGGTCACCCGAATCCATTCCATGCCCTCCAGCAGGTCTTCGGTGTATTGCCGGGCGGTGTTCAGGCGGGGTCTTTCGGGTTCGGACTCGTCCCGGGTGAGAAAATCCTCCACATGGGTGTCCACGATGCCCTGAAGGAAGACGGCGGTTTGCGGATCGTCTACTCCCGGCCGTGCCCGGGTTTGGTTGCGGATCCAGTCTTGGGTTCGCAAGGTGATGAAGTCATTTTCGCCGCTGAGTTGCAGGGTTTCGCCGCGGGCGAGCAAATTGATGCCGTTGGCAAAGGTAACCTTGCCAAGGGGATGGGCTTGATGTCGACCGGTGGCGATTTGATATAAATCCAGTGGCTGAAGCCGCAAACTTCCGAAGCCACGGTCCACTTCGTCCATTTTCCCCTGCATCGCCCCACCCACCACGCTGAGAAACGGATCCCGGTTTTCCAACATCGCCCGAAAGCTTTGTAGATTTGTCCAGTCCGGGTGCGGGATATGGGTGAGGGGCATGACGGTGATGCCGCCCAACATGGCCAGGGCGCGTTTTTTGCGATCCCGGTCGCTCGGTTCCCAGTTCGCGGGATCCCCCTCGCGAATGGCGGGGCCCAGAATGTCGGTGAAATATCGGGTGTGACTTTCCGGATCTTGTCCGGGTGCATGGAGGGTGATTTTCAGGCGGACGGCAGACAATTCGCGCGTCTCTTCGTCCCCGAGTCTGCCCAATCCTCGCAGGGCGCCCACGGCATCGCCCATGGCCCGCGCTTGCGGCGGTGCTTCCGGGTCTTCGTTGATGTCACCATTGGCCAGCACGGAAAATTGGATGATGGTTTCGTCGTCGATGCGAAGGATGGGCACCCATTCTTCGTTTTCGGCGATTTTTCCGAGGATTTCGGCGCGGGTGAGGTTTTCACTGAGCAAATTATCCAGCGGGTTGTCACGCGGGGGAACGAGTTGGATGGCGAAATTCGGTTGTTCAAGATCGGTGACATTGAAGCGGTGTTCCAGCAGCGTGCGTTCTTCGAGCGCACGCTCCTTCCATTGTTCGGCAAGGACTTTGATTTGCACCTGATGTCGCCACTCTCCCGGAATTTCATCGGGTGCCACCCGGGTTTCGACGGTGCCCTCCAGCAGATCTCCCGGTTCGTGATCCCGTCGAACGGGGTCGAAGCCTTGCCATTCTCCGTTGATTTCCGCTTCCAGGTACCAATGATGCCGCAGATCCGCAGTGGCGTCGGCACGGTGTTCCGCCGTCTCCATGGGCAACGCTTCCCGGAGCATCTCCGCCTGTATTCCAATGGAAGCGGACATCTCCGCCTGCAAGATTTCACCACGTACCTTGGCATCCCTCAAATCTCTGGCAAGGGTTTCCGGGTCCATGCCGATGTCTTCCGCGACTTGTCGCGCGATGTCCGCCAGATCGATGTTTTCGTCCGAATCCTGACAGGGAAAGTCATGGGTGGCGTGGGCTTCCCAGTCGTTCCACAATTCCCGGGCGGTGGCCTCGTCCAGGCGTATTAGGACCAATCGTCGGTTTTCGATGCCCTGATGGGCCAGAAGGGCGTCCAACAAAAGGGCGCGGTCGAGACTGTTGCCCGAGCGTTCCATGAGCGTGCCCGCCGGGCCGCGGAGATTGCCCGCATACGGCAGGAGTTCGGTCTGATCGCGAACCCAACGGTAGGCGTCCGCTGGGGTGGACTCTGCGTCCGCCGACAATTTTTCCGACAAGGCGGCGGGATCAAAGGAAGTGCGGGGAACGGATCGGGCCGCTTTGCGGAACAGCTTTAAGCCCATTTCCATGGGTTCGATCACCTCCCGTTCCATTTCTTCGACGGACATCAAGGCTTCGCGGGCTTGTGTCATCGTTGGCAACAAGAGACCCAATACACACATTGCGGCAACCATTGACCGGATATATTTTGCGGGCTTAAACGGCGTAAAAGTACTGAATTTCATCATAATACCTTTACACTGGGGGAGGATTGGGTTGTCGTCAAATGAAAATGGGATTGAAATCCCCCGGTCCGTCAGGCGACGCTACGCGGCGCACCCGGATGGGTTTTCCCGCGGGTCCGTGGATTGAAATCCACGGCTATGCGTGTGACGTCGCTACGCGACGAATGTGAAAGGGGGCATGTCCGGGTATGACCGAACGGAATTTTCACCATTCCTCGACTCTAAGCTTCGGTACCCGTTTGAACTCGCTGGTGTTCCGGGTCACCAAGGTATGTGCATATGCACGGGCGCTGGCGGCAATGAAAAGATCATTGGCCCCGATCAAAAGCCCTTTGCGTTGAAGCGAACATATGTCATTTTCCGAAATCCGCGTGTTGATCGGAAGTTTCGGGAGGATCATCCGGTGGCTGGAATGTTTCGTCGGAAACGCTCCCAAGTACGAACGAATATTCGGCGGGCCAGTGTTGGCCTTTTTCCGCAGCTTCGATCAAGACTTTTCGTGCCCATTTGGAACGCGACACGGACTCCCTGCGGGCCGCATTCACCACGGCGCGCTCACTGTCTTTGTCTAAATAAATCGTTAATTGTGGCATATATATAACATAACCAATGCAAGTATATTTGCAAGTATACTTTTGGACGATTGCCCTATAAATGAGTTCGACCTTGTTAGGGGGGGCATCTCCTGATGCGATCACCGCACCCCTACGCCACAAGGCGGTCGTAGCGCGACAGTCCTTGTCGCGAAGGGGAAGGTTATCGGCAAGGGACTGCCGATCTACGGCAATTGCGCCGCGTTTCGTACCGTGTCTATGCTTACGCCGTGGGTTTGGGCGGCTTTGCGGCAGTCTTCGTATTCCGGGATTTTGCGGAGGGTGCCGTCGGGGAGGTGGTGGCATTTGACTTGGATGACGCCGTAGTCGGTCTCCACTTCCCGAATGTCTCTGGGCAATATTTGCCGGGTGCCTTCAAACCGTCGAACCCCCAGGGTGGGCAAGCGGGTGAGGATGATTTGGCTCAAGGCCTCGGCGGTTTCGGAGGTGCAGAGCACTTCCAGCACGTTGCCTGGTCGGCCTTTTTTCATGATCACGGGTTGCAACCAGGCATCCAAGGCACCCTCCCGGATCAAATCCTGGAGCAAGTCCGCGCCCAAATCCTCGGCGGTCACGTTGTCGAGGTTGGTTTGCAGCAAGGTGATGCTTTCCACGTTTGGGTCGGATTCGGTTTGGCTGCAAAGACTCACGCGCAAGGCGTTGGGTTGGCTGGCGGGATCGCGGGTGCCCGCGCCCATGCCGGTGCGGTGGACGGAGAGGGTGGGGGCGGTAAAGGCGGGGGACAGGGTTTTGAGAATCGCGGCCCCGGTGGGGGTGGTCATTTCCATTTCGATGGGACCGGCAAAAACGGGCATGCCCTGCAAAAGACGTTGCGTGGCCGGGGCGGGAACCGGGAGGCGACCATGCGCGGTTTTGACGGTTCCCGAACCGACGCAAACGGGCGTGCAGTAGACGGCGGCCGGTGACAATTTTTCGATGAGAATCGCGGCCCCCACCAGGTCGATGATGGCGTCCTCGCCACCGACTTCATGGAAATGGACCTTTTCCAAGGGCATGCCGTGCATTTCGGACTCGGCTTCGCCGAGTTCGCGGAACATGTTCAACGCGAGGGTTTTCACCCCGTCACTGAGGTCGGAATCTTGGATCAGTTTGACGATATCGATGTAGGCCCTGTGCGCGTGGTGGTGATGTCCGTGGTCGTGATCATGGGTATGGACATGATCGTGTTTCTGATCGTGGCCATGGTCATGGTGGTGATTGTCGCCATGCGTGTGGGGATGCGCGTGCTCGTGGGGGTGTTCGTGTCCGTGATGGTGGTGCGGGTGGTCATGTCCGTGCGCCTCTTCGGGGGCATGTCCCCGGAGGGTCACCGTGGCCTTTCGGCAACGAATGGTGGAGCGGATGACATCTGAAAACGAGACCGTGACCTCTTGGAGGCCCAGGCGCGCAGGGAGGGCGGCGATTTCCGCTTCCGCGTCCAGCAAAGGAGCCAAGGCACCGAGGAACATGTCCCCGCTGATGCCTGAAAAAGGTTCGAGTTTGAGCAGGTTCAAGCTTGGCCTTAGGCGGGAATACGGTCGACCATGCCCGCGTAATACATGGCCCGGGCGTCATGATGGGTTTTCAGCCTGGCCACGGGGTCTGTCATGTTCAGTCCAAGACCGGCGTCGAAAAAGGCGCTTTCCAATTTGGCGATGGAGAGATCCGGTTCCCAGTTGCGGAAAAGATCGAATGCGGGCGTGTTGATCCAAAGGGCGAGCCATTCCTTTCCTTCCGCGTCCGGAACAATGGTGCAGGGCGTGTCGCCGGACTGTTCGCTGATTTGTTTGAGCCGGGCATGGGTGATGTCCTTGGCAATGGAACGAACGAGGAGCATGCCGTCGATCCCGTCGGTTTCCAACTGTTGGAATAGATTTTGATAGCGTTTGGCCAAGCCGGTGCGAACGTGGGGGCAAACCTGGACGCCGGAGGGTTGTCCAACGAATTTCGTGGTGTCGTTTCCGCCCATGAACACCACTTTGTGGGCGCCGCGGTAGGATTGCAGGCGTTCCAGGTTGAAGGTGAGCAGGGCTTCGCGGGCATAGGCGAAATATTCGTCGGCTTCGGGTTCGTCGAAAAGGTCGTGAGCGAGGAGAATGGCGGCCGAGCTTTTTCTGCGACAACGCACGGGGTCGAAGCTGTCGGTTTTCCGGTAGCGCCAGGCGGCGCGGAGGTCGTCGATCAAATCCTCCCACGGATCGGATTGACGGCTGCCGGGCAGGGGGGCGCGCTGGACGTCGTGGGGGATGGGGACGACTTTGCCGCCCGCTTCCTTGATGCGATTGGCGAAAGCGAGCCACTCGAAATCGGGGACGGGAATAAAGCCGTGCACTTCGTTGAAGGTGCTGCGCTTGACCACGAGGCCGCTGAGTCCGGCGGGTCCGCCAATCAGTTGTTGACCGGCTTTGAGGGCGAGTTTGCGGAGACCGGCGGCGAGTTTGGAACTGGGATCCGCCTCCACAAGTTGAAAGTGGCCGGCATCCGCATCCTGACTGAAGACCTTGTCAACGGCCTCCGACCAACCGCGAACCGGGGCCGCGCCCGCTTGCAGAAACAGAAGGAGGTCGCCATCGCCTTTTTCCGCCGCTTGGTTGAGGCTTTCCGCGAGGGTCCCTTTGCCCGAAGCCACCCATTGCACCCAGTCGTGGGCCTTGGCGACTTCTTCGGTGCCGTCCTGGCTTCCGCGGTCCACCACGAACACCTCATGGTTTCCTTTTTCAGGAATCAGGGCCCGCAGGGTGCGGCGCAAACCTTCGCGTTCGTTGAAAACAGGGATGTAAATGGAGCATTTCATATCGGAAAACCTCAAAAAGGAGTGGGAAAATCTTGTGAAAGTGGTGGAGACTTTCTTTCGTTGAAAAATGCGGGGATTTCAACTCATTTGTGGGGACAATTTTTTAAGGAATCGCCTTTCGACAATGCTCATGCCCAAATCGGGGCGTTCCGTGGAATCATGCTACCCTTTGGGGCGATCAGGAAAGAAGGTATTCGGGCTTGGGGAAACAGCAGCCAATTTACATCGAAAATTTCCGGCTCCTTGAAGGCCAAGGCCCGCTTCCATTCCTCTTCTCCCTTTCATTGGTCTGAGTGACTTTCGGGTACCATCCCGGTGTGGATTTCAAAGCCATGGGGGCCTGTTGAAAGGTCCGCGTCCAGCCAGGTTGCCTCATCTTCCCGGAGGGTGTTAAGCGTGGCGCGCATTTTTTTGTTGATCTCGACGAGCAAGGTCACTTCCCGGTCGAAAATTTCGTCGCCCGTGGGCGGAGGCGGGTCGGGGTCAAGCAGGAAAATATTCAACCCGGCCGGAGGGGGCGGGACGAGGTCGCCGGGCAGATAGCGGTGGAAGCGGAAACAGGGGATGTCTTCCAAATACGCGGGGACTGGATCTCCCTGGGCGCCGTCAAAGCGAGTGAAGGCGCGGGCGTGCAGATGAACGGGGGCCTCATGGGTCACGCACACATCATGGGTGCAGACAGCGTGCCGGGATCGAAGTTCGAGCAGTGTCCGCACGAGTTGCTCTTCGTTTCCGCTTAAATGCGGGCGATGTTGGGGCGGATGGATCAGGGAGATCAGGCACACGCAGACCAAGGCCGCATCCCAAAGGCGGGGTCGGGGAAATCGGTTGCGGATGCCCGCGTGGCAGACGCCGCCGAGGGCGCAGGCGGAAAGCAGAAAAAACCAACCCGCGCGCTGGTAGGTGGTGAATTGCAGGATGGCGGTGGCGGATTGGATGCCGCTGATTCCGCATAAAATCAAAAGGGGCATCCAGGCGGGAGGCCGGTTTTTGCAGGGCCATGTGGCGGCCAGGGCGAGGAGGGCCAACCCGAGGACGGGGATGCGAACCCAAACGGGGTGGGCGGTGCGACCGGGTAGCAAATAATCGCTGAGGAGATGGACGAAGGTTTCCCGGATTCCGGGGGATTCCAAGTCGCCAAGGGTCAACATGCGGACCATGGCCTCGCGGCTTTCGGGCGCGAATTGCGCGAGGAGCAGGAGGGAGGCGATGACACCCGCGACGAGGACGGAGAGGGCCAACGGCACGCTCACCCGCGGGGAGAGGCGTAGGCAGGCCCACAAGAGCAAAACGGGGGCGAGATCGAGCAGCATCATGGGCACGGTGAGCAGCAGTCCCAGGCCCAACACCGTACCGGAAATCAGGCGAACCTTGCGGGTTTCGCGGTCCCCGAGGGTCATGAACAGGAGAAAGGGAATCCACAAAAGGCCCAGTTGGTTGGCGAAAAGTCCCACCCCGGTGCGCAGCAAGGGGACGATGCCCGGAAATGCGGCGGCCAGAAGCCCGGCGGTACGGGCTGCGGTTCGGGCGGCGACGGGGGCTGAGGCTTTGGCGGTGAGCACATAAATGCCCGCCACCAGCCCCAGTCCGTAAAATGCGCCGCCGTGGCGGGCGAGCACGTGCGGGGAGAGTCCGCCCGCCCACGCGGCCACGGCGGTGACCCGGGCGTGACCGGGGGGATAAAAGCCGTGCCGCAAGTGGCCGGTGTTGACCGCGTCGCGCAAAAACTGCAGGTGACTGTAGGCGTCGGATTGTCCCAACGCGGCCGCCTGAACGGCGGGCAGCATTCTGACGGTCACGGCCAGCAGGAGAATCCACGGAAGCCAGGGATCCGGCGGCGCCCGCTCCGGGGCGAGTCTGCGGGCGCATTCTCCCGCCAGAACCGTTCCCGGCAACAGCAGGGCAAGGTGCTGCGCGGACGAGAAAGCCGGGAGAAGGAAGGCCAAAATGGTGCTGAAAATCGCTTGGAACGCCATCAGCAATGCGGTGGAAAGGCAGACGGTTGCGAAGGCGGGGAATTGCCGCGGGTTTGGTCCCCTGTTCAGCCCCCCGTTTCGCCCTCCGTTCCGAATGCAAAGATACAATCCGGGCAAACCCGCGTACACCCCGAGCTGAATCAGGAGGGTGTACAGGGCGTTCAGGCTATCCGAAAGGATTTCGTGCACGGGTTTGCGGGGAGTAGGCTTGGGGATCAGCCCGTGGTCAGGGGGTCAAGATCCGGCGAGCGAAGTTTGCGGCCCCACATCAGCAGGGCCCGGGCGGCGCGGAACAACGCGGGCGGGGTGCGGGCGATCAGCCAGGCCGCGCACCGCGCGGACGCGGAGCTGTTTTCGGGGGTGACCATCTCTTTGCACAACGAGGGGGTGAAGACGCCGTCGGCGCGAAGGTAGGCGTAAAATTTCAGGGTGCCGATGCCGTGGGCGCGCCGGAAGGCGGCGAGGGAATCCTTGCCGGCTTCCGGGCCGTAGACGGGTTCGAGGGCGCGGGTCATGCGGGCCCATCCGCCCAACACGTTGGCGGCGTCACCGGTCCAGGTGAAGATTTCCGGCGAGCCGCAGCGGTTGAGAATCAGGGGGTCGGTGATGAGGGTGACGCGTTTGCCGTGAATCATTTCCATGATTTTCCCGACATGGGCGAAGTAGGAGTCGAGATAGGGGGCCGGATCCACGCGGTCCCACTCGGCTTTGCGGATCACGCAGGCGCCGATGAAGCCCATGGACCAGGCCACCGAGCGGAAGAAGGTTTCTCCGTCGAGTTCGCCGGGAAAATCCGCGGGCAGGGAGCGTTCTTTGATGAGGAAGCGCATGTCGTTGTCCACGGCGCTGTAATTCGCGAACACAAAGGGATTGGGGCGTTCCCGGATGGCGGCCAAAACGGATTCCACGCCGTGGGGGTGCATGCGGTCGTCCTCGCCGAGCAGCCAGACGTATTCGCAGGGGCAGGTGTCGGCGGATTTGAGGATGTTGCGGTCGATGCCGAGGTTTTTTTCGTTGCGGATATGATGAACGAGCGGATAGGCCTCGCGGAGTTCGGCGATGGCGGCGGTGTTGGTGTCGTCGGTGGCGTCGTCCAGCAGATACACGGGCACCCGGTGGGGTTCGGCGGCGCGAATGACGGAGCGGACGCAGGGGAGCAACTGTTCCGGGCGTTTGTAGGTGGGGATGGCGATGCCCAAAGTCGGGTTGGCTTGATCAGGTGGTGTTGGTTTCATGGGAGGGAGGGGGCGGGAAGGTCGTCGCGTGGCGAAGTGTCGTCATGGCCGGGGATGGCAAAGAGTCCGGCCAGCCAAAAGGGAAAATAGGCGTAGATCCAGGGAATGGGGGTGAAAAAGGTGAAGGTGATGCCGGTGGCGCTGATCCAGGCGATATGGTCTTTGGGGGTGCGCGCGAAAACGATACAGCCGGAAAGCCCCAAAAGAAAGACCAGAATGCGCAAAGGCGACAGCAGATGGGGCGCGCCCAAAACATAAAATAGGTTGGCAAACCCGAGGGTCTCCAAGAGGCGGGCGGAAGCGGCGGCGCCTTCGGCGTGGGCTTGGCTGTACGCCTGGCTGTAGGATTGGGCGAGTTCGCCGTAGTGGCGGAGGGGTTCCAGCAGAAACGCATCCGGATCCAGCAGGAAAAAGGGCAGGCAAAACGCGGCGGTCACCCCGCCGGCGATGCACATGGACAGCATGGCGGGTTTCAGGCCGTGGGTTCGGTACCAGGCCAGGCCCGTGAAGGGGACGATGATCAAGGCGGTTTGACGGCTGGAAAGGGTCAGCCCCAGAAAAAGGGCGGAGAGCCAAGGTTTTCCGCGGGCGAGAAAATACAGGTGCAGACAGAGGACGAGCCAGTAAGGCTGGGTGTGTCCGTTTACCGTGAAAAAGGTGAATACGGGCAGGAGGGCGAAGGCGAGAAAGGGAAGCGGGGCGCGGGGGCGATGGCGGATGAGGAGGGCGAGAACCCCGAGCGTGGCGATCCACCCCGTCCACCGCAGATCGATTCCAAGAAGGATGGCGGGGAGGTAGCTCATCCAGAGCAGGGGGAAAAACGTGAGCGGCAAGGGCCAGGGCACTTGGTATTCGGTGTAGGGAAAGTTGCCCGCGAGGAAGTTTTGTCCGGCCAATGAGATCAGCGGCAGCATGTCCCCGAGTTCGGGTTCCACGGGGTGGAGGCGAATCCAATGAAAGCGGACCCAGCCCGCGGCGATGAGCGGAAGCAGGAACCAAAGGAAGGACAGCCGTTGTTCGGGAACGGGGTCACGTTTTGCATAGGTCGGACAAAACAGAAAGACCGGCACCAGTCCGAAGAGAATCAGGGTGAGGCAGAGGTAGGCCAGCCAGGGCGGGGAGATCAACAGGGTGGCGCGATACGGCAACGAAAAAACCAGGGCCATGCCCGTCAGCGCAAGCGCCCGGGGATGGAACGGAACTTGAAATGCGGGGGGAAAAGGTTTCATGGGCGGCCCCGGAGGGGACGGGAATGATGCGCGAGGAAGGCGGGAATCCCATATCGTAAAAAGAGGGGAAAGGAAAAATGTTTTCGCAGCAGCCCGGGATAGTCGCGGTTGAAGGTTTTGTCATAGCCCCGCCCGCTGCTGCCCTCCCGGTCGTTGTAGAGGCATACGGCTTCGGGGAGATGGACGAAGGAAACGGCGGGATCGTCCCAACAGTCCATGTGAAAGGCCCAGTCGGCCTGCAGTTTGTAGGCAACCTGGAATTGTTTGCGGTCGAACAGTGCCCGCGGATAAAAAACGGCTTGCTGACAGATGTTGGTGCGGGCCATTTTCGCGGTGTCAAAGGGGCCGTCATACACGCCGCCATCGGAGACCCGCCGGACGTTTGCGTAGTAGAGGGTGGAGCGGTCTTCCAGCTTGGCGACCGCCTTGGCCCATCCCGGCAGCAGTCGGTCGTCGGCCCCGAGAATGTAAACGAAATCGCTTTCCGCACGGGAAATCGCCTGGTTCAGGGCGTCGTAAATGCCTTGGTCCGGTTCGCTGATCAGGGTGGTGACGGGTTTGGGGCTTTTGGCCAAAACTTCGAGGGTATCATCGGTGGAACCGCCGTCTTTGACGATCAGGGGGACGTCCGGGGCGTGTTCGGCCATGGAGGCCAGACATTCCGGCAAATGCGGAGCCGCGTTGAACACGGCCATGACGATACTCACCTTCACGGCGCGGACTCCAGAATGGCGTTGTAGTACTCGACGTGGCGGCGGGCGATGAGGTCCAGGCGGCTGAAGCCGAGGATGTGTTCGCGCGCGGCATCCCCCCGGGTGCGGCGCAGGTCGGGATTTTGAATCAATTCCACCAGCCCTTTGGCCAGCGAGGCGGAGTCGAAGGGTTCGGCGAGAAATCCGGTTTTTTCGTGCAGGACCATGTCCCCGTTGCCTCCGGTGCGGAACACGACACAGGGGAGGGCGCAGGAGGAGGCTTCCATGATGGCGTTGGACAGGTTTTCCAGATAGGAGGGGACCACTTGAATGTCCGCCGCTTGGTAGAGGCGCACCATGTCCGCTTCTTCGCGAATCACACCCATGCGGTGCACGGGCCAAGGGGTGCGGGGTTTGTCGGGTCCGTCCGCTTCACCGGCGATGAGAATCTCCGCCGCTTCGGGTCCAAGTTGTTCCGCCGCGATGCGCACCGCTTCGAGAGCGAGGGATCCGCCTTTGTTTTTGTCAAAATGGGGATTCATGGCCACCATGAGCACCAGGGGTTTGTCGGGAGGCAGACCCAGGAACGCGCGGGCGGCGGCACGGTCCTCGGCACTGTCGGCGGGGGTGTAGAGATCGGTGTCGATGCCATTGGGCAGCGCCGTGCAGGGGCGCTCTCGGAAAAGCGCGCTTTTGGTGGCCTTTTGGGTCAGCCAGCGGCTGGGTCCGATGACGTGCAGGTTGATGTCTTTCCAGGCGTTCTTTTTGCGCGTCCAGTTCAGTCGGCTGAGGTCGCGTTCCCGATGCGAGGCGAGCGCGGGACAGCTTCCGCAGGCGTTTTCGTAGCGCCCGCAGCCCTGTGCAGGATAATGACATCCTCCCGTAAAGGGCCAGCAGTCGTGCAGGGTCCAGACAATCGGTCTTTGCCAGCGGACAAAATCCGTGACCGACAGCAGACCCCGGTTGATCCAGTGAAGGTGTACGATATCCGGATCGAAATCGTTGACTTCGCGGAGAATGGAGCCCGGCAGGAAGGTATTGGACCAGTGGGTGACCTCCCGCTTCGGGTACAAAGACAACGGGAGGGCGTCCAAGAGATGCAGGTGGTTGCGCAACCTCTGGCGAAACGGGGCGCGCAGAACGTCGGTGTGCGGATCGTCTCCGGTTTTGTGTAGTGACAGCATCCGCGAGTCCACCCCGGCGGCGCGCAGACCGAGGTGAAGCCGCCGCGCGGAGCGCGCGGCCCCGCCATCGCGGTCAAAGGTGTTGACGATGAGAATTTTCATTTCCCGTCTTATGCCGATTGGAGGGCCTCAGGTCAATCCGGGACTGAGAAATGCGGGAGGTATTCATTTTGAATCGAAAGGTTCTATTTCTGCCACCAATAACTTTTGAACGAGATGTAATCCCAGGCCTGAGTGGCCGTCATTCCAAGGCGAAGCCATTCCGCGAAGCGGAAGGGCTGAAATGATGCCCCCCAAAAAACATAGGCATGAATGGCCGACATATAGCGGGATCGGTATGTCAGCCTTTCAGGCCTATCGGTTGCCGTTGAACTTTTTACCAGGCCTTCGGCCTTCGCTTTGGAATGTCGGCCCGTTGGGCCTAAACCGCCTCGGGAGGGAACGGGTTCAACTCGTGTTCAGACGGGTTTGGTTGTAAGCTCCGCCAATACGGCGATTGGCGCTCCTGTCCCCCGCCGCCCCTCCGCTTGTCCTGTCTTTTATACACAATTCTTGTAGATTCGTGACTTACGGCCCTGACAGGAATCCTAATCCTAAAATCTTGAAACTCTTTTCGAACGAGCTTTATCCACGGACGGAGGCACGAAGAATGGAGGCTTTGAGGAGCAGGGTGCGGGAGAGCGGCGGTTTTGTTCCTTTCCAGATTTCGGGACTGGCGTAAAGGGCGGCGCGGTTGGGTCCGGGTCCGCGGGCGTTCATGCAGACGTGAAACCAGCGTTCGCGGATTTCTTGCTCGAGCGCGACGGCGGGGCAGAAGGGGGTTTTCTGGTTGCGGTCCAGTAGGCCGGCCAGCCAGTCGCGGGCGGCGGGGAGTTCGACGCAGGGGACCCGGGCCATGCCGATGTCTCGGTTGATTTTGCTCTGGGCTTCGGTGCAGGGCACGCCGAGGGCGGCGAATTGGTTTTGCATGAGGCGTCGGGCCTGGAAGTCCATGTTCTCCCAGTCGGACCCGGTCATGCTTTTTTCGTGCACGCGGTAGTCGAGCAGCACTTCGGGGTGGTTGGCGCAGGGGTGTCGGTGCACGACGCGGGTCCAGAGTTCGTAGTCTTCGGTGGGATAATAGGCACCGTCGTACCGCAAGTCGTGTTGCTTGAACACTTCGGCGCGAAACATCACCGTGGGATGGGCGAAGGGACAGTTGAACAGGGAGAAGGCGCGGATGTCTTCGGCCTGCACGGGGTAGGTCTCACGGGCTTTTTCTTTTGCCCCGAAATGTCGGGTGAAACTGCCGCAAAGGGCGATTTTCGGATGTTTGGCGAGGAAATCGACTTGGCGGGCGAGACGTTCTGGACGGGCAATGTCGTCGGCGTCCATGCGGGCGATGAGGGGGGCGCGGGCTTCGTCGAGTCCCCGGTTGAGGGCACCGGCGAGCTTGAGACGTTCTGGGTTGCGCAATACGCGCAGGCGAGGATCGGCGGCGGCCGCGAGAATTTCGGGGGTGTCGTCGGTGGAGCCGTCGTCGATCACCAGGAGTTCGAAGTCGGTGAAGGTTTGGGTCAGGAGGCTGTCGAGTGTTTCCGGGAGGGTGGCGGCGGCGTTGAGGACCGGCAGCAGGATGGTGACTTGGGGGGTACTCATTGCGAAGGCCCTCCGAGCAGGTCTGCAAAGAGATCCGCGTGCGCGTCCAGCCAGGCGGGCAGGTCGAGGTGACGCAGGGTGTGTTCGCGGGCGTTTTGCCTGCGGGCGGGGTAATCGCTCCAAATCTCACGAACGGCGTCGGCCATGGATTCGGGGCTGGGGAGGGTCAGGGTTTCAAAGTCCTCTTGGGCCGTCACGCCCGCCCCGGCGCCGGAGGGGACGAGTTCGGGGGTTCCTCCGGTGGCTTGATAGGCCACCGGCAGTCCGCAGGCGAGGGCCTCCGCGACCAGACGGGGGCAGGCGTCCATCACCTGGGTGTGCAGGAGGATGTGCGCCCCGCGCATCAGGTCCGGGGCGTCCTCTTGGCGATAGGCGGGAAGATGCGTCACAGATTCGCGCACGCCCAAGGACTCCGCGAGACGGTTCAGTTCGTCGCGGGCCGCTTCTTCATTGGCGGCCCAGGTGTGGCGTCCGGCGAGGAGCAGCCTCGCCTCCGGGAGGGTGGACTTCACCTCGGCGAGGGTGCGCAGGGCGATTTCGACGCGGTATTGAAACTGGTGGGTGCCGGCGGTGAGCAGAACCGGGCCGGCGGGAGGCGGTTCGTCGGCGGGGGTGAACACGGCGCAGTCCACCGGGTTGTGCAAAATCGAGTGACCACCCCGTCGCGGGGTCAGCCACTGTTCCGCCGCGCGCTGGCAAAACGCGCTTTGGTAAATGACGTGGTCGGCGGCTTCGTGGGCACGGGAGAGGGGGCGGTTGAATGTTTGCCAACCGGGTCCGTGCCAGGCGGGGTAGCCGACCCCGTTCTGGTTGAGCACGAAGACGCCCCCGGCGCGTTTGCAGGCGCGGATTTGTTCGGCGGCATCGTGAGGGAGGGCGCTGCTGACGAGGTAGAGGAGGTTGGGCGCGTCGCGGCGAGAGGGGAAACGTGGGATCAGGTCCTGGCATTTCACGAGGCCACCGCAGAGGATGTCGTCGCGTCCCGGAACCAGGTCATAGCCGTAATCGACCCGGATGCCATCGCGCACCCGGGCCCCGTTCCAACGGCGCGGTGCTTGGAGGCGGCTTTGCAGGCGCAGGAGTTGGATGTGGAGGCGGGTGAGGGCGTTCATGTCACCGAACAGCTTGAGTGGGATCCCAGACCTTTTGAAACCCGAACCCTTCAAAATCCTTGGTGTTGCAATTAGAAAAGGATGTTGGTGTCCACTGAAATCATGGCAGACGTTCCGCTGAAGGCTCTTGGGCGGCACGTTTGAGTTCTTCATCAGTCAAATCTTTCCAACCCAGTGATTTGGGGGCAGGCAGGTTCCAAGGGGTATCGTCCTCTGGGCCTTCGGGATAAACGGAGAGCATGTATTCGAGGCCACGCCGGGTGAGTTCCGCAAGCGAAACCTGACGCTTCCGCGAAAGGGACTTTGCTCTTTTGTAGATGTCGTCTGGTAATTGGATTTGCGTTCTAATCATGATGTAAATTATACATTGCATGAGATCGATGTCAACGTTTCCTTAACGTGTTCAGGTCGATGTCCAGATCAACTTTGCCTTTACATTCCCGCAACTCATTTTCTTTCGATTTTCCACACGTTACAAACCCATCGAAACAAGTCTTCCAAAGCGGGTCAAGTTGAACGTAATCATGGGCCTCGGCGGTTTTCCGAGCGTCGGAAAGCATGGGGGCGAGGTCTTCCGAGCGTCGGAAAACGTGTTCGAGTCGTTCGGCGAGGCCTTCGTTGTCGCCGACTTCGGTCATGAAGCCGTTTTCCCCGTCGCGCACGAGGTCCATGGCCTGACCGACGCGGGTGGTGACGAGGGGGACGCCGCAGGCCATGGATTCGAGCACGGCCTTGGGGCCGCCTTCCTGGCGGGAGCTGACGAGATAGGCGTCGAGGGCGTCGTAGAGACCGCGGATGTCGGGATAGTGGTCGAGCATGCGGTGGGTGTGCGGGATGCCTCTCCGGCTCAGCCTATTGCGCACGAAGCCGCGGGCGGGTCCGCTGAGGAGGACGTGCAGCTTTGGCACGCGTTTGTGCAGGATTTCCAGGGTGTCCGTGAGCAGGTCGGGCCCTTTGATGTATTTGGGTGCGAGGCCTTCGCCCCATCCGTCGCCGTCTTTTTGGAAGGAACCGACGACGAAGGCGTCCTCGGGAATGCCGAGTTCTCGACGGGCGGCGAGGCGGCGTTCCGGGGTACGGAAGGGAAACATGGAGAGGTCCACGCCGATGGGGATGCGGTGGAGTTTTTCGGGGGCGATGCCGGTTTCGAGGAGGATGTTTTCCATTTCGGAATGGCTGACCTGCAGGCGGTGGATGCGTTCGTGGTGTCGGCGGACCTGTTCGTACAGGCGGTCGAAATCGGGATACCCGCTGCCGGGCTTGCCATGAAAGTAGGCGGTGGCGACGCGGTGGTCTCGGGCCAGCCAGTCGTCGGCGAGCAGAAAAAACTGGCTCCCGTAAAAGATCGACTGACGGCGGGCGTGGGGCATCCAAAAGGGCGTCGCGGTGCGGACGCCCAGTCGTTTGGCGCTGTCGGCGAGGGCGCGCATTTCCCAGTGGATCACCCAACTGGAGCGGTCTTCGACCAGGAAGAGCCGCGAGTGGTCGGGCCAGGGGACGGTGCGGGCGCGCAGGAGCAGGCGGGCGGGGGCACGGGGATCAATCCGCATGTTCCTCCTCCAGCAGCAGGCGGAGAATGCGTTCGCAGGCTTTGCCGTCGCCATAGGGGTTGCCGGCTTCGGACATGGTTCGCCAGGCGGCGGGGTCGGTGAGCAGTCGGGCGGTTTCCCGGACAATGGCCTCCCGGTCGGTGCCCACGAGTTTGGCGGTTCCTGCTGTGACGCCCTCCTCGCGTTCGGTGGTGTCGCGCATGACGAGCACGGGCTTGCCGAGAGAGGGGGCTTCTTCCTGTACGCCGCCGGAGTCGGTGAGAATGACCTTGGCCTGGTCCATGAGCCAGACAAAGCCGGGATAGGCCAGGGGTTCGATCAGGCGAACGTTGGCGCGTCCGCCGAGGACGCGGTGCACGGGTTCAAGCACGTTGGGGTTGAGGTGCACGGGATAGACGAAAAGGGTTTCGTGGAAGCGGTCGGAAAGCTCGCGGAGGGCGGCGCAGATGTTTTCGAAGCCTGCGCCAAAGCTTTCGCGGCGGTGTCCGGTGACGAGCACCAGGTCTTTTCCGGCGAATTCTCGCAGGGCTGCGGGCGGGGAGGCGTTCACGCGTTCGCGGGCGAGGAGGAGGGCGTCGATGACGGTGTTGCCGGTGATGTGCACGCGGTCGGCGGGCACGCCTTCGCGGAGGAGGGCGTCGCGGTTGCGGTCGGTGGGGGCCATGTGGAGATCCGCGAGGATGCTGGTGAGGCGTCGGTTGATTTCCTCTGGGAAGGGGGAGTGGCGGTTTCCGGTGCGCAGGCCGGCTTCGATGTGGCAGACGCGGGCCCCGCGGTGAAAGGCGGCGAGGGCGGCGGCCATGCTGGTGGTGGTGTCGCCCTGCACCACGACCCAGTCGGGACGGAGATCGGCGATGACGGGATCGAGGGCGGTGAGGATGCGGGCGGCAAGTCCGGAAAGGGTTTGGCCGGGGGTCATGAGGTCGAGGTCGTGGTCGGCGCGCAGTTCGAAAAAGTCCATGACTTGGTCGAGCATTTCCCGGTGCTGGGCGGTCACGCAGACATAAGACTCGATGTCGGGGTGGTCGCCAAAGGCGTGAACGAGGGGCGCGAGTTTGATGGCCTCGGGGCGGGTGCCGAAGATGGTGAGTATGCGGGGCATGGATCAGGGGGTTTCGGGGAAAAGTTGCTTGAGATAGGCGTCCACGGTGTCATCCAAGGAGGGGACGGCGATGCGTTCCCGGTAGGTGGCGTGGTCCCGGGCGAGGGTTTCCAGTTTGGCGGGCACCTCTTCGGGGGCATCGAAGGGCAGTCCGGCGTCGGCGGCGAGTTCGGGGTGTCCGCCGCTGTTTAAATACAGGGCGGGAAGCCCGCAGGCAAGCGCTTCGAGCAGGGAATTGGAACAAGGGTCGTTGCGGCTGGCGGTGAGGTAGGCGTCCTGTTGGCGCAGGAGATCGGCGAGGGGGGCGGAGGGCATGGGGGCAAGCAGCCGGATGTTGCGGAAGGTGGTTTGGATGCGGCCCACGAAGGTGTACTCGACGCGACTGTAATCGAGCAGCGTGTCGAGGGCAAGGTAAGTTTCGAGCCCTTTGTTGGGGTTGTCGGACCAGGAGACGGAGATGAGTTTGAATTTTCGGTTGGCATCGAAGGGGAGGCGGTCGCGGGGGTGGAAGATTTCGGGGTCGGGGGTGTTGGGAATGACCACGGGTGCGCGGGCGGAGAGGCCGAGGGCGAGGTGCGCGTCCAGGCTGAAGCGGGACTGGAAAATGGTGGCGGTGGCATGGTTGTGGTTGATTTCGGAGATGCGGGCGTCGGTGCCGTCGTCCATGCCCCGGTAGGTTTGCAGGGGGCCGTCGAGGCGGTGGACGGCGCGGACGTCGGGCCGGGCGCGCAGGGCGCGGGCGAGCTTTCGGAAATCGAAATTGTAGGAATTGAACAGGCAGGCGGGGGTGCCGCGGGAGAGCCGGTTGTATTCGATGCGCAGTCCCCTGGACTCAATGCCGCGGCAAAGGGCGCGCATGAACTGGTGTCCGCCGCCGGTGGGGGGCGGGGCGAATTCGTGGAATACCGACAGGTCAGCCGGGGTTTGCCGAAAAAAGTTCACTCCGCCTCCCGGATGGAATCCAACAGGTAGTTGGCGAGGGTCTCGGGGCGGAAGGCTTCGCGGCGG
Organism: Verrucomicrobiota bacterium; assembly: GCA_020831635.1. Lineage (GTDB taxonomy): Bacteria > Verrucomicrobiota > Kiritimatiellia > SS1-B-03-39 > UBA6053 > PXAS01. The sequence continues at coordinate 21,915 of JAFIGC010000030.1, read as the reverse complement.
AATTGGTCCACATGGGCGTTGAGGTGGGCGAGGGTGTCCGGATCGCGGAGCGCGGAGGCGACTTTTTCCGAGCCCGCCTCGAAATCCTCGACGCGGTACCGGTGGAGGACGCGCCCGGGGGTGTCGGGGTCGAAGTCGGCGGGCGGCAGGAGGGTGAGGTAATGGTCGCCCTCGCGGAGGCGGTAGGGTTCGGGGAACTCGATGAGCGGGGGGATGTCGAAGAGAAAGGGGCGTCCGAGGGCGAGGCATTCGCTGACCTTCCAGGGCGGGAGGGCGTGGGGCAAAGTGTTGATGACCAGCATGTTTGCGCGGAGAATGGCGCGGCGGTAGGCTTTTTGGCTGAGGTTCCCTTTGATCAGGGACCCGTCTTCGAGGGTGGAATTGTAACGGCTGGTGAGGCGCAGGGTTCCGCCGAGGCCCGCTTTCGTGAGCGCTTCGAGGGTGTGGACGCGGGCCCAGTAGTGGACGCGGCTGGGGGTGGGTTCCGGTCCGCCGGGGGCGAAGACGGAGATTTCGCCGTCGCGGCGGAGGTGTTCATAGACCCCGACCACATCGCAGAGATCTTCGGTGCGTCCGCGAAAGCGGTCGTAGAGGGCACGGAGCGGGGCCGGGCGCAGATATTCCTCGAGGTAGCCGGCAAAAGAGAAAAAGGGGCGGAGTTTGGATTCCTGGTCGCCGAGGCCCGCTTCCGCCAACACGCGCCGGGCGGTGGGGGGGTGCAGATTGGTTTTGAAATAGAGAAAGCAGTGATGCAGGGCGGCGGTGTCGAAATGAAAGACGTGGTCGCTCATGTCGATGAGGATGAGCTTGCCGTCAAAATCGATCCAGGCGCTGCTGTGCTCGCGGGGTTCCTTGAGCGCGGGGAGGGGACGGGGCCCGTCCGCGAATTGTGCGCCGAGTGCCGTTTGGAGGGCCTGATAGACGAAGCTGTAAAAGCCCCCTTTTTGGAGGAGATGGGGTTCGTAGAGAAGGATGCGCATGAGGGAAAGAGCGTCGGATGGAGCCGATTTTGTCGTTTACAAGTGATGGGGTTTTGCTTAATGAGGGTCATCCGAAATGTCAATTCCCAACCCGCTTGACTCCCGCCTTGCCCGGCCCTCCCTTTTTCCATGCCTCCCTCTGTCTCCAGTTCCAATTCCACACCCGACGATGGCCTGATGGTCACGGAGATCCGTGCGGGGCAAGCTTGGTGGAAAATCAATGTGCGGGAACTGTTCGAATACCGGGATCTATTGATGCTGCTGGTGAAGCGCGATTTGACGGCGGTGTACAAGCAGACGATTCTGGGGCCGCTTTGGTTTATTATTCAGCCTCTAGTGACGACAGTGGTCTTCACGGTGATTTTCGGGACGGTGGCGCAGATTGATGTGGGCGAAGTGCCGCATTTTGTGTTTTACATGAGCGGGCTGGTGTTCTGGAATTATTTTGCCGGGATCTTAAATCACGGGGCGGGATCGTTGATCAGCAATTCGAATGTGTTGTCAAAGGTCTATTTTCCGCGGCTGATCATTCCGCTTTCGGGGGTGATCACGCAATTGGCGCATCTGGCCTTGAATTTCGTGACGTTTCTGGGGTTTTATGCCTGGTATTTTTGGCAGGGGGCGGATTTACAGCCGAACCGATGGCTGCTGTTCCTGCCGGTATTGGTGTTGCAGTGCGCACTGATGGGGCTGGGGTTCGGGCTTTGGGTGTCGTCGTTGACCATCAAGTACCGGGATTTGAAATTCGCGTTGCCGTTTATGATTCAGTTGTGGATGTATGCGACCCCGATTGTGTATCCGGCGGCATTGGTGGTGACACCGCTGTACCGGAAAATTTTGTGGCTGAATCCGATGACGGCGGTGGTGGAGTTCGGGCGGCACGGTTTTACGGGACAGGGATCGGTGTACCTGGGCGGACTGGCGTTGAGTTGGGGGGTCACGCTGTTCATGTTGGTGAGTGGATTGATGTTGTTCAACCGGATTCAACGAACCTTTGTGGATACGCTATGAGTGAACCGGCGATACGTGTGGAAGGATTGTCAAAGTGCTATCGACTGGGGGCGATTGGACGCCACACCCTGGTGGATGAGGTGCAGCACTTGTGGTGCAAATTGCGCGGACGGGATTCGAACGCGTATTTGGGAAAAGTGGGCGGGGGCTCGGTTCCGGTGCAAACGGACAAGGAGTTCTGGGCCTTGAAGGATGTGAATTTTGAGGTGCGGACGGGGGAAGTGCTGGGGGTGATCGGCGGAAACGGGGCCGGGAAATCGACCCTGTTGAAGATCCTCAGCCGGATCACGGAGCCGACATCGGGGAAGGCGACCATCCGGGGCCGGGTGGGGTCGCTGCTGGAAGTGGGGACGGGCTTTCACCCGGAACTGACGGGACGGGAAAATGTGTTCATGAACGGAACGATTTTGGGGATGCGAAAACGGGAAGTGGCGCTGAAATTCGATGAGATCGTCGCGTTCTCGGGAATTGAGAAATTCATTGATACGCCGGTGAAGCGGTATTCGAGCGGGATGTATGTGCGCCTGGCCTTTGCGGTGGCGGCCCATTTGGATCCGGAGATTATGATTGTGGATGAAGTGCTTGCCGTGGGCGACGCGGAGTTTCAGAAGCGTTGTCTGGGAAAAATGAGCCAGGTGGCCAAGGAGGGGCGGACGGTGTTGTTTGTGAGCCATCAAATGAGTGCGGTTTCCGAGTTGTGCGATCGTTCGATTCTGATGCAAAAAGGTTCGGTTCACGCGGAAGGCCCTACGGATGAGCTGATCAAAGGGTATCTCGAGAGCAATACGGACCATGCCAGTTTTTATCGCGCGAATCCAGAGGAAAAACTGGACCAGCAGGGCTATATCGCACAGGCAATGGTTTTGGACGCCAATCAGGAGCGGCGGTCGAAATTTGACTATAAAGAAGGCGTTAGCGTCGAAATACGCCTGGAATTGCGGGAGATCCCGATCGGGACGGTTGTCGGCGCTTCGCTGAAAGATGCGATGGACCGCAGGCTTTTCACCACCCAGCACCCATTGTCGGAAGAAGAACGGCGTGCGGGCCGCGTTTCCTTTTTGGTCCGCCTCCCCGAAAAACTGCTCGCCCCGGGCGGGTTTTCGTTTCAGATTGCTTTGCACTTGCCGAGGGTGAAAATGTACGATTATCTCCACTCCGTCTGTCATTTTGAAATCGTGGACACGGGTTCTGAATTTTCATACTCCAAGGATGATTACGGATCGTTTCTTGTGGATTGCGCGTGGCGGAATCTTTCGGAGTAGCGTATGCATTCAGAACACCTTTGTGATATCTGCAACGCTTCCATGAGGGCGCTTTTCCAAAAGAAAGTCTTGGGAAAGTATGCGGTCGCGTATTTTTGCTGTGATCAATGCGGGTACATTACCACTGAAAAACCCTATTGGCTGGATGAAGCGTATGCCAATGCCATTTCCGATCTGGATACGGGAGTGCTGTCCAGAAACCTGTTCTTCAGGGATAAATTGCTGCCCATTTTCCACGGTTGCCCGTCCAATAACGGCCTCTATCTGGACGTCAGTGGCGGATATGGGGTATTTTGCAGACTGATGCGGGACAAAGGATTGAATTTTTTCACCACCGACCCCTATTGTGAAAATCTTTTTGCAAAAGGGTTTGAACCTGATGACGCGAGTGAAGCCGCTTCGGACGGCACTTTTCAAGCTTCGGTGTTGACCTTGTTTGAGGTGATTGAGCATGTCGAAAATCCTTTGGTGTTTCTTCGGGAACTGATGCAAAAATACCGTGCGGACACCCTTGTTTTCAGCACGGAGCTTTATTCAGGGGATTTCCCGGATTCAAGTTGGTGGTACTATATGTTCGAATCGGGTCAGCATCTTTCGTTTATGAAAGAAAGCACCTTGAAAGTCATTGCGTCCAAACTGGACTTGATTCATTCCCGTGTGGAGGGGAACCTGCATATTCTCAAAAAAGAACCTTTTCCGCCTGAAACCGCGAAAATCATCTCGAAACACAAAAAAGCGCCTCAACTCATCCGGAAAATTCTGGAAGAACACCGTGAGGACTGTTTGACCTGGGCGGATCATGTGTATTTGAAGGAAAAGTTACTTCCTCAAGACGGACAAGATGAAGCCTAAAATGTTGCTTTATGGTTTGGCCTGGCATCTGGAAAAAAGCGATGCCGTACTTGAGGCGTTGATTCGTCCGTTGGCCCCGTGGTTGGAAATTGAACTGGTGCCTTGGGACGGGGAGCATGCGCCTCGTCCGCCGTCGAACGGGGAAGCGGTGGGGTTTTTCCAGTTTCCGCCTCCGTGGTTTGATCCGGATTGGCGGCGTACGCCGTTGACTTGGATTCCGATGTGGGATCACTCCGCGGCCCAAAATCGGAATCCGGATTGGTGGAGGGGGCTGCCGGCGTGCTGGAAAATCGTGGCCTTTTCGGATGAAGTCGCGCAGTTGGCCGCGGGACGCCAACATGTGCTGAAACGGGTTTTTTATCGGGACCCGGCAACCCGCGGGCCCGTGGATTGGACGGGTCCGCGCACCTTGTATTATTGGAACCGCGTGGGCCTGGTGGGTCCCGAGTTTTTAAGACGTCTTTGTGAAAGTTGCCGAATTGACCGCCTGCTTTTCCGCCCGGATCTGGACCCGAAAATTCCGGAGGGCCGTCGATACGATCTTCCCGGGCGATTGGGGCACACGGAGGTGGAACGGGTGCCGTTTTATGAGAACAAAGCGCAATATGATCAACAACTGGAACAGGTCAATATCCTTTTGGCGCCAAGGCCCTTGGAGGGGATTGGGTTGGTGATGCTCGACGGGATGGCCAAAGGGGCGGCCGTGCTGGCGGCGCCCTATGCGACGGCCACGAATTACATCCGCCATGGTGAAAACGGGGTGTTGTTCGCCCGTTCCCGTCAGGATCAAAAAACGGCGGATCGATCAAAGGGCGCCTGGTGGACGATTGGGGATGATTTTCTACTGTCGGATGATCAGGATTGGGAAGGGTTGAAGGGGTTGGATTTCAAGGCGTTGGGGGAAAAGGCGCGACGAGACGCGAAAGAAGGGTATGAGCATTGGGCCGCTTCTTTGCAGGAATTGGCGGCGTTTCTGTTGGCCCCGGCCGCGGTGCCGGAATCTTGCCTTTGGACGGGACCTTTGGACGGGGATCCGTTGGTGAGTGTGTGCGTGCCCCATTTGAACAGCATGCCGTTTACGCGGGAACGGATCCAGTCGATCCGTGAACAGAGCTGGAAAAATTGGGAATGTGTGGTGGTGGATTCGGGCTCCACGGATGGATCTTTGGAACTGTGGCGGGAAGCGGCGGACGAGGATCCGCGGATTCGATTGTTTGATCGTCCCCGGGAGGGGATTTATCCGGCGTTTAATGAATCGATTCGACTTTCGTCAGGAGACTATGTGTACATTGCCACTGCGGATGATACGCTGCATGCCCGGGGAATCGAGGCCATGGCCAGGGCATTGATCGCGCATCCGGATTGTGGCCTTTGTCATACCCCTTTGATTGCGATTGATGAGCAGGGGCATTTTCTCAAAAGTTTAGAGTATTGGAATGCGGGCTTTCATGTGTTGGGGAAGTGGGCGTATCTGCCTCACATCCGGAAGGCCCCTTATGACGCGTTGGTGTTTGGGTTGTATGGCAGCATGTATCTGTCCGTCACCCAGTTGATGTACACCCGGGAGGCCCTGAAGCAAACGGGCGATTTTTCCAGTGAGTATGGAAACGCAGGTGATTTTGCCTTTCATCTGCGTCTGGGCGCGGGATGCAATACGGTCTATCTGCCCGAAAATTATGGAACCTGGAGGTGGCATGATGAGCAGGCGAGTTCACATACGGCCAATTGGCAATACAGTTGGCAACTTTGGGAAATGGTGCGGGACGCGTGGCCCCGGATCATGGCACCGCACGGGGAACTCGCGAACAAGCTCCCCGCCTGCGCCCCGGGATTGCGGTATCGTCTGCAGGCGTTTACCCATGCTGTTTATGAGCGGCCCCCGTATCTTCAACGCGGGCGGGCAATTCTGAGAGCCCTCGCCCGGGATCCGGGATTGATTTCTCAATTGCGGCGGGGGACCTGGCATCGGGATTTGGGCTTCAACTTCCCTTCCCAAACCTTGGCTTTCCCTTTCTTAGAAGACTGTTCCGCAGAGGACCTGATACAGCCATTGTGAAGCTTATTTTCTTGTGTATGCAAATTGGGCATTTAGAAAGACCTTGTTTGAAAGCCTCCCCATGAACCTGCCCCAAATCTCCATCGTAACGCCCAGTTTCAACCAGGCGCCTTTTTTAGAGGCGACGCTGCGTTCCGTGCTGGACCAAAACTATCCCCGTCTCGAATATATTGTGATGGATGGCGGGTCGACGGATGGAAGCCGGGATATTATCGAAAGTCATGCGGATCGGTTGGCGGAGTGGCGGAGTGAAAAAGACGGGGGCCAGTATAATGCGATCGAAACGGGGTTCGCGCGGTCCACGGGTGAAATCATGGGGTGGTTGAATTCGGATGACATGTATTTTCCATGGACTCTACATACGGTTGGAAAGATTTTCGCCCAGTTTCCCGAGGTGGATTGGATCACCGGTTTATACCCCGCGAATTGGAACAAGCATGGCGAGCCTTACCATGTGGGAAAAAAAGCGGGGTTCAATCGGCGTTTTTTTCAAAAAGGCCTTTATCTGAGTGATCCCAAACATCCGACCCGGGGATGCATTCAGCAAGAATCCACCTTTTGGCGGCGGAGTCTTTGGGAAAAAGCCGGGGCCTGTTTTCGGAATGAATATTCGCTGGCAGGGGATTTCGACCTGTGGCTGCGGTTTTTCGCGCACAGCGATTTGGTCGGGGTGGGGACCTTGCTGGCCGGATTTCGTCAACATGGAAATCAACGGTCGCTGAATGAGCGGGACGCATATCTTGAGGAGGCGAAGGCGGCGCTTCAACAGTCCGGAGGAGGCTCCGAAGAGGGCTTGGCGAGTTGGATTCGCGAAGCGGGCTGGGGAAAACGATGGCCCTTGAAGATCCTGCCTTCCATGGGGTGGATCCAACCGGTCCGCAACATTCGCTGGTCCTTTGCCAAACAGTCCTGGACGTTGGAACAAGAGTGGGTGACCCAATGACCACAGCCGCGAATCAAAACGCCATGGCCTTGGATTTTCCGGCGGCCCCTACGGGGAAATCGGGGTGGCCCTGGGAAAACACCTTGGCGTCGCCTTCCAAAACGAACGGGGAACGCGTAAGCATTGTGGTGCCTTGCTATCAAGGCGGGGACTATCTGGAGGAATCCTTGCGTTCGCTGATTTTGCAAAACCATCCCGACTTGGAAATCATCGTCATGGACGGCGGCAGCACGGACAACACCCCGGAAATTCTTGCGAAGTATCAACCTTGGATTGCGCGGATGGAAAGCAAGCCGGATCGAGGGCAGAGCCACGCGATCAACAAGGGATTGGCGTTGGCCACGGGTGACTATTTCAACTGGCACAACGCGGACGACGTGCTTTTGCCGGGGTCCCTTCGGGAGACGCTCGCGGGATTCGAAACGCATCCCGACGCCATGTATATCAGCCGTCACCGGAAGTTGTTGCACACGGATGGACGGGAGGAAGAAAAGCCCAACCGTCCCCGGCCGGGGGTGGTGGATATCCGGCGGGCGCTGATTTCCGCCTGTCCGGGGGCGCAACCCGGCGGGCTGATGCGCATGGACGCGGTGCGGGAGGCCGGCGGAGTGGACGAGTCCTTCAAATGCTGCATGGACGAAGAACTGATGATGAAGCTTCGGATGCGGGGGCCGGGATATTATTTGGACGGCCCCGGCATTCTTTTCCGCGTTCATCCCGGACAGCAGAGTACGGTGCTGCTCGACGAGCGGATCAGGGAAAAATTCCTCATCATTGACCGGGTGTATGCCGCTATGCCGGAAGACGATCCCCTGCGGGAACTGCGCGCCTCCAGTCTGGTGTTCGCGTCCCGTCACGCGGCGGGCCTTTGTGAACGGGCGAACCACCCCTTGCGGGCCAAGGCGTGGAAACTGCGCGCCTTGGCGCACAGGTTGGCCGCGAGGGCCAAGGGCGTTGAAATAGAGTACCTCTAAAAGGCTCAACACCAGCGCTGCAAGGTGCGCGCCGCCTCTTTCGAATCATAAAAGTGTCGGAAATATTTGGAATCCAGCATTCGGAGCACGTAATCGCGGGGTAACTTCACTTCTTTTTTGAATTTCGCGTACAAGGATCCGTAATCTTTTTTGCCGGATTTATTGTTCCGGGCGACGCTGAATTCGTCGAGTTCCAAAAAAGACCGTACCGCGCGGGTTTTTTCCTCGTCCGGGATTTCCACCCGCATGACCAGGGCCCGAACGTCCTTGGTTTCATGGACGGACCATCCTTCTTTTTTCAGGGGGCGGGCGTAGACATCCACCCCGAAATTTTGTTTCAGACTGTGGTCAAACCAAATGAGGGGAATGTGATGGGGAAAGACCTCGAGGAAGCAATCAAGCAAATCCCTCATGCTCCCCCGCCATTCCCGTGGTTTTTGCCCGGTGTAGTGTTCGAAGTTTTGAAAAAAAGCGGACACATTCCGGTCGATGGGATTACGGGCAAGGGAGATGATATGCAAGGGGAGTTTGAGTTTGCCCCGCTCCCATCTTTTGTACAATTCGACAACTTCTCCTTGAGGATACTCCGGATCGAATCGATGGCCATGCACCACCGCCCCGGGATAAATCTCGTCCAGCGGTTCGTGAATGGAGCGGGAGGCCACTTTTCCCATTTGGTAGACAAAGACCGGTTCGTATCGTCCCAGACGGCGGCAAAAGCCGGCGTTCCACACGATCCAGTTGCGGAGGTTCCGGGGCCACCCCATGACCCTGTACCCAACGGGTATCCTGTCATTCACATCATCCATGTCTATAATTTAACGAACGCTTTCAGGTGCGTCAAGGGAAAGCGGGTTATGTTTTTCGGAAGCGGTTGAACGTTTGTACATTTTCAAGGCATTCCGGGGAAAGCTTTTGTGGAATACATATTCCACCGCTTCGGGTTCGGCAAACGTCAGCAAAAAATCCGCTTGGGTTTGCATGGGCACGAAAGCGGAATTTCCGCGCATATAGAAATCCTGGAAGGCACCGCCGAAATCGAGGGCGTAGGTTTCGCCCGGTTGGAGTTCTTGTTTCAGGGTTTGGGCGATCCCGCGCCAATCGTGGCGGGCGTTATGGTAGCGTCCCGCGTACCCAAGGAAGAAACGCAAGGGCGGTCGCGCGGTCCCCAGATCTCCTTTGCGGGCGGGATAGGGCCATTGAAAGAGGTAGAGGTTCCAGATCAAGGTCAGCATCACGAAGGGAACCGCGAAAGCGAGGGTGGGGAACTGTTTCCGTTTGAGGGCTGCAAGAACCTGGGCCACACCGAAGGGGATGAGCGGAAGCGTGCCGAGAAGAAAATATTGATGGGACTGTCCGCTGAGGTAAAAGCTCCAGGCCAACACGAACGGGGACACGATCCAGACCAGTGGTTGCTTGCGCTTGAGGGCCCGGTACAGGCCCATCATCCAAATGGCATTGAATAGAAAGGGGAGTCCGTAGGCGTTCCATCCCATGAGGTTTTCCAGAAACGGCGACACGGATAGCCCCGACATGCCCGCCCTGGCGCGCGTTTGTAGCAGTTGGCCCGACATTTCCGGGAAGACGAGAAACAGATACCAATAGAGCACATATACCGCGGCAATGGGCACAAGGTTGAGTGCCAAAGAGGGCAACCGCTTCCGGTTGGCACTCACCAACGCCAAGCCAAGTCCCCCGGAAAACAGGATCGCCCCGGAATTGATCAAGTAGGCCACGAAAAGGGCGCCAAACGCGCATTGCACCCGCCAAGAAAACGATTTCTCTTTGGGCAGCTCCAACTTTGACGATTCGTCCATGATCAACGCGCAGACGCAAACCGCGGCGACCAACAGACTCCAGGCGAAGGCCATGGAGGTCCAATTGTAGACGCCCGAGGCGGCCACCAGCAAGCCGGTGATGTTTCGCGCGGCGACACCGCCCTCCTTTGCCGCCTGTTTCATCAACAACAGGGTCATGACCAAGGAACAGAGGACCGCGCCGAGACGCACGCCCACCTCCTGCCATGGAAACAGTACCGAACCGGGGATACTGAGCAAATACCGCAGGGGAGGGTGCCATTCCATGGCAAGGAGGTTGCCGACCCCGCGAATCCGGTCCGACAAGGAGCCCGTCAGCATGACGTCAAAAAGATTCCTGGAGGTTTGCCACTGCATCACTTCGTCCTCCCCAACGAATTCACCCGTGAAAATCGAATGGTGGGAGGTCAGAAAGAGGGCGAATATCAAAAACCAGAGCCAGGGTCGGCCTTGATGAAATGAAGTGGGCGGGGTGTTTTCCATGCCTTTTTTTAAATCGTCGGGACGGCTTTCCAAGAAAAATTTCTTTCACGGGGCGGTGTTTGCGGATATACCCCGGATATGTCCAAAAACACCGGCAGCGTATCCGTCGTGGTCCCCACGCACAACCACGGCCGCTTTCTCGCGGAGGCGGTGAAAAGCGTGTTGGCGCAGACCGTGCCCGCGCATGAAGTGCTGATCGTGGACGATGGCTCCACGGACGAAACCCCGGCGGTGATCCAGGGATTTGGAAACGCGGTGAAATCCATCCGCGTGGAGGGGCGGGGCGCCTATGGGGCCCGAAACGACAGCCTCCCGCACCTGTCCGGTGACTATTTTCTGAATGTGGACGCAGACAACCGTTTGCGTCCCGATTACATCGAGAAAACCCTCGCCGTCCTGCGGTCCGCCCCGGAAAGGGTGGGGTATGTGTACACCCAGCGGAGTTATTTCGGGGACGAAAGTGGCGTCTCCGCGTTTCCGGATTTTGACCCCGCCTTGCTGCCGCTTCGAAATTTCGTGGACATGGGCGCTTTGATTCGCATGGACCTGGTGAAGGGCAGGGGCTTTGACGAAACCTTCAACCGCGGGCGGGGCGACCACGCGTTTTTCCTGTCCCTGCTGCGGGACGGCTGGGTGGGGCAGCGCCTGGACGAGCCCCTTTTGGAATACCGGGTGCACAGTGACAGCATCACCGGGCGGGTGCGCCGTCGTTACGATCAGCCTGCGATCGTGGAGTTGCTCATTCAGGCCTTTCCGGAGCTTTACCCGCCCGAGGTGGCCCGCGAGGCGCGTGACGAAGCCCGGAACCGGGTCTTGCTTTCCGTGATCGCCAACCGACGTCCCGACGCGCCCGCGCGGGAACGGCTTCGTGACTTTCTCGCATTTAGTCGCGCGGGGTTTCGCCATGCCGAATGGCCCCGCCAGTTCGCCTACCTCCTCAACCCGCGAAGGACCACTTCCTGATGATCCCTCCCGAATTCACCCTCCGTCACCTCGAAACCGTTCGCCGCTTCATCACCAACATCGCCCGGCGGCGTTGCCTGCACATGAATCCCCGGCGTTGGTCCAACGCCGAGTTGCGGAAACTCGCCCCATTTTTCGGTGGGGATGTCGTCAACGTGTCCGGGTTTATGGACGAGGACAAGGAAGGCGGACATTATCGCGACTATTTCACCGCCGCCGAATCCTACACCATCACCAATTACGCCGGATCGGGAGAGGTGGGCGATGGCTCCGAGGGGTCCATCTATCTGGATCTGGAGGGGACGCCTTCCGCGGATTTCCAGCGGCGCTTTGACACCGCATTCTGTCACACCGTCCTCGAACACGTGGAGAAAATCGGTCCCGCCTTCGAGAATTTGTCGCATTTGACCCGGGACGCGTTGATCATCGTGGTGCCCTTTTTGCAGGACGAGCATTACCGTCCCGGGATTTTTGGCGATTACTGGCGCTACACGCCCTTGGGGTTGAAGGCCTTGTATGAGGCACACGGGTTTCAGATGGTGTACCTGAACGCCAACGACACCCCGTGGTATCCGGTGTACCTCACCGCCGTGGGTGTGCGTGATCCCGGAAAATACCCGGAGTTGCCTGCCAGCCCCTGGACCCCCGAACAGCGCGTGGGACGGCAAACGTATGTTTACCCCAAGGGGGTTTGGTGAACGAGGCCCCGAAACCGAGCCTTTTCGCTTTTTATCGACGCACCGAGGCGCGAACGGAGGCCTTGCGGTCAGGAGATCTCGGCGGGCATGGCTCCCATCTTTTCATGGGTGCGGACCTTTTGCAGCGGCACGGGTGGCATCTGGAGACCAACATCCCCCGGGAGCCGGGGCGCTTCGCGCACCAACTGGGCACCCGCGTTTCCAATTTCCTGTTTCGGACGGGGGCCTATGGCGGGGATTTCCCCACCTGCCTCGCAAACCTCGGCCGTGCAAATCATGCCGACGTCGTTTGGTCCACCGTGGATACCACCGGGATTCCCCTGGCATGGCTGAAGCGCGTGGGGCGCTTGCATCCGCCGCTCGTGTACACATCCATTGGGCTGCCGGAACGGCTCGACGGCCTGCGTCCCGGCAAAGGGCGGGACCGACTGCTCCGGGCACTGGGGACCTGTGACCGGATGCTGTGTTTCGGCTGGGAAGAGGCGCGCCGCCTTCGCGAGATCCTGCCCGAGATGTCGGAGCAAATCCGATTTGTTCCTTACGGGGTGGATACGGAAGCCTGGCAACCTCTGGAAACCGCCAAAACGGTTGACGTGCTTTCCCTTGGCATGGACTGGCAACGGGATTTCGGTGCGTTGCGTCATTTGGCCGAATCCCGCCCCGATCTCCGCCTCAAATTCATCACCAGTCCGGAACTTGCGGAGAAGGCCGGACCTTTCCCGTCCAACGTCCGCCTCTCCCCGCCGGTGCCGCTGAAGGAGATCCCCCGGGAAATGGCGGCGGCGAAGGTGGTGACGTTGCCCGTGAAGGAGAACACCTATTCCGGGGCGACGACCACGTTGCTGCAGGCGATGTCCATGGGCTTGCCGGTGGTGGTCAGCCGGGTGGGGGCGATCCGGGAGGGCTACGGATTCGAAACCCGGGACAGTTGCCGACTGGTGGCGCCGGATTCCCCCGGAGAGATGGCGGAGGCGGTCATCGGGTTGTTGGCAGACGAGGCGGAACGCGCGGCACTGGGCGCACGGGCCAGGGCACACGCGGTCCAGGATTTCGCGTGGTCCGCTTTTGTATCCCGGGTGGAGGACATCCTGCGGGCGCTTTCCCCTCAATTTTGAACAGAAGGTCGCGAATTCGGTGCTTTGGGAATGTTTCACCGCGTTGCCCTTTGCGCTGTCCGCGTCCTCCTGTTCAAAAAATTTCGGTGGCATGCGATTCCGATTGGGATGAGTTAGAATCTTCTGATAAAGGATGATACACAAAAGCGTTTATCTTTCCGCAGAATTTTCCACAAGGTTTTGACAGGGTGTATGTAAGATGTGGATTCGGATTGGGCATGATTTGCGGTTGTTCAACCACGGAGACACGGAGATCACGGAGGAGGTTCACGGAGGCTTGGGTTGTGGGATAGCGTTCGGCGAGCCCCTGAATTCACCCCGAAGAGCCGAACGCTATCCAGCAGCCGCGCGCCCCCCGGCGCGTAAACCCCCGCTGTCTGAGCTTCTCCGCAGGGTGCCGCGTGGGGGTTGGGGTGAGTTCCGGGGCTCCACGCGGACCCTGCCGTCGTGCTGGCCTCCGTGCTTCTCCGTGCGCTCCAGCGAGCTTGCGAGCGGGTGGTTGATTGGGTTGCGGGCGAAAGTCTGCGTTAGGATTTCTGAAAGATTGACATCCCTTATCATCCCGGGAACCCTTCTTCCGGTATCCTTATCGGTTGAATCTCAATAAGTCAGCCGTGCTTCCTACTCTCCATCTGACTTGACATTTCCACCGGGTCTTTGTTACGTGGACCCCATGGACCATTTACCCAAAGTCACCTTTGCCGTGTTGAGCTGGAACCGTTTGCAATATCTCAAGGCCACGCTTGAGTCGGCATTCGCGTGCATCGACTATCCCAACATGGAATGGGTGGTATCCGACAACGATTCCGTGGAGCCGGGGTTGACTGAATATTTGCAAGCGCACGAGGGACTGGACCGGGTTTTGCGCAAAAAACAGTCCCACGCCGCCGCCATGAATGAGTTGGTGGAGATCGCTTCCGGGGAGTATATTTTCATCTGGCCGGAGGATGTGCAGTTCGTGGTAAAGGGGGATTGGCTCCGGGATGTGGTGGAGGTGCTGGAAGCCAATCCCGACATCGGGTCGGTGGGCCTGGACGGCCAGCGCAAGGTCACCAATCAAAGGCTGTTTTCGCCGTCCCCCCGCGCCCGCGCGGAATGGGCGCTTCGGGACCTGAAGTGTTTTCGCCGCGTCAGAAACAGCCGCAGGGTGACCTCCTCGCGCGGCTTTGCGTTGCGCACTTTGGGCGGCGCCATGCCCGGGGTGTGCGGTTCCGGAATTCCCACCCTTACCCGAACCTCCCTCTGGAAAGAATTGGGCGGTTGGAGAACCCGGGAAGGGAGCGGCGATCTGGTGGATTCGTCCCTGGGCGCGGAGGATCTCATGGTGGAAACCTTTTACCGCTCCGGGCGTCCCCTGCAAATGGCTCATTTGGAAATTCCCGTGGCGGCGGACATTGTCACCGATCCCTTGGGCTGCAAAGCCAAGGTGAGGGGGAGCTACCGCTTTGGCGATTACATGCCTCCGCCGGAGGAACCCTTTTATTACCGGATTCGGGAGCAGCAGGAGGTCGCCGCCCTTTCCGGTGAACGCCCGCTTTCGTTCAGCGATGTCGCCGATCCCCTGGGGTTCATTCTGCCCACGGACGGCAACGGGGACCGTCTCAAAGCGGCTTTGAACACCTCGGTGGTGGTGGAAGTGGCCACCAACCAGCGGGTCGAACATCCTTTGGTGGACCCGGAGGTCGCCTCTCTGTTGTGATCTCCCTTCACACGGACGTTTTCTGTAATTGAATTGCCGCGACTTCACGGTATGCTGTCCCAGTCGCACTTCCTCCCCATGAAACCGCTTTTTTCCCTATCATGATTGTTCTGTTTTCGATCATCACTTTTTTGACCTTGGGGGTGCTGTTTTTTGGCGGGGTCCGCGCCTTGGGGTTTCATGGGGGGGGCCGTCGGAAAAATTTGTGGATGGCGGGTGCGTTGGGCATCCTGACCGTGTTGCTGCTCTTTCGTCCCGACGAGGAAATCGAAGCCGGGGAAGATGCGGCCGCGTATTACAATGCGGCGCAGGTATACTTGTCCACGGGGGCGTTTCATCATGCGGACAAGGCGCTCGCGGAACTTTCCGATGCGGAGCGTCTTTTGTTCCGGTACGGCGATGATCGGTTCATGATTACCAAGGATCACACGCTTTGGGCCCGGGATTTGAGCATGGAGCCGGTCTCGGTCTTTTTCTTTCCCGCCTATTCATTGCTGCTCGGGATCCCCGCATTGCCGGGGTTTCCATACGGGGCGTTTTGGATCTCCAGTCTGGTGGCCGCGGGGGTGGGGGTGCTGTTGGCGGGTCTGAGCCGGAAATTGACGAACTGTCCGTGGATGGGATGGCTGACCTACCTCCTTTTCCTGGCGCATCCGGCCGTGATTTGGAATGCCCGCGCCCTTCGCGCCGAATGGGTCGCTTCGCTGCTGGTATTGTGCGGCATTTCGCTTTGGCTGCCAAGGGTGCCGGGCGAGCGCCCCGGAACACGCTGGAACGGCTTTTGTGCCGGCGTGGCCCTGAGGGGGGCGGTGCTGTTTCACATGACCGCGATTTACGTGGTCATTCCCGCGCTGGTGGCCGGCATCATCTTGACGCGACGGGAACGGTTTTGGCAAGGCTGGTGGACAGGGCTTTTGCTTGGGCTGGCCCTTTTCGTCATGCAAACCCTTTTGGTCACCGATCCGTACTGGATCGTCGATACGCTGCGGATGCCCAACCGAAGACCGCTCGCGCTGGGCGGACTGTTCCTACTGGTTTTCTTTTCCTTGCTCGCCCGTGCCCTCCATGCGCGCCTGCAACCGAAACCTTGGAGCGGCACGGCGATGGGACTACTGATGAGCCTGGGGTTTCTTGTCGTGGTTTTCCTGACGCTTCGGTTTCGGGATGAACACGGCCAGATTCATTTTATCCCCCAGTGGACCGCCGCCTACATCAGTCTCACCGATTTCCAAGGCGTCCTGCGCATCATGTCCAGGGTCTGGTTCTCCGTGGCCCTGCTGGGATTGATTCCGCTTTGTCTGCGCGGTCCGCTGGGTCGTTGGCTGTTCTTTCTGCTCGCCCCGGCCTCCCTGACCATTGGCTGGGTGGTGAATTACATGTTCGAAACCCGGCGCATGGTCACCTTTTTGGTCCCGCTGCTTTTGTTGGCTACGGTCAGCCTGCTTGACTTGGTCGTGCAGGCCGCCAGTCGCCGGCTTCCTGTTCATCCCGCCGTCAAGCGCTGGATTCCCCTGACAGGCGCCACGCTCGCGACCCTTTGTTTGATAGGCGTGGCCATGCGTGGACGCATGCCGCTGTACCGCACCTGGAATTTGAAGGGGATCCACGGCTTTTACCAAGACCTTTCGCGCAAAATCGCACCCGAGGCGGACTTTCTCTTTGCCGAATACACGCAGACGGCGGTGCCGATTGAAAAAATGACGGAATTGCCCTTGTTGCCCTTGGCCTGGGAGTATCGAAGCACCGGTGAAATCCGGGAAATTGAGTCGGTTTGGCAAAGGTTGGTGGCGGAACATCCCCAACGCAGGCACGTCTTCATTTCTCCCTTTGCGGGTTCCGCGATCCCCGGGGTTGCCTTTGAACCCCTGATCACCTCCTCGGTTCGAACGCGCACGCTGGGGCGGGCGCGGCGCGACGTTCCCCGGAATGTGCGCCGCTGGACGCGCACGCTTCACGTGAACCGTCTTCTCCCGCCCGGCGCCGTCGCTCCCCGGGAACCGTATGTGCGCGAATTTCATGGCAGTCGCCTGGGCATTCAGGGCGAGGCCAACCGGATGGGCACGCGCCCCTTCGAACTCCACGGCATTCCTTTCGCGGCAAACGAACCCCTTCACCTTGGTGCCTTTTCCTCTGAAATGATGATTTTCCTCGCGTTTCCCCAAGGAAGATCCCCGGAAAGCATCACCGTATCCGGCGCCAAGGCCCGGCACGTGCATCTGGGGGCGTATTGGGAAGGGCTCGCATTGACACCTACGGGAGACGCCATGGTGGAAATGACCAGCTCACGGGCGGGGTATCTCGTCCAAGCCTTTTCCTTGGCCGGGGAGGAGATGGTGCCCGCGGACCTGTCGCGGCAAACGACCGGGGATGCGGAAGTTTTTGGCATGACGCATTTGGATTCCCAGTGGCTGCGGGCGGAGGCTTCGCTGCTTGCCCCCGCGCACGCCGGAACCTCGTGGGGCTGGGTGTTCGCCCAACACAGCCGGAGTGAAGATCAGCCCGTGACGGTAAGCATCAGAGACCATGACGGGACCTCTTCTGGCGAAATTCATCTGACCGCCGAATGGAAATGGCACCCCGTGCGTCTGGTTTCCCCGGAGGACGCGACCGGGACCTTTCAATGGCTTCAACTGAACACCGAGCCCCCCTACGACCCGCAATTAAGCAACTTTCCTGCGAATTTGGGCTTTCGCATTCATCGCTTTGCGGTCGTTCCCTGATCTTCCTCCGGGTTTCGCTCCCGCTCCGATTTTTCCAGGCCCTCGATGCGCGCCTCCAGCAACGCGATTTTTTGCGAAAATTTCCTGCGCTCGTTTTCGTATTGGGACAGGACCAGCGAAATGTGAAAGGCAATCAGAAGGAGAAAGCTGAACACCACCAGCATAATCGCCGAGGTATAGTGCATGCCGGTCACCTGTACCAGCCAGGCAATCACATTCGGTTGGACCGCAAACGCGAACAGCACCAGACCCGTGCCGATCCAGAGGAGCGCGTAACGCTCTTTCAGGCGGTTTCGCCGTACCGCCTCCATTGTGATGAACAGGTGGGTCACGCTGATCAGGCCCATGAACAATCGGATCTGATTGGGTAGCACCGCGCGTTGCAGTCCCGGGAAAATCGCCACCAAGATCAATAAAAAGCCAATCACGGTGAAGAATGCCGCCAGGAGGCGGACCGAGCGGGCCTGCCCAAACAGCACCAGCCCCACCAGAAGCATGACCGCGCCGGGAAGTCCGTAACTCAGCCAAGGGTTCATAGGCCTTTGGCCTCCAGTTTGCTGCGGGAATAGGCCTGATCCACGGATCGGGCCCGGTCAATCATGAGCGCAAACGTCACTTTTACGGCGAAATACAGGCTGGAAAAGCCATGCAAAGAGGATGTGCCCGCCGTGCGGGCCCGGAAGGGGACCCCCACCTCGCTGAAGGTGTAGCCCTGACGTCGCAAGAGGGCGAGCGATTCCGGTTCCGGATAGTCGGAGGGATATTCGTGGGCGAAATAATACATCAGCAAATGGTTCACCATCTGAAAGCCCGAAGTCGGGTCTGTCACTTTGTGGCGACAGATGAAACTGAGGAATACACTCAAATAGCCGATGCCGATGCGACGGGCCAGGCTGTTGGAAAACGAATTCTCGCACAGAGCCCGGGAGCCAATCACCAAATCGACCCCGGTCTCCTCCATGTGCGCGACCAGCTTGTGGATGCCCGCGGGCGGATGCTGGCCATCGCTGTCACATCGGATGGCATAGCGGTACCCGTGTTGCACCGCCCAGCGAAACCCGGCCTGCATCGCCCCGGCCACCCCCAGATTGACGGGCAGATCCAGCACCACCGCCCCGCCGGCCCGGGCCACTTCGCAGGTCCGGTCCTGGGACGCATCATTGATCACCACCACTTTCAGCCCCGGACAATGCTCCCGAATCTCCACCAATAGCGGCGGAAGCGCCTCTTCCTCATTGAAAGCGGGGATCAGTAAAATAGATTGACTCAGGAGTTCAGCCATCCTTTTCTATTCGGATTTTCACACGGGGATTGCAAGCGTTTTTGAAATCCTTTATGGGGTGTCCGGGGACCTTTCGGTTTCCGAACGCCCACTTGCTTATGAAAATCTCGGTCATCACTCCCTCCTTTCAATCCGCCCCCTTCCTCGAACGTTGTGTCGACAGCGTGCTGGCCCAACGGCATGACGGCGTCGATCTGGAATATCTTTTCATCGATGGCGGCAGCACCGACGGTACCCTGGAAAAGGTCCGCGCCTACGGGGATCAGGTGGATCAGGTGATTTCCGAGCCGGATCAGGGACCGGCGGACGCGATCAACAAGGGTTTTCAACGTGCCACCGGCGATGTGCTCGCCTGGTTGAACGCCGATGACGAATATCTGCCCGGCGCCCTCGCTCGGGTGGTGGAAACCTTCCAACGCCATCCCGAGGCGGCCTTCTGCTTTGGACACTGCCCGATCATTGACGCGTCGGGCACCGAAATCCGACGGGGCGTCACCCGCGTCAAACGCTTCTTTTATCCGCTCTCCAGCCGGTTCACCCATCAGAGCATCAATTATATTTCCCAGCCGGCCAGTTTTTACCGACGGGAGGCGGCCGAGGCCGCCGGACCGTTGCGCCTGGACTTCAAAGCGGCTTGGGATTACGAATTTCTGCTCCGCCTTTGGCGGCAGGGTCCGGGAATTGCCATTGGGGATCCGCCCCTGGCGCAATTCCGATGGCACAGCGCATCCATCAGCGGGCAACATTTTCGCCTGCAGTTCGACGAAGAACTGCAAATTGCCAGAGACGATGCCGGAAAATGGTCCCCGCAGTCGGCCCTGCACCTGGGGGTTAAATGGGGCATTCTCGGCATTTACAGCCTCATGAACGCCCCGTCGCGAAAGGGCCGCGCATGAAAATCGGCATCAATACCCTTTTTTTCATTCCCGGTCAGGTGGGTGGCAGCGAAACCTATCTGCTGGAAATCCTTCGCGTCTGGAAAAAGCAGGCCCTCCCCCACGAGTTCGTCCTCTTCTCGCAATTGGAGAATGACACCCTGCTGCGGGAAAACTTTGCCGGGGACGGCTGGGACGTCCCATGCTGTGCGTTTCGGGCCGAAAACCGCTTTGTCCGCATACTCCGCGAGCAGATCGAACTTCCCCGCCGGGTGAAAAAAGCGGGTTGCGACCTGCTTTGGTCCCCCGGCTACACCGCCCCCTTTCACGTGGCCTGTCCCCAGGCGGTCAGCATTCTCGACATGCAGTACAAGCACCACCCCGAAGACCTGTCTTTCTTGGCGCGATGGACCACCGAAGCGCTGTTGCAGGGATGCACCCGTCGTCGTCCCCACCGCATTCTCACCATTTCCGAATTCTCCAGACAGGAAATTCTCCGCTTTACCCCGGCCCGCCCCGAGCAAATTTCCGTGACCCCCCTTGCCGCCGACCCCGTGTTCGCCCCGCGGACGGCGGATACGCCCGACGACCAGGCCCCATATTTGCTCTGCGTGGCCAATACCTATCCGCACAAAGCCGTGGATCGCCTGGTGCGCGCCTTTGGGCTGATCTCCAACGAAATCCCGCATCAACTGTGGATCATCGGACGTCCCCGACGGGGCGAAGCCGCCTTTCAGGCCGCTCTGGAAAGCTGTCCCGATCCCCACCGCGTCCTGCGCAAATCCGGTCTCAGCCGTGCCGAACTTTGTCAGGTCTATGCGGGCGCGGCGCTGTTTGTTTTTCCGAGCCTTTATGAAGGATTTGGCTTGCCCGTGCTGGAAGCCATGCAGGCGGGCTTGCCCGTGTTGACCACCCGACAAGGTTCGATTCCCGAAGTCGGGGGCGACGCCGTGGCCTACGTCGATCCCCCCGATCCCGAAACCCTCGCCGAAGGGATCCTGCGGCGACTCAAAGCACCGGAGGCGGAAACAGCGGCCTTCCGCGAAAAAGCACGCCTACGGGCCGCAACCTTCACCTGGGAAAAAACGGCCGAGAACACCCTGGCCCTACTGGAGGAACATGTGAGGAACCGTAGTTCCTGAAGCGCTTCAAGTAAACCTGAGCCCGTTTCACAGCGTCACAGCGTCAGTTCATTCTGTTACTATGGACAAACGGAAATGGTTTTGGTATGTATGGGGTATGTCGAATTTACATCCCGAATTTCATCGTATGCAGGATCGCGCCACCAAAGAGATTTTGCTGCAACAAAAAGCGCATGTGTTCTGGTTTTACGGCCTTTCAGGGTCGGGAAAAACCACGTTGGCCACGGCGTTGGAGCAGCGGTTGACGTCGATGGGGTACAAGACGAAGATTTTGGACGGGGACAATATTCGCAGCGGGCTCAACGCGGATTTGGGGTTTTCGGATGCGGATCGGGCGGAAAACATTCGTCGCATCGCCCATGTGGCCCGGTTATTTCACGAGGCGGGGATCGTGGTGATTTGCTCTTTCATCACCCCCAAACGTGAATTGCGCAAATTGGCCCAAGAGGTGGTGGGGGAAGCCGCATTGACCCCCGTGTACACCCGGGCCTCTTTCGAAACTTGTGCCAAGCGCGATGTGCACGGGCTGTACGCCAAGGCTGAAAAAGGGCAAATCAAAGAGTTCACCGGACATGGTTCCAGTTTTGAGCCCCCCGAAGATGGGGATGTGGATTGGGTGGTGAATACGGATGAGATGAGCGAGGACGAGGCGTTGGCGCATTTGTGCGAACGAATCCTGCCCATGATTGAGTTTCCTTGTGCGATTTCGTTGTGACCTGATTTCTTGAAATCCATACAAAATGCATCTCCAAGCCCCGCAGTCTGGATTGCATCCTTGAGTAGAGGTGATCGCCCATTGAGCTGGTGAAATACGAGTAAATCAACAGGATGGCCACGTAGGTTCCACAGAAAAATAAGACGCGATGTAGAATATGGTTTTTCATGGGTTTTCGCCATAACCATATGGTTTTTCGGGTCAATCTAAAGGAGCCCGAATTTTCGGCGCAGTTCCCGGAAGCCCATGTGGATGAGGGTGGGGCGTCCGTAAGGGGTGGTGTAGGGCATGCGGCATTTTTCGAGGTCGCGCACGAGTTTTTGCAGTT
>JAFIGC010000235.1 GCA_020831635.1 Verrucomicrobiota bacterium | reverse complement strand
GGCCCAAGGCACACAAAAATCTGTTTTAAAAGACCCTTAAGTTAGTGCCATTCGGGACTGGGACCTTCTCCACCACTGGGAACAGCGGGCCCTTTTACCGTAACCCGGGATTCCTGACAGAACGATCAGTGTTCCAGTTGTTTTTTGATCCAATTTGGATCGCGACGACAATCCAGCACACGGATAACCAAGGGTCTTTTTTCCTCAAGGAGGTAATAAATCCCATACGGAAAGCGTTTCGCCAAATGTCTGTGATAACCGAATATTTTGGAATGGATTCCGGCATACAGGGCCAGGGAGTCAATTTCAGAAAATATACAGTCTAAAAAATACGCACCAAGTCCGTCCCCTTGCCGATTATAGAATTCGTGCGCCACCAGGACATCCTGCATTGCGGGTGGTAATATCCGAACCTTCATTCAACCTTGGCACGTATCTGTTTCTTGGCATCTTCCCAGTCAATAGCAGAAATTTTGCCGGTTTTATAGGCCTCCTCCGTTTCGCGCAACTCGTCCAGATGCCAGGACGGGGAAGGAAAAGAATCATCATCCCTGACCACATCGGACCACAGTATTTCAATGATTTTTAATTTTTCCAGGCTCGGGAGTTGGCGAAGATCAGTTATGCTCATACGAAAAACCTATTCCTTGTGATTGAGAGTGCAAGGTTTTTTTGACGGAAGAATGGGCGTAGGGTCCTTGCATTTAGCCATTCTTAACCAAAATCACCGTGTAATGAATTTGCATGGGCCTCTCTCCGGCCTCCTCTCCTTTGTCTTGTCGCGTTGTGGCGGTTGAAAACCCTATGCGTGGTGGACGGGGTTGACTCCCCCGGGTCCGTCAGGCGACGCCATGCGGCGCACTCACCCTATAAACATCAGGGATTTCCAAATTCCAGCACCTTCATCATTTCGGGAACGATTACCTGCTCGCCGCCGCGCTGGTTGGTGTGGTTTCCATCGCGGAAATAGGTGCGGTAGGTGCGGACTCCTTCTTTTTCCAGGATACCCGCAAAGATGGGAAAGGTGTCGATGATGTAGACTCCCGGCCCCGAGGCGCGGGCAAGCTCGACCAACATGCGGGCGTAATCCTCTTGGGTGTCATTTGAGCCCTCCCGCTTCAATCCGGAACGGTCGTCGGCATAATTCCGGCGTCCTTCGTTGAACGATTTTGCGCCGCTCCAGAGAAATATTTCCACGTTGGGATTTTTCTCGCGGAGGGCTCGCAGGATGATTTCGTGGTTGGCCCGGGATTGCGCAGCGGTGACGTTGAAACGGTCCACGGAATCGGTTCCCACGGAAAAATCGATGATGACCGCATCGGGGTTCTGCTCAACCAGCCAGTCGAGCTGGCGGAATCGATGATTGCCAAAACGCCCCGTCTCATCCAGAAACTCAGTGCTGGTGGCCCCTGCGCAAGTGTTGCCGCCCAGTCGCAATTCACCAATGGCGCGGAGTTGAGGCGACAAAACGCCGGGCCAGTTGGCCCGGTCTCCCGGGGCGCATTGAACCCAGGGGGCATCAATCCGGGCGTTCGGGAATTCAGAAGTACTGGTTCCGAGGATGATCAAATAGGGTTTTTGTCCGTTTTCGAGCATGGTGAAAAAGCGGGTTTTACCGCCGGTGCCGTAGCCGGAGGCCAAATAGAGGCCGGGCAGGGCCGCGGACCAGGTTTCCCATTCGGCCGCGGCGGCGGCCTGACCCTGATGCCGCAGCATGGCGGACTGATTTTGCGCAAAACCCTGAAGGCGCTCCACCAGGTTGGCCAGCCGCTCGGCGCGGGGTTTCTCGATGCGGTCGAGCTGTTGCACGAGGATATCCTGATAGTGCCGCACCCCGGCATGGGAGGAGAGGACGGCGGGCCGCAGACTCCCGTCCCCCTGCACGCGGCGGATCTCCTCCTGCAGGGACTGCCGGTCGGTCTCAGACTGCAGGGAGGCCATCCGCGTTTGCAGGGCGCCGAGATAGTAGGTCCGCAAGACGGCGAACTGCTCGTCCCGCGTCTGATCCAGTGCCGTGACCTCCTTCTCCAAACGGGTCTGCATCTCCGGCACGGTTTGGCCGTGCAAAACACTTACAAGCAACGCGGCGAGGCAAAGGAGCTTTCTCATGGCTCCACACTCCGCAGAAGATACAGCTCCGGCAGGAGCAGCAGATCATCCGCCTCCAGCGGGTCGGAGAGTTTCTGCACGCCTTCCAGTTGCGGATGCAGGTCCGCCGAACTCAATGCGAGGCGGCGGACCTCGTCGGACGCGGGGGGGGGCTTGTACACCTGCCGGTCGAGCGAATACCAGTGCCAGGTCAAAAATTTCCCGCCGATCTCCACCCCGGGGAGGACTCCCTCCTTTAGGGTCCAGACCGTGGCCATGAGGATGCTGTCGTATTCCAGAATCGCATCGTTCTCGGGCTCTG
Source organism: Verrucomicrobiota bacterium (assembly GCA_020831635.1). GTDB lineage: Bacteria > Verrucomicrobiota > Kiritimatiellia > SS1-B-03-39 > UBA6053 > PXAS01. The sequence continues at coordinate 3,715 of JAFIGC010000235.1, read as the reverse complement.
CGGCGGGGGTGCTCACTTCGGCGAGGATGTCAAACACGGGCGGCGGTTTGCGGGTGTCCCGCTGTTCTTTCCAGTCTCGGGCATGCGCCGCCGCCGTGTCGGAGCGGGTGGAAACATAGAGGCCCTCCAGCGCGCCGGTCCAGCTGTGATCCGAGGCCGGTGCGCCACCAAAGGTGAAAACGACATCCCATTCATCCGGGATCACCGGCAGGCGGTTCCCGGCGTGAACCACGGGGTCACCTCCATCCCATTGCACCCGGATCTGTTCCCCGGTCAGGGAAACGGCCAGATGCCGCGGAGCCGGAAACAGGGCCTCCCCCAAATCGATTTCCTCCTCGCCAACGCGCTGCAACACCAAGCGCGATTCCCGAACATGAAGCTGCCAGGTCATCTCATCTCCGAAGTCCCCGATCCAGGCCAGCAAGCCCTGCGCAGCCCCTTCCCGGGGAGGATGCAGGGCCCATTCCAAATGCAGGGAGGGGGTTTCGGCCAGCGAACGCGCCAGCGAACGCGCCAGCGCCGGCCCCGCGTCCAAGGCTTCCAGATACCCGCCGGTGGGACTCACGCCCCAAAACCAGGTCGGTTGCGCGTTTCCCCGCAAGAGGCCTTCCACCTTCCGCAACGTCTCGCCATCCTGATCCAAAATCATGGCCTCTGTTTTTGCGTTTTGCCAATACCAAAGCACGCCCTCGGAGGCTTTCGTCTGCCGGGGCCATCCCGCCGTGTCGGCAGACAGCTCCGCAAAACCAAGGAGAAAACTCAACCAGGCAATCCCCCGCAATAAAAACTGTGAATACATCATACTGGCAAACATACACAGGGCCCCGGCACGGGTAAAGAGACAAAAGATATATTTCGTTTAGCAAACAACCAGGAATTTACAGAGTACTAGCGAAGCGGATGGGGTTGAAACCCCGGGTCCGTCAGGCGACGCCATGCGGCGCACTCACCCTGTTGCTCCCGGTTCCGTGGATTGAAATCCACGGCTATGCGTGGGACTGTCGCTACGCGACAAAAGGAAAGGCCCTTGTGCGTTGGTTCTGGATTTTAAAGACCCATCGAAACGGGATTTTTATTTCGGATGTGAATTGTCTGAATTAAGGTTGCCAACTGAGGGAAAATGGTGTAAGGTCCCCTGCGCAATCATTTTCAACCCCTCCACCCACAGGTGAATCGTCATGGACCTCGCAGAGAAAAAAATCAATCCCGCCAAGCAAAACGCCTGCTCCTGCTCGCAAAAAGACTTCGTCCCCGGAAATTGGGTCTACGACATTGACGTGCGCGATTTCATTCAACGCAACTACACCCCTTTTCATGGCGACGGATCGTTTTTGAAAGGTCCGTCGGAACGCACCGAAAAACTGTGGCTGGTTTTGGATCGCCTGCAAAAGGACGAAATTGCCAACAACGGGGTGCTGGACGCGGACGACACCGTCATCTCCACCATCACTTCCCATGGCCCCGGCTACATGGGCGACGAGGAACTGGAACAGGTCGTCGGCCTGCAAACCGACAAGCCCCTGAAACGCGCCCTCATGCCCTTTGGCGGGGTGCGCATGGCCCAAAGCGCCTTGGAAGCCTACGGGTTTCAGATGAATCCCCAGACGGCGAAAATTTTCGAATACCGCAAAACCCACAATGACGGCGTGTTCGACGTGTACGACGCCGAAATCCGGGCCGCCCGCAAGAGCGGCATCATCACCGGCCTGCCCGACGCATACGGACGCGGTCGCATCATCGGCGACTACCGCCGCGTGGCCCTCTACGGCGTCAATCGTCTGATCGAGGCCAAAAAAGTCGAGCACGACGCCGCCGGCGCCGGGGTGTACGACGAAGAGGCCATTCGCCTCCGCGAAGAGCTTTCCGAGCAAACCCGGGCCCTGTACGAACTCAAGCAAATGGCCTCCAGCTACGGTTTCGACATCTCCCGTCCCGCCCGCTGCGCCCGCGAAGCCGTGCAGTGGACCTATTTCGGTTACCTGGCCGCCGTCAAAGAGCAAAACGGCGCCGCCATGAGCATCGGACGCATCTCCACCTTCCTCGACATCTACATCCAGCGGGACATCGACGCCGGACTCATGGACGAATCCGAGGCCCAGGAACTCATCGACCATCTGGTCATGAAACTCCGCATGGTCCGCTTTGCCCGCACCCCCGATTACAACGAACTCTTTTCCGGCGACCCCACCTGGGTCACCGAATGCATCGGCGGTTGCGGACTCGACGGACGCCCCCTGGTCACCAAAAACAGCTTCCGCTTCCTGCAAACCCTCTACAACCTCGGACCCGCCCCCGAACCCAATCTCACCATCCTTTGGGACGAGAAACTGCCGGAGGGTTTCAAGAAATACTGCGCCCAGATTTCCATCGACACCAGCAGCATTCAATATGAGAGCGACATGCTCATGCGGGCCCAATACGGCGACGACTACGGCATCGCCTGCTGCGTCTCCGGCATGAGAATCGGCAAGCAAATGCAGTTTTTCGGCGCCCGCGTGAACCTCGCCAAAGCCCTCCTCTACGCCATCAACGGCGGCAAAGACGAAAAATCCGGCCAACAGGTCACCCCCCGTTTCGCGCCCATCGAAAGCGACGTGCTTGAGTCCGCCGAAGTCCGCCAACGCCTCGACCAAATGATGACCTGGCTGGCCCGCACCTACGTCAAGGCCCTGAACATCATTCACTACATGCACGACAAATACGCCTACGAGCGCATCGAAATGGCCCTGCACGACAAAGACGTCCTGCGCACCATGGCCTGCGGCATCGCCGGGCTTTCCGTGGTCGCCGATTCCCTCAGCGCCATCGAGCACGCCACCGTGCGGGTGATTCGCGACCCCAAAACCGGCATGGCCGTCGATTACGAAATCGAAGGCGAGTACCCCGCCTACGGCAACAACGACAACCGCGTCGACCGCATCGCCGTCAACCTCGTCCGCAGCTTCATGGACAAAATCCGCGGTTGCCGCACCTACCGCAACGCCGTGCCCACCCAATCCGTGCTCACCATCACCTCCAACGTCGTCTACGGCAAAAAAACCGGCAACACCCCCGACGGACGCAAGGCCGGCGAACCCTTCGCCCCCGGCGCCAATCCCATGCACGGACGCGACTGCAAAGGCGCGGTCGCCTCCATGAAATCCGTGGCCAAACTCCCCTACGAGCACGCCTTGGACGGCATCAGCTACACCTTCTCCATTGTCCCCAAAGCCCTCGGACGCACCGACGACGACCGCACCGAAAACCTCTGCCACCTGTTGGACGGATATTTCGGGGACGGCGGCCACCACATCAACGTCAACGTCTTCGAGCGTGAAACCCTCATCGACGCCATGGACCACCCCGAGAAATACCCGCAACTGACCGTCCGCGTTTCCGGCTACGCCGTCAACTTCATCAAACTCACCCGCGAACAACAGTTGGACATCATCAACCGCACCTTCCACGAACAGGGGGGGTGAGCGGGTCCGTTTTCCGACGTTCGGAAGGGGTTGAAAAACCGCTTCCGAAGCTCGGAACCCGCATGATCAACCAGATTCAATCTGAAATCGTGTGACGTGCGACGCGAAGCGTCTTTGGAGTGCGTGTAGCGAGTGCAACGAAGCTACCGCTTTGCAAAGCCTTGGTCACATGTATGGCCCATTTGATTGGCAACGCTATAAAGCGGTAGCTTCGCAGAGCTCGCTACACGCACTCCAAAGCGGCTCCGCCGCGC
>JAFIGC010000029.1 GCA_020831635.1 Verrucomicrobiota bacterium | reverse complement strand
CATGGCCCCAAAGCGGCAGCTCTGGTCGTTCCTCCCGACGCTACCGCACTCCAAAGACGCTTCGCGTCGCAAATTACTCCGCATTCGTCACTCGTCATTCAAAATTCGTCACTCCCCAATCACTCCGAACTTCGCACTAAAAAAAACACCCCGTTTTCACGGGGTGTTTTGCAAGCCGGCATGGGACCGGATTAGCGGGAGTAGAATTCCACCACGGTGGCGACGTCGCCAATCACGGGGATTTCTTCGCGTCCGGGCACGTAGGTGAGGCGGGCGCTCATTTCCGCTTCGTCCACGGCCACATACGGGGTCTTGGTGGAAACGGCGAGGGCGCTTTTGAAGCAATCGAGGTTTTTGCTTTTTTCACGGGTGGTGATCACATCGCCCACTTTGACGTGGTAGCTGGGGATGTCCACTTTTTTGCCATTCACGAGGAAATGGCCGTGGTTCACGTATTGACGGGCGGCGAAAATGGAACGGGCAAACCCGGCGCGCAACACGACCGTGTCCAAACGGGATTCGAGCAATTGGATGAGCACTTCCGGGGTCGGATCCTGGCTGCGGGCGGCTTTTTCATAGGCCAGACGCAGTTGTTTTTCGCTCATGTTGTACTGGAAACGAATCCGCTGTTTTTCCATCAACTGACGACCATAGTCGGACAGCTTGGAAGGACGGCGACCGCGTCCGTGTTGTCCGGGCGGTTGCGGGCGGGTTTCCAAATACCTCTGCGACTTGGGGGTAATGGCTACACCCAGCCGACGTGATTTTTTTGCTTTCGGTCCACGATAACTCATGAAATCTCCTGAAGATAGTATCAAAATTGATTCCGCGACATGCGGTAAACGGGTCCGCTCTTATACGCATTCCGCTTGCGGTTGCAATAGAAAAAGCGGTAATTTTGCAAGTGTGATCATTCGGGGTTTGGGGCGGCGCCATAGAGGGAATTGTCCGACGACAAAAATCCGGTCCCCTCCCCGATCGAGCCCTGAAAACCAGAGGGCGGGCTTACGGGACGAAGTCGGTCCACGCGGCCGTCCACAAAGGCGACGTGGGTATGTCCGCCGTGTCGATAGCCCTGGGTGCCGCCTTCCCGACCGGAAAAATCCGCGTCCAGGGGGCCGGGCAAGGGCGCGCGCATGAATTTATTGGTGCCGCCGACGTACTCGCCATCGCCAAACATGGCCGTGCGTCCTGGGTGTTGCACATGGGCAATATTGGCGGAAGGCACATCCCGAATCACCTGCCCCCGAAGCTCGATGAACATGCCCCCCAGATAACTGGCGTTGTAGTTGTATCCGGTATATGGCACTTCCTGCCAGTTGTCCGCGCCTCGGAAGGAGGGACATTGCAGAATGTTGTTGGCACCGTATTCCTGCCAAATCCAGCCGGGCTCGACTTTGCCGGTTTCGCTGATGAAAAAGTCCCAGCCTTTTTGGTTGCCGCCGCCCGAGACCAATGCGGGCGGGAACTGCCCTTGGTTTTCGACCAGAAACACGCCCACGCCCTGACTCATGGCCCGCAGGTTGGCCAAACATTGGGTGGTTTTTCCGCGTTCAAGCGCCCTTCCAACCATAGGAACGGTCATCGCACCCAGCAGCAGAATCACGGCGATAACCACCAGCATCTCAATCAGGGTAAACCCACCGCGTTTCATGGCGAAGCCTCCTCCTCGATACGCCGGCCCCGGAAAAAGACATGGGCTCCGGTCGGGGTTTCTGCTTCGACATCCCGCCAATCGGGTTGCCGCAAGGAAGGCGACCATTCCAGCACCCAGCCCGGTAGTTCCCCGGCATCCGGATGCAGAAGCGCGGGTGCCCCGCTTGAATTCAGTTTCATCCCGACGGCATTTTTTTCCACGGCGGGGTCCTGGACCCAAGGAAAATGCCGAATTTCCCAGCGACGGCGCTCGCTGGCGGGCCGTACCACGGACACCGCATCGATTTCGGTGCGGAATTGTCCGACGGGCACTTCAATCCGCACATAGTGGAATTTCTTCGGCAGGGATTTCCCTGGCGGAACAATCAAGTCGGACAGGTCGAAACCCGTTCCGCCCGCGCCGCCACGGTAATGTTCGATCAACTTCACCAAGGGCATGTTGGCCAGATCTTTCACATGGAGAGCCGGATCGGGTGGCACCGTCGGGTCGGTGGGGTCGCCCCATTCGCCTTCCTCTTCCAGCCAAACCCGGCCCAAGGTGGGCAACATGCCCAGGCGGGGCTGATTTTGAAAATAGAACCAATGTATTCCATCGACACTCACGGAAACCACGCCATTCTTGGTGTTGATGCCGATTTTATCCTGACCGGCCAACGTGTAGGTTCGGGGATCATTCGCATTCTGATTGTAGAGACCGGAACCTTGGAAAAAACTGTTGCCAAAGATCAGGAAATCGACGCCGTACGGGTTGTCGGGATGGTTCACAATCGCCCTCCCCATTTTCAGCACCAGATGCCCGCCCCCGCCAATGGAAACCAATTCGGTCGGGTCCCAAGGCGGAAATGCGGGCACCACGGTGACAGAAGGGTTTTGCACAAATGCATCCTCATAGGTGTCCACCGTGGGACGGCCCAGGGCCGAATTTTTCAGCGTATATCCGGCATAGAACCCCTCGCCCGCGCCGTAGGAGGTCACCTCCACGGCCCAAGGGGAGTCCCCTCGAACCATGGAGGTGATCAGGGCGAGAAAAAGGATCGTAGATCGGCAGTCCCTTGCCGATAACCTTAACGTTCGCGACAGGGACTGTCGCGCTACCGTAGATCGGCAGTCCCTTGCCGATACCCCTGCCGCTTTGTTCAAGAACGCCGGCGAAGCCATGTGAAGACCCCCAATCCGATGACAAACAAAGCGATCATATCCGGCTCGGGAATGGCATTGGGTGCGGATGGAGCATGATTCCAATCCGCCTCATACGTAAACCCATATGCTTTTCCAGAAACGACTGAGGTGGTCGAAACCCCCGCCCCAGACATTTCCCAAGTGGATCCCGTGGCGTCACCCGACCAAAACGACCACCAGTCCCTGGGGTTTTCGCCATTGGTGGTGTCCCGGTTATGCATGTGAATCCCGTCGTCGAAGGCAATGGCCTCAAGGAAAGGATCGCCCCAGTCGGTGTTAAACATAAAGCTCAAATCAAAATCCAAGGATTCCAGATTCACCATGGCCTCATAGACCGAACCGTAGGCCCCGGAGTCAAAATTCAACTGCCAGGTTCTGGAATCGGGATTCTGACCGTCATTCCAGTCCACGACGAAAAAAATGTTTTCCGCCCCCGAGCCGAAGGTGGCATCAATGTTGGAGACAATGGGATTGGCTTGGGCGGGTGCGCTCACCCCGGCAAAAGCCAAGGCGGCGATCGCGGTGAAAACCGCGCGTTGACGTAAGGACGTCTGCATATGTATTCCTGTTCTGCCTCATTCGCGGAGGCGTTTGGGTTTGGGTCTTGATGTCCTCGTGAGACACCGTTGAAGACACCTGTTACGTCTTCTGGCTCCCGGCTTGACCTTTGTTTCCCCTTCCGCCCACATACAATGGAGAGTGATGAGCGTGGCATGGAAACATTGTATCCGGTTACAGCGGCGCGTCCGCAGTCGATTTTCACGACCTTCCGTTTAACAGATGCTTTTTCGATTGGTTGCAATACCACGTATAGGCTTTTGCCAAATCAGAACAAGCCCAATCGATGAAAAAAATCCGATCTTTTCAGAACTTTTCCTTTTCGTTCCCCCGAATAATGAGTATCTACAGCGTATCATTGCCTGAAACTTCGATCCCCTCTCGATCCCTTCTCTTGGAGAACCAACATGCAGATCATCATTACCCTTGCCGTCATCCTCGTCATTTTGCTCATCCCGTTTTTCTGGGGCGTGGGCGCTTACAATAAACTGGTCACCCTGCGGAACCGTTTTAAAAACGCATTCGCCCAGATCGACGTGCAGTTGAAGCGCCGCTATGACTTGATTCCCAATCTCGTGGAAACCGCCAAGGCCTACATGAAACACGAGAGCGAAACCTTGGAAGCCGTGGTCGCGGCCCGCAACCAGGCCCAGACCGCGGAAAAAGCGGCGGCGGCCGACCCCACCAATGCCATGGCCATGAAATCCCTGCTCGGCGCCGAAGCCGGGCTCACCGGCGCCATGGGGCGTCTGTTCGCGGTGGTCGAGTCCTATCCCGACCTCAAGGCCGATAAAAACATGCGGCAACTCAGCGAAGAACTCACCTCCACCGAAAACAAAATCGCGTTCGCACGGCAACACTACAACGACAGCGTCATGACCTACAACACTCGTCGCGAAGTGTTTCCCTCCGTGATCGTGGCCAACATGTTCAATTTTGGACCCGCAACCTTGTTCGAAATCACCGACAGCGCGGAGAAGGAAGCCCCCAAAGTTTCCTTTTCCTGATGCCCCCCTCCTTGCACATCCTGCCCCGCACCCCGTCCCCCCAGGTCGGCACGGGACGAACCCAGAAAAATCGCAGGCCCCATCCCCTGCATGAAGGCAAGCCCCGGGTTTCTTATCGGATCATGTCCATGCAACTGGCCGCCGGGGAGCGCGACATGCTCTATCGCCGGGGTCTGATCGAAGGTCGCGTGCTCACGCTGATTCACAACGATTTCAAAGGCCGGCTGGTGGTGCAGGTCGATGGGCTGCACATCATTCTGGGCCGAAATGAAGGACACCGCATCTTGGTCCGCATGATCCCCAAAGCGCCGACCCCGAGGTAACCCCACCTTTCTCGGACATGAAAAACCAGCATTCCCCCCAACCATATTGGGTGCTCCTCGGCGGATGTATTCTCGCATTTCTCAGCGCTTCCGTGAACGCCGGCCTGTTTTTGACCTTGGGCAACTCCGTCGCGCAAATGAGTGGTGAGATTTCCCGCATGGCCCAAAATATGATTCGTCCGGACATCAACGGTCTGGGGATCAATGTCTTCCTCACCATCAGCGCCTTTCTCATGGGCTCCGCGATCGCCGGCTTTACCATTCATCATCCTACCCTGGACAAAACCCTGCCTTACGGTCGTTGCATGATGTTCATTGGCGGATGCCTGCTGAGCGCGCATTACACCTTGGAGATCCTCCCCCGGGTCGCATTGGCGTTCGGGGGCTTCGCCTCGGGGTTTCAAAACGCCATCGCCACCCATTACCGGGGCATCGTCCTGCGCACCACCCACATTACCGGTCTGATGACCGACGTGGGCAGCCATTTGGGCATGTTGTTTCGCGGTCACCGCATCGCGCTTTGGAAAATTTGGGTCCCTGCGGTCGTGATACTGTTCTTTTTCATTGGCGGGATTTTCGGGTCCTGGCTCTACATCATGGAAAAGCCATTCTTGCTCATCCTTGCCGCGGCCTACGTGTTCGGCGGTTTCGTCTGGTTTTTGATCCACCGCCTGATTTTGAAGGTTACCTAGTACACTGTAAAGCTTAAAACTTCGCATAGCACCGTGAGATTCCGAGTGGATTACAGTGTACTAGCCCGAATCGCCGCCACGCCCTCCCGCAAGCGCGCATACGAGGTCAAAAGCATGGCTTCAATCCGCGCCCAATCCGCCCGCGCACCCGCGTCATCCCGCAATTTCGCCGCCCGGGCCCGCAGGTAACCCGCTTCCGACAAGGCGTCATTTCGTCCCCCGTACAAGTTTGCATACAAATCACCGATTTTTCGTCCCACCAGTTCCGGGGTGTCCTGCTTGGGATCCCGGCGGGCCTCCCACCACGCCCATTCCGCGTTCGCAACCGCCTCCGGATCAAATTTCATCCCCGACGCCCGGGCCACCCGACGATACCCGCGCTTCAAATCCCGCAAGACCGCTTCACGCGGGGCCGGATTGGAGCGGGCAAACCGCATCGCCGCCGACCCAAACGCCCAGCCCGCACAAATCGCATGAGAAGTCGAAAGCCTGAATTGCCGTCTCAAAAGCCGGACCAGCCGCCATCCGAGCCGCAACCATCGCTTTTGATAATAGGCCCGCCACATCCGGACCTCTTCCCCGGCCAAAACCCCGGGATCGGGCAGACCTTGCTCAGACCACTTTGTTGCGTTTTCGCTCATCGTACAACGCCACCATGCGATCCACCATTTCCGCGTCATATTCGCGTAGCCCGCTCAACACCATTTTCTTTTCCCCGGTGCCCACCACCTCGCCATGTTCCATGAAATTGAACGACAGGGTCGCGTTTCCACGCTTGCCCACCACATCCAAAGCCGCACCCGTCAATTCCAATTCCGGGACATGCATTTTGTCCTTGGCCAAATCGATGGACATGCTTTCGTAAATCACCAAAGGACGGTCGATATTGATCATGACATTGTTTTCGGCCATCAAAGGGCGCAGGATATGGGGAAAATTGTGCCCGGAAAAGCGCACATACCCGCGAATCACCTGTTCGATCAGTTCCGGATCCCGGGTGCCGGTGCCCGCGTGGGTGGCCGAAAGATATTCCTTGTCGCGCTCGTCTTTGATTTTCCAGTCCCCATTTCCGGAATCCTCGATGTGCAGGGGCACGCCGTCCCCCACCATGCCGGAAAAATGAAAGTGCATTCGGGGATACAAACCCTTTTGCACCAACAACAAAGCGAAAAGAAGATCGCCCGGCACACAAAAACGTTTTGCCTCCACATCGTGAATCGGATTATAATCATCCGCGACCTGTTTGGCAAAAAGACTCGCCTGAAGGCGGGTGAATGAAAACCCTTGCGCGTTTTCCGTAACATATGGATCTAAAAAACTCATAGGTTTCCCTTATCGCTTTTCTGACAAAACAAATCAACTGCAAACATTCAACAACATTCAATTTTCCATATTCATGCACTTGAAAGGAATTTCGGGGGACAGGAGCGCCAATCTCCGCATTGGCAGGGCGAGGGGGAGGGAATTCGGGTTGAAATTCCATTCAAGTGCATGATGATGGACAATTTTCATTGGACAGTACCCCAAGAGTGTGGCAGGGTATTCAGCCGTCCGCTCCCGACGCACCATCCCACCTCCCGCAATACGTTTCATGACCGATCTTCCGAATTTTATGACTTTCACCCGCCCCGTCGCGCTCCGCGCTGCCTTCATTTCACTTTCCCTGATCATCCTTTTCGCGCTCCGCCAACATCACCGGCAAAGCCCGCAGCCCTCCGGCTCCGCCATCCGGACCCAATTCCAAGCGGAGGCTCAATCCGCCGAACCCGGCCGGGCCACGGAATGGGCCGTCACCGTGGACATTCCCGATGCCCCCCGCGGCTTGCGCTACACCTTCCCCACCCCCCAAACCAATTTGCAGGATCTTGAAAATCCCGCCGTCTACATGCCCACGGCCTCGGGACGAGTCATTTCCGCACATTATGGCTCAACCCGCACCAACAGCGCCGGACGGGCGGTATTCCACGAAGGCGTGGACATCGCCCCCACCCGCCGCGACCGCGCCCAAAACGCCCTGGACCCTATTTTTGCCGTCGCCGACGGCATCGTGGCCTACGCCAACCGCATCGCCGGAAATTCCACCTACGGCATCTACGTGGTGCTCACCCACGAAGACGAATTCGGCGTATTCTACACGCTTTATTCGCATTTGTCCTCGGTCGCCTCCGGTTTGCAACCCGGCCAAGTCATCCTCAAGGGCGAACCCTTGGGGGTCATGGGGCACACCTCTTCCTTTGGCATTCCCGTACAGCGGGCCCACCTTCACTTTGAAATCGGGGTCATCAACAATGCCCATTTTGACGTCTGGTATCGCGGCAAACAACGCACGCCCAATCACGGCAACTGGCACGGCCACAACCTCACCGGCATCGATCCCTTGCTGCTGTTGCTCCGACTCGACCCCGAAAAAGAAACCCGCTTCAGCATGTTGGACGCCATTGGCGAACTGCCCGTCGCCTACAGCCTCGCCTTTCAGGCCCCCGGTCAACTGGATTATTTCCGCCGACACCCCATGCTCTGGGAAGATGAACCCTTCACCGGCGGGGTCATGGTCGTCGATTTCTGTCAAGCGGGCACCCCGCTTTCAGGCAGATCCGCCACCGAAGACGAAGCCCGCGGGGTCACCTCGCGAAATCCGAAAGTCCTCGAAACCCACGAGGCCCTCGGACGCAACGGACGCCGAAAAATCGCCCGCTCGGGTAACAACTGGACCCTCACCACCTGGGGAAACGAATGGTTGGAAATTCTGCTGTATCGGGCCGGACGGTGAAGGGAGGGAGGAGTGCGGAGTGTGGAGTAATTTGCGACGCGAAGCGTCTTTGGAGTGCGGTAGCGAGTGCAACGAAGCTACCGCTTTTGGGGCTGGGGGGCCAGCCGGGCGTTCATTGTTCGAAGTTGGACGTTCGATGTTCAAAGTTCGCTTCCAAAACTCCGCACTCCGCATTCGTCACTCCGCACTCAAATGCCCCCTTCGCCCCTGCCGATGCGGAGATCGGCGCTCCTGTCCCCCTTCGCCCCCCAAAAAACCAGTCCAGCAGTTGAATTTTCCCAAATCCGACTGCCCGCTGGAAAAAAACCGCTGAAATCATCTCATAATTCTTCACAAGCCGCGCCAAAGACCATAAGATACAGTTCCAAGGAGCCCTTATGACCCATAAAAATGAAAATGTGCAATTCCTGAGAGAACACCCCGTGTTCCAGCGTTTGAGCGAAGTGTATCTGGAAGAACTTTCCGCGCACATGGAACTCTTGACCGTACTCGCGGGCGAAACCCTTTTCCATGAAGGGGATTCCGCCGACAGTTTCTTCATCGTCATGGAAGGCACCGTCGATCTCTACGCCCACTTGGAGGGCGACGACGAACAGTGGATTCAACTCATCGACGTCGGCGAAGTCATCGGCTGGTCCTGGCTGGTGCCCCCTTATCGCTGGGCCTTCAGCGCCCGCTCCCGGGACGGCGCCATCCTCATGCGTTTCGAGGCGGAAGCCATCCGCAATTTGTGTGACCGCGATCCCGCCTTCGGATATGGCACCATGAAGCAAATCTGCGCCCTGATGCTGGAACGTCTGCACACCGTACGCGCCCAAATGGGTCAACGGGTGCGAGACCTCGAAAAGAAGAAATGACCGAGCCCGCCCCCCCGGAAGGCCTCCGGGAAATCTGCACCGCGAAGCAAGGGTACGTCCATTCCGTGGAAACGGGCGGCACCGTGGACGGACCCGGCATTCGTTTCGTGCTCTTTCTCAACGGCTGCCCCCTGAGATGCAAATATTGCCACAACCCCGACACTTGGCAACTCAAACGCGGCACCCTCCGCCATGCCCGGGACATCCTGGAGGAGATCTCCGGGTACAAGGAGTTTCTCATCCGCGCCAAGGGCGGGGTCACCATCAGCGGCGGCGAACCCCTCATGCAACCCGCCTTTTTGGAAACCCTCTTCAAGGGATGCAAGGACATGGGCCTGCACACCACCCTGGACACCAGCGGACACCTCCACCATCTCTCGCCCGACTCCCTGTTTGATCAGATCGATCTGGTGCTCCTCGACATCAAAGCCGGCAACGACGCCACCCACCGCAAAGTCACCGGCAAACCCCTGCAGCCCACCCTCGATTTCGCGGACCGCATGACCCGCATGAAAAAAACCATGTGGATTCGCTTCGTTTTGGTCCCCGGCCTGACCGACGCCGAAGAAAACATCCGCCAAGTCGCGACCATCATTTCCGGCATCCCCAACGTCCACCGCGTGGAAATCCTCCCCTTTCATCAGCTCGCCGGGTACAAATACGAGCAGTTGAAATTGAAATACGAACTGAAGGACACCCCCCAAGCCAGCGACATGGACGTGGTCATGGCCTGGCGCATCTTCAGCGAAGAGGGCGTCTACAGTGTCAATTCATGATCAATCCGGCGTCGGCCTTCCCCGTTTCTTTTTCACATCCCCCCGCCTGCGTTTGGACTCCAGACGCTTGGCTTTCTGGGCCGGACTGGGTTTGCGGCGTCGATAACGGGCCAAGGCCCGCTTGGCATCCCGTTCACGTCGCTTTTCCTTGCGCTCGTTTTCCACCATTTCACACAGCCGCTCCCGGGCCCGAACGCGATTCAGATGCTGCGAGCGCTCCTCGCCCACTTTCACCGTGCGGCCCGTGGGCACGTGCAACAACTGCACCGCGTTGGCGGTGCGGTTCACTTTTTGTCCCCCTTTGCCCGAACCCAGCACAAAACTCTCCTCCAGATCCGCCTCGTGCAGACCCAGGGAGTCCATGCGCTTCATCAAGATGTCCCAACTGGATTCCGGTGCTTGCATTCCTGTATCCGTCTCTTATGTACGCACAAATTGCAACCCCAACTTATACCTAAATCCGTGAAATCTTTTTCAAAGAGTTCCCCATGACTGAAGATTATCCCCCCATTTTTTATGCCGCCGCCGCCGGTGACCTCGAACGTATCCGGGAAGAAGGTCCGCATGCGGATCCCACCGACCTCAACCAGGCCCTGGCCGAAGCCGCGTCCCTGAGTCACTTCGAGGCCGCCGACCTGCTGCTGGAATTCGGCGCCGACCCCAAGGGTCTATACGACGAAAATTACGGCACCGTCCTCTTTCCCTCTTGCGAGCTGCTCAACCCCGAAGGCATCGAGTTCCTCTTGAAACTCGGTGCCGACGCCACCACCGTGGTCACCCGCTTCGACGGCCCCCGCGACGCCCTCACCCATTTGCTGCACAGTCCCCACCGATCCCCCCTCAAAGTCCGCTGCATCTCCATTCTGCTTCGCGCCCAGGCGGCGGACCCCGATGACGCGGTCATGGCCATTCACCGGGAGTCCCTGCCTCGCCTGAAGGCCGCATTGGACAAAGATCCCGAAGCCATGACCCGTCCCCTGGAGGTGGACTACGGACTCTATCCCCTCAGAAACGCCACCTTGCTGCACTTGGCCGTGGAATACAACCTGCCGAACATCGCGCAAGAATTGATTGACCGCGGCCTCGACGTCAACACCCCTGCCGGCGAAATCCCCGGCACCGTGGACACGGAACCCATTTGGCCCACCACCCTCGTGCCCCTCGGCAAACAATCCCCGCTCTTTCACGCCCGCGGATATGCCAAAGAGATGCTCGCCTTCCTGCTGGAACGCGGCGCAAACCCCAAACAAAAAGGGGAATTCCTCAAAAACGGCAAAATCATCCAACTCACGCCCCAAGAATTTTTCCAAGCCATCGACGACATCGAATGCAATCTTTTGGAGGAGTTGCTGACCTTGCGCGCAGCAGATTAGAAGGAGAGAAGGAGAGAGAGTGACGAGTGAAAAGAATGAAGAGTGGGAGAGTGCATGGTGCGGAGTAATTTGCGACGCGAAGCGTCTTTGGAGTGCGCGTAGCGAGTGCAACGAAGCTACCGATTTGCAAAGCCTTTGCCGTATGTCAGGCCTTTTGGGTTGGCAGTGGGTAAAGCGGTAGCTTCGCGGAGCTCGCTACACGCACTCCAAAGCGGCTTCGCCGCGCAGGGTCGGCCTTACCGCAACCGCACCACGCGACTGCCGCGCCCTTCCAGGATAAGGTACAAACTGCCATCCGGTCCGCACCGCACGTCCCGTACCCGCCCCTGCCCTTGCAGAATCACCTCCCGCTCCTCCAATCCATCCTCTCCCAGACGCAGACGCTCCACGACCTCCGAACGCAAACCGCCCACCAACAAATCGCCCTCCCATTCAGGGAACTGATCGCCGCTCACAAACGCCATGCCGCACACGGCAATGGATGGGGTCCAATGCCAATGCGGCGATTTCATGTCCTCGCGTTCGGTCTCTTCGGTAATCGGCGTTCCATTGTAATTCATCCCGTGAGTCACCACCGGCCACCCGTAGTTTTCGCCCCGTACAATGTGGTTCAGCTCGTCCCCGCCACGTGGACCGTGCTCCGTGGACCAGATCTCCCCGTTCTCAGGCCGAATCGCCAGTGCTTGCGGATTGCGGTGACCATAGGACCAAATGGCCGGATAGGCGGATGTGTCCACGAAAGGATTATCCTCCGGCACCCGCCCATCGTCATGCAATCGGAAAATCTTTCCATTGGGCAAGTCCAATCGCTGGGCATGCTGTTGCGCCCCGCGATCCCCAATGGCGAAAAACACATATCCGTCCTGAAAAACGATACGCGATCCGAAATGCACGCCTGCATTGCGCCGATGCTCGGGTTCGGCCCGGAAAATCTCCTCCTCGTCCACCCAGGCCCCGTCCCGAATCCGTCCCCGCACCACCGCCGTCATGGAATTTCGACCCGATCCGTCCGCGAAACTGAGATAGATCCACCCGTTTTCGGCATAATCGGGATGAACGGCCACATCCAACATGCCGCCCTGACCGTGCCGAACAATCTCCGGCGTATCTCGAATGGGATCTCCCAAACCATGTTCCGGGTCCAAAATCCGTACCGGACCATTGATTTCCGTGACGATCATGCGTCCATCCGGCAGGAAATCCATGCCCCACATGTTTCCACGCGATTCGGCCACCGTTTCCAAGCGAAAGTCCCGATGTTGGGTGCGCACCACGCCCTCCACCGGACGCGGCGGCGGCTCGTCTTTGGCCATTTCCCGCAGTTCCCGTATATAAATCACCAAAGCCCGGATTTCCCGTTCATTGAGCTTCTCTTCAAAACCCTCCTTGTTGAAATCCGGCAAGCCCTCGCGAATCACCCGGGTCCGGTCCTCATCGGTTTGGGTATGTTTCCATTCCCCGTGCGCCAAAGGTCCGCCCAGCCCCCCTTCCCCGCGTTCACCGTGACACACCGCGCAATGTTCGACAAACAGATCTCTTGCGTTGCCTCGGCCCACATTGATTTGACCCTCCACGCGCAGTCCCAACACCAGGATGCAAATCCAGAAAAAATTCTTCATGACGACGGCTCCAATCTGATACTCACGGAATTAATGCAATAGCGAAGGTTTGTCGGTGGCGGGCCATCCGGAAAAACATGACCCAAATGCGCCCCGCAGGTGGCACAACAAATTTCCTCCCGGCGATACCCCAGCAAACGATCCTCGCTCTCCTCTAGCGCATCCTCCGACACCGGTTCGAAATAACTCGGCCAGCCGCAGCCGGAATGGAATTTGGCATCGGAGCGAAACAAAGGCGCGTCACAACACACACAACGGTAAACTCCCTCCGTTTCCGTGTCCATGTAGGCACCGGTGAAAGGATATTCCGTCCCCTTCTCCACACAGACGCGAAACTGCTCCGGTGTCAGCCGTGCTTTCCAATAAGCACGGCTTTCGGGATCCAAGGGGTCGATGCGGGGAGAGTGATTTGTCATGAATACAGTATGGGGGGAAAACCGCAAACTGCAAGGATCAACCGCCAATACCCGTCCACGAATGATCGGCCGGCATCTCACGCTCAGGGTGGGGCCAACGGATGGCTTCGCCGGACAACGGATCTTCCGGTTGTTTTGACCCGCGCATGACTTTGGCCTCACGCGAATCTTTCGTCATGCATCCTCCGCATGCGATTGGATGCGGATTGCGAGAAGAAGCCAAGAGTCGCCAAAGGCGCGTGAAGGGAGGCGCAAGTCATCGCCCCGAACCCGGCGGCAGGGGTTTCATCCACTTACAAACGCAATCCGCGCGGTTCGAGGCTGTATAACGCGGTGGTGATGGCGAAGGCGTGTTCCAGGCTCATGCGTTTGAGTTCGTGGCCCCGGCCCCAGGAATCCGAGTAGAGCAATTCGCGGGTGGTTTCGTTGTATCCGATGATCAGTCGCAAGTGTCCGCCCGAGGCCTGCGGGATTTCCTTTTCGGGCACCACCCCCAGCATCACGCCCCAAATCAGCGGCGCCCCGCCGTTCACGTAGCGTTTCACCCGCTCTTCAAATCGGTTGAAATCGGCGCGGCGTCGTTGACGGCTGGCGACCAGGGTCTCCATGTCCATGGCTTTGTACACCTCGGCAATGTTGATCACGCCCCCCCGCGGTAAATGGATTTCCCGTTGGTTGTTGCTTTTGGCCACCCGGTTGTAGTGCTCCAGCATTTGTTGGAAATCGCGAAAACTCCAATCGATGTGGGCATTGAAACTGTACTGGTATTGACGTCCGATGGCTTGCAGGGCGCTGCGGAACTGATCGAAACTGGTGCCGCCATCGGCGGTGGTGTTGGCGATCTGCGCGATTTGATGCTGGTCCACGTCTTGCCCGAAATATCGCATGGTGCGTTCGGCGGTGGCGGCGGCGCAGTATCCCTTGGGGCCTTGATCGACCATGGGGACGTTGCCGATCCACACGTCACCGGTCTCAGGGTTGCGTTGGATGTTCGCGCGGATTTCATAGACGTTCACCCGGGTGTTCGCGCTGGCGGGAATGTCACCGGGCTGAAATTTCCGCACCGTCAGCCGCACATATTCGGCACGGAAGGGCACGTTTCCCCCGCGATCGCGGCGCGGGGGCGAGTAGGAATACGTCAGCTCAAAACGATGTCGGGGCAATTGCCAGACGAGGCTGTCGTCCCGAACCGAGGACTGTCGGGAACCGGTATTGCCGGGCATGGGCTGTTGTCGGACGCGGCTGCTGATGGTGGCGGAAAGTTCGCGCACCAGCGACTGAAATTCCGCTTCCGAAATTTCGGTCTCCACATCCCCGCGGTTGTAATAGGAAGCCATGAATTGATCGGGCGCGCCATCCACGAAGCGCACCACGGCCTCAAGCACCGGCTTGCCGAAAACCTGGCCACGCAAGGGGGCGGCCCTTGCGGCTCTGTTGGCTGATTGGGCGCCACCGGCATCCATCCATCGAAACCCATTGGCGCGAGTCTCGCGGAGAAACGCCTCCTGGTCCCAATTCCAGAAAGGAGAAGCGGGTCCCAGCCAATTTTCGAATCCAAGCTCACTTTCGTTTGCCCTCAGCGCGCACAGGGGCACGAGCAGACTCAGAATCAACAACCGAACCCGTTTGATGGCAATGTTTTTCATGATGGAATCAAGATAAAGCAAAGCAAGGGGGATGCAATCCCTTTTCACATCCAGGTTTGCCTCAGGCCAAAAAGAAAACCCCGCAAAACCAATGTTTACGGGGTGTTTGAAGATGGAGCGGCCAGCGAGAATCGAACTCGCGTGTCCTGCGTGGGAGACCAAACTCTTACCTGCAAAAACATTAGTGTTTTAAGGTGTTTTTGTGAAAATAAAAGCTGGTGTCCCCTACTTTGTCCCCTTTTGGCTTGCGCGTTTTCCCATTTTGCGTCATAGTGCTTCAAACGAAAACAAAGGACGGTTTTTTCATGGGATTACGGCTGAAAAAAGACAGGAACGGCCACTTAAGGCCCTATTTTTATGGCAGGTACATGGTGGACGGAAAAACCATGGAAGTCAACCTTGGTTTGGAGTGGGAAGGAACCCCGCCGGAGGATCTCCGGGGAGAAGGTGATTCGGATTTTGAGAACAGCCGTGATCGGGCCACCGAAAAACTGGCGGCCCTTCAAGCTGAGGCGGGGCAAAAGGGCCGGGCGGACCATCTGACGGAAAGACTGATCGAGAGCAAGACGGGGCGAAAGGTCGAATACGCCAAATTGACGGATCTTGCGAGTCTCTGGCGAGGGATGCCCCGGGGACGCAAGGTGACGGAAAAGCACTTGGCCGCCTGTGACAGCAAATTTCAGCGTTTCATCGATTTCATGAACACCCCGCCACGAAAAGCGGGATACCTGCACGAAGTAAGCGAATCGGATGCGGGGGCCTATCTGGAATGCCTTCAAGAGGAACTCACGGACGAGTCGGTTCGGCAGGCGATCAATCTGCTGCGCAGCGCCTTCACACGGTTTTTACCTGTGGGGATGTCGAATCCATTCCGGCGCATCGTGCTCAGAGGGTCGACGGACAAGGAGACCATCCACAGGATCCCCTTCACTTCCGATGAGCTTCAAAAGATTTTTGATGTGTCTGCATCCGACACCCTGCTCCATCCGCTCATTGTCTGTGCCGCCTGCACGGGAATGCGGCGGGGGGATGTGTGCCGCCTTCGCTGGGTGGATGTGGACTTACAGGCGGGCATCATCAACTGCAAAACAGGCAAAACCCGTGAACGGCTCGAAATCCCGATTTTCGGACCGTTACACGCTGTCCTGGAAAAGCAGCCCCATGACGGGCCGTTTGTGTTTTCCGAGGCTGCTGACTTGATCGAAACCCGGACCGGGCAGAGCCGGATTTCCTGGGGGTTCAAATACATCGTCACCCAGGCGCTCACCGGGATCGGCCCTCAAAAAATCGAACCCTTGTATCCTGCTCATCGGGCAGAAGCCGACGGCATGGCCGCCATTGAGGAACTGACGAAGCCCGGAAGCGCACGACGAAAACGGCTTGAAACCGTTTTGAAAGAATATCTTGCCGGTGCCAGTTATCGCGTCATCCATGAACGCCACGGATACAGCCGGGGTCAGATCAGTGGTGACCTTCAGGCCATCGAAAACAAGCTCGGGGGGCGAATCCGCCGAAAAGAATCCGCCACACCACGCCTGGCGGTCCGCAAAGCCACCAACGTTCAAGTGGAGGGCCGCAAGAACGCGGCCTCCGTACGAGACTGGCACGCCCTTCGGGTTACCTTTGTGACGATTGCGCTCTCTGCCGGGGTGCCCATGGAACTGGTACGTCGCATTACCGGCCACAAAACGGTCGACATCGTGCTCAAGCACTATTTCCGCCCCGACCGCGAGCATTTCAAATCGGTCATGATCCAAAAAATGCCGGGAGTACTTACCGGGGAAAGGGCCAGAGAAGATTGCGGGATGGATGAAATAAAACGTATCGCAGCTGAGATTGCAGATGGTAGAGATTTGGAACGTAATATCGCGAAGATTTCACGACTCGTCAGTTCAAACCAATATATGCGTGAATCATGAAAGGAGCTTTGCTTGGCGATGGATTTTTAAATGGCGTGGATGCCTTGGTTGAAGTGCTGGCACAAAGTTTTGTGTTAAAACACTACAACAAAAAAGGTGAAGCTTGGTTTCCCCGCGAAACGAATGGCAATCCTGAGGGCGATGATCTTTTCAAAGCTTACGCGACACTTCTTGCACTGACACATGCCTTGGTGGAACCCCGAAACAAAGGCTTCGCGGTGGATCGAGTTTTTCAACTTGCCAAGGCATCCGAAACTGAACAAAACGAGAAACCAATATCTGTGGCGGTCGGTAAAGAAGAGCTGATAAGGTTCAAAAACAAACATCCCTTTTATCTGGTAGAAGTCTGTAAGCATGTCTGGCATTCGTCAGAATTCAAACAGTTACCTCTAGAGCACTTCTATCTGCGGCATTCTCGATTTAGCAGCGATCATAATGAGTCAAAATACGAGCTACTGGAAGAAATTGATCAATTGAGCTTGAACCGAAGGCCGGATACAAGCTTACCCGAGCACATGAAGGCCGAACGACTTTTAGAGTTGTCACTAGTGGAAATGAAACAGGATTTTTGGTCGCATTACCGTTTAAAAAAGAATTTTGAATGGTCTCCCCCAGTTGGCAATCTGGACGCGCGGTCATTTCTCCGCGTTCTTTTTCTGAACAGATGGCATGGGTTGGTTCTCCGAGCCGAGCTGAGTCAAAAAGAACTTGATCCTGATTTCATTCGTTTTGTAAAGTTGGAGGCGACACGTGCCGGACTGAATCTTCGTGAGGAACTGACCCACAAGAACATTAAATTACAAGCCAATTACGACCCCAGTCCACTTGAGCTTTTTGACCACCTATCATGCGAGAAATATGGACAGGCCCGTAATAATATTCTTCAAGCATTTTTAGGCCAGGCAAACGTCCTGGTCTCGGCATTGGAGTCGCAAAGGCTGGTTGAAAAAGGGTCACTTTTTGAAAACGACGTACATGACGTCCTTAGGCGCCTACGGAAAATTGAGGCAAAAAGGTTGAACCAACAAGCTGAAATCCGGATCAGTCTCAACCATATACAATCCAGGAATTCATTCTGTGTCCGTTAAATGTTACGGCAATCGGTCGTTGAAAAATTTACTTGGATTTTCTTCAAAGCCGGGAATAAACATCCTGCAAATCATACGATTTAGCAGGTACATTGATTCAGGTGAAACTCGGTATTGCCGCACCCCGTTAGCATCCTCTTTCGTGGGCAAAGAGAGAAAATATGATAATCCAATATCATTCTGTAACTCATCTAATTTATTATCTTTCGCAGATTCGCCATCTCCAAGCATTGAATCACTTTTTTTATGGCAGGATCCTAGGTTATGGATGATTTTGAAATCACTGAATATATGATCTTTTTCTCGCCACCAGACCAACCCAGGATCTGGTTTTTCGATCGGTCTGCCGCAGATGTCGCAAATGAAACTCTTTGGATATTTAATTGTGGTGGTCATAAGCTGCCTTCACGTTGGGGGTTACTATACATAAGTAGGTTTTTGGCGGATATAGGTGACGGTACCATTTTTTACCCATATGAATGGAAAAGCAAACTGATTAAGTCAGAAAGTTCCCATTTCTTGTCTTTCTACGTCATAATGACTTGACATGCGGACTTTGACCGGCAAACTTGCCGGTATCATGACATCAGAGCTATATCCAGAGAGCCTGGGTTTCCGCAAGGGGCCGATTGGCAGTCACAGCAGCCGCACCATGATGCTGGCGGAGCTTTCCGCGCTCCTGTCCTGCTGTGAACCCGAAGCGAATTGGCCCGACTTTCTGGAGGCGATTGTGGCGCAGAACATCCTTGGCAAATCGACGACCTCGGTTCGAAAATCCACAGCCCAAAAACTGAGGGAGTTGTATGCCCTCGACCGCTCTGTACCGGTTTTTCGGATGCTCCGAAGGGTCTGGGATTTGGATCCCGAAGGCCAGGCACTGTCGGCATTGCTGGTCGCTATGGCGCGAGACCCCCTTCTGCGTTGTACGGCTGAGCCGGTTTTGAGTCTGTCAGAAGGCGCCATGCTGGACCGAGGCCGCGTCACCCGCGCGGTGACCGATCTGGTTGGAGAGCGCCAAAACGAAAATACCCGGGACAAAGTGGTTCGCAACGCTTCCTCCAGTTGGACCCAATCCGGTCATTTGGAAGGGCGCACCTTTAAACGGCGGCGCAGAGTGAGGGCGACGACCGGCCCACTCATCATGGCTCTTTTTCTCGGTTACCTGCAAGGGCGGAGAGGTCCGGGCGTGATTGACACGTTTTGGACCCGGGTTCTCGACTGCCCCGTTGACCGCGTCAAGAACATGGCCTCCACCGCATCGCTTTCCGGTCTGATTCGCTTTCGTTCCGCCGGGGATGTGTTGGACATTGGGTTTCCCGATATGTTAAGCCAGGCGGAACAGGAGCGGTTGCATGAATCGGATTGAGACATTGGCGAAGAAGTTCGACCAGCACATTTCCCTCCCCTGGCAGCAGCAGCTGACCGACACGGAAAAAACTATCTTCCTAGTGTATCCCAAGGAGGAGGAGAGACGTCTGCGGGCGCAAAAAGATCTTTTCCGACAGTCATCGCAGAGCGCCGGACACCCTTGGGAGGAAATCTGTCTGGATGATATGTTCCCGGATTGGATGGCCGAACAGGAGTACGCCTACGACTACTTCGAGTACCCGTCCGATGTCCGGCAAAAGCTTGAAACCGAATTCCGCGACGCCGTGGCCGCTCGGCTCCGTGACAAGTTGGCCTCAATGGGCGCCGACGCGGTCCTGGCCGTATTCGGAGTCGGCACCCTTTTCGGACACTGTCACGTTTCCGCCATTCTGGAGTCATTGCATGGTTCCGTGAATGGCAGACTGGTGGTATTTTTTCCCGGAAGCCATGAACGAAACGTCTACCATCTTTTGGATGCCAGGGACGGCTGGGGATACCTGGCCTCCCCCATCACCTTAACGGAGGAATCCTATCTATGAACCGCAATTTTGAATTGTTCCGCCGGGATCCCCGCAGTGCCAACCTGGCCAACGACGGACAGGCCCGCCTCATCGCCGCCACGGAAAGCGAGAAGGCCATGGAAATGCTCCGCTACGAACTGGAGCATTTTGTTTGCGAGGGTCAGTACGCCAAAGGACTGCAACGAATTCTGGACTCCTACCTGACCAACCTGTCCGCCAACGCCCAGCGCGCTTCCTGGGTCAGCGGATTCTATGGCTCCGGCAAAAGTCATTTGCTGAAGATGCTCAGCCATCTTTGGGATAACACTCGCTTTCCCGACGGCGTCGACGCGCGTTCCCTGACCCCGGACCTCACCCCGGACATTCTGGCTTCCCTGCGGGAACTGGACACGGCGGGCCGGAAATTCGGAGGGGGCGTCTTTGCGGTTTCCGGCACCATGCCCGAAGGTTCCTCCATCAGCGCCCGCCTCACCGTACTTGGCATCCTGTTCAAAAGCTGCGGCCTTCCCGGCCTTTTCAACCAGGCCATGTTTTGCCTCTACCTTCGCAACGAAGGCTTCTACGAAAAGGTCCGCGCCGAGGTGGAGTCCACGGGGCGGAATTTTGAGCGGGAACTGGCCGATCTCTATGTCAGCCCCCATATCCGCAAGGCCCTGCTCACCGTGGACACGGGACTCGGTGATGAGAAGGAGGTCCGCCAGTTGTTGCGCGAGCAGTTCCCCAACCGCACCGACATCAACACCTCCGAATTCATTCGCATCACCCGCGAGGTCTTGGAGATCCAAGGGCAAGGGGCCATTCCCCTGACCGCCCTGATTCTCGACGAGGTGCAGCACTATATCGGTGACGACAAGGATCGCTCCCGCGAAATCACGGAACTGACAGAGGCGCTCAACAAGCAAATGGATTCCCGGGTATTGGTGGTCATGGCCGGTCAGAACGCGCTCAGCACCGATACCCCCCAATTCGCCTGGCTTCGGGACCGCTTCACCATCCCCGTCGAACTGTCCGATGCCGACGTGGAAACCGTCACCCGAAAAGTACTGCTGGCCAAAAAGCCCGAGGCGGTTTCTCCGCTGGAGTCCTCCCTGGAAACCCATGCCGGGGAAATCGAACGCCACTTGGTCAAAAGTGCCATCGGTCCCACCACCAAAGACCAGGATTTCCTTGTCCCCGATTATCCCATTCTGCCCACCCGGCGACGGTTTTGGGAAGCGGCGTTGCGCTCGGTGGACCCCACCGGCAGCAGTTCCCTGCTGCGCACCCAACTGCGCATTACCCACGAAGCACTCCGAGAGGTGGCCGAATCACCGGTTGGCCACACCATCCCCGGGGATTTCATGTTTTTCCAGCAGCAGACCCCGCTGGTCCAGCAAGGCGTACTCCCCCGGGAAATCAGTGACCGCATCCTGCGCCTCAACGACGGATCCCCGCTTGGTATCCTGATGGCCCGTACCTGCGGCCTGGTGTTCCTCATCCGCAAGCTCCCCCGGGAAAAAGCGGTGGACACCGGCGTGCGCGCCACCGAAGACATGCTGGCTGACCTCCTGGTGGACGACCTGGCCGAAGCGGGTTCCAGAATTCGAAAGGAACTGCCCGCTATCCTGCAAAAGCTCGTCGAAGATAGCGTTTTGCTATTTGACGGCAACGAATACAACCTCCAGACCCGAGAGTCCGCCGAATGGGACGACAAATTCAAAGTCGAGTTGGCCAAAGCCCGCCAAGATGCCCCCGGACTCAACCACGAACGCAAACGCCGCCTGCACGCGAGCGTCGAGGATGCCCTCAAAACCCTTCGCCCCCGCCAGGGAGTCAGCCTCACCCCCCGCAGCTTCTCCCTGCACTTCGGAGCCTCCGAACCGGACACCGGCACCGGTGAAGTCCCCGTCTGGGTCCGCGACGGCTGGGAATGCACCGAGAACGATGTCATTTCCGCCGCTCGGGCCGCAGGCACGGACAGCCCAACCATCTTCGTTTTTCTTCCTCCAAGCCGCAGAGACAACTTCCAAGACAACCTGATCCGCATGAAAGCCGCCCAAGCCGTGCTGGACCTCAAAGGCGTGCCCACCAGCCGCGAGGCCGAAGAGGCCCGGGAAATGATGGACACCCGGCGCAAGGACGCGGAGCGGAACGTGGATCTCATTCTGCGGGATGTCATCGGCTCCGCCAAAGCCTACAAAGGCGGCGGGACCGAACTCCATGCCCTTGAACTGATCGACAAAGTGGATGAAGGCATCCGCGACGCGCTGACCCGCATGTTTTCACGCTTCGCCGAGGCCGACCACAAGGCCTGGTCCGTGGTCATCGAACGCGCCCGCAAAGGCGACGACAGCCCCCTCACCGTGCTGGGCTGGAAAGGTGCCACCCCCGAACACCCCGTGTGCCGGGAAATCGAACGCGAGGTGGGTGCCGGAAAAGAAGGCCGTCACGTGCGGGCCTTCTTCTCCCAAGCCCCCTACGGGTGGCCGCAGGACGCCATCGACGGCGCCCTGATTTCCCTGCACGCCGCCGGGAATCTCCTGGCGGTGGACGGAAGAACAAACGAACCCATCGCCCCACGTCACCTGGACCAGAACCGTATCGCCAAAGCCAACTTCCGCGCCGAGCAGGTTACCCTGGGCACCAAGGAGCGCATCGCCCTGAAAGGACTCTTCCAGACGGTCGGCTTGGCGGTGAAGCCAGAGGACGATCTCTCCGTCAAGGCCACGGATTTTCTCAACCGCCTGGAAGAACTCGCGGCCAGCGCCGGAGGAGAGCCCCCGCTTCCGGAAAAACCCTCCCGCACCCGTTTGCAAGATTTGCGCGGACAGTCTGGGAACGAACAGTTGGCGGAAATCCTCGGCCACGCCTCCACCCTGCGGCAAGAGGCGGGCGACTGGAAACAATTGGGCGAGTTGACTGAAAAACGACTCCCCGTCTGGCGCAAGTTGGACGCCCTGCTGACCGCCGGACGCGGACTCGAAGCGCTCGCCTCCGTGCAGGCCTCCCGGGACGCCATCCTCAAAGACCGTCTTCTTCTCGCCCCCACCGACCACGCCGCCCCGCTGGTCAAAAAAGCCTCGGAAGTGCTGCGTGGAGAGTGGACAGCCCTCCGGGAAGCTTATGCCGCCGCCCGGAAGACCCAAATTGACCGGCTGAACGCCTCCGACATCTGGGTACGGCTGGATGAACGCCAGCAGGCGGAATTGCTTGCCCAATCCCCGCTGCCGGAACCCGACACCGCCCCAATTGCCACCGAAGAGGAACTCATTCAGGCCCTCGACAAAATCCCCCTGCCCCACTGGCGCGACCGCACCGACGCCCTTTCCGGACGTGTGGACAGCATCCTCGCCGCCGCCGCCCGGCTGCTGGAACCCAAGGCCCGCAAAGTCAGCTTGCCCGGCGCGACCCTCAAAACCGAAGCGGATTTGGACGCATGGCTGACCCAGGTCCGTTCCCGCGTGGCCGAAGAACTTCAGAAAGGACCGGTGATTCTGTGAAAACCTTGGAACAAATCCGGGCGTTGCTGCCCGAACTGGACCAACGCATCGCCGACGAGATGGAAGATCAGGACCTCGACTTCAAGTCCTGGGATACCCAGAGCCGCGACAAGGCGGTAAAGACCTTGGTCCGCATGGCGATTTGCATGGCCAATGGCGGGGGCGGAACGGTGGTGTTCGGCGTGGCGGACAAGGTCCTGGGGCGATCCACCGCCCTGGAGGGTGTCCCTCCCGAAATCGATGTCAACCGGTTGAAGCAGGCGGTTTATGATCAAACGGACCCCAAAATCACTCCTGTGTTCGAGGAACTGCATGTGGCGGAGGGAACGGGACGTCTGATCGTGATGCAGGTACACCCCGGCATGCCGCCCCACACGGATACCGCCGGGACCGGCACCATCCGGGTTGGAAAAGACTGCCAGCCACTTACGGGCACGATGCGCCGTAAGATCGGTGTGGAGACCGGAGAAACGGACTTTACCGCGGAACCCGTGGGCAGATTTACACCTGACGTGTTTTCGCCTACGGCCCTGGAAGCCCTGCGGAACATGGCGGCGGCGGAAAAGGCGCCACAGGATTTGCTCCGCCTGAATGACCGGGAGCTTTTAGAAGCGTTGGAGGTCGTTCGTCACGGTAAGCTGCTGCGGGCCGCCATTCTCCTTGCGGGGACGGAAGCGGCCATCCAAACACACATCCCGGGCCACAACTGGACGTTTTTGAAAATGAAATCCGACACGGCCTACGACAACCGTGCAGACGATATCACCGCGTTGCCCCTGTCGGTCAACCGTTTGGAAACTCTTCTCGTTCCGTACAACCCCTTAACCACCCTGGAACAAGGGCTATTTCATTTTGAATATCGGGTTTGGCCAGAAATCGCTTTGCGCGAGGCGTTGATGAACGCCTTCTGTCACCCCGATTACCGTGTTGCCGGACCTGTGATGCTGAAGCTCTACAAAGACCGTCTCGAACTCAGCAACAACGGCGGGTTCATTGGCGGGATCCGTCCTGACAACATCCTTCATCACCAACCCGTGCCGCGCAACCCCCTTCTCGTGGATGCATTGACCAAGTTGCGACTGGTGAACCGGAGCAATCTCGGGATCAGCCGCATGTACACGGCCATGCTGATGGAAGGCAAAGAGCCGCCTCGCATCCAGGAAATCGGGGACTCTGTCACCGTTACCTTTCCCAAGAGCGAGTTGTCCCCGGCATTTCGGACCTTCGTAGCCGAAGAAAGCCGTAACGAGAGGGAGCTGGGCCTGGATGCCCTACTCGTTTTGCGCCATTTGATCAACCACCCCGAGGCAGAAACCACCACTCTGGCGCACTTATGCCAGCGTCCAGATGCTCACATGCGGGAGATTCTCTCGAAAATGGAACAGGCGGGTTATCTGGAGCACGGAGGCAGCGGCAGGGGGGCCTACTGGACCCTGCGCCCGGAAATCCATCACCGCCTCCGCGAGGACGGCCATCCCGAACGGGACCGCCGTATCGACTGGGAGGCGGCAAAAACCCGCGTGCTCAGTGTGCTCATGGAACGGGAGAAACGCGGAGAACCAGGCCTGGGTAACCGTGACATTCGTCAAATTACGCGGTTTGACCGCCAAAAAGTGGTCAAACTTATGAAGGAACTCGTCCGGGAAAACCCACAAGTTCAACCAGCCGGCCCAGGTCGGTATGGCCGTTACCAGTACCAATCACCTGACTCAATGTAGCCTCCAATGATTCAAAACATTAAACCATACATTGAAACGCTTTTAATGACGCATTCAATGTTTTCAAACATTGGCCACGTCATTGGACCCTGTTTATCGATTGAGGCGCCAACCTTGCAAACATACGGCTCAAGGCTCGGCGCTGGATTTGGCACCGGGCCAATTGCAGTCAAGGGGAGGTTCCAATGAGCGATTCCCCTCCACACATTTTTCTAAGCCATGCCGCCGCCGACAAGGAACTGGCTGACAAACTGACGGATCTGTTGCAGACGGGGTGCAACCTCTCGGCGGATCAGATTTTCTGTACATCGCTCGAAGGGATGGGGATTCCCGCTGGAAAATCTTTTCCCGACTTCATTCGTGAGAAAATAAAAAATCCGGCATTGGTGATCGCGCTGATCACCCCCAGTTATCTGGCTAGTGAATTCTGCCTTTGTGAGTTGGGTGCAACTTGGGCCATGGAACACGAGTTTTTTCCATTGATCGTCCCTCCTGCAAAACGGGACAAAATGAAGGGGGTTTTGACAGGCATTCAAATCGAGAAAGTCGACGACTCCTCTGGTCTGGATAACCTGCGGGATGCGATTAAACGCGTCATGAACCGTGAACTCCCGACGGCACGGTGGACAGCGAAACGAGATGGTTTTTTGGTTGCCCTTTCTCCCATACTACAACAGCTAACGATTCCGAATATGGTTGATCGCGAAGAGCTGAAATTAGAGCAGGATAAGTACCAGGCGGCAATGGAAGAGATCGCTGACAGGGAGCAGAAGGTCCGCGAACTGAAAGAAATGTGTGAACAACTTAAGGCCTGTAAGGATGCGGAAGAGGTTCAGGAGATTTTATCTACAAGTTCTACTGCACTGGAAAAATTTCAAGTGATGGTGGAAGAGGTGAAAAAAGCCCTAAAACCAATACCATGCCCAACTTGCGAAGCATTGTACCAGGAAAATGCGGGGCGCAATCTGACAGTGAAACGCTTTTCGGATTTTGAGCCTGACGACATCACACCCGATGTTGAAGGTAAATACTTAGTGGAAAGCGGGTTCGGCCACTTGGTTGCAAATGAAGATCATCCTAAAGTAGCGAGAGCCAAGAAGGGTATTTCAGATCTATCCACTTTCCTTGAAGAAAGTGAAGCTGATCCAGTGCTTGACCATATGAGTGACAAATATGATTTCCCGATAGATTTATCGAACCGCGATTTCTGGAACGCGCTTTTTCAATAGGATAACCCATGCCCTCTCTACCCAAACCTCTCCGAAACCAACTGGAACGCACCATCGTGGAAGCCCGCGAGGTGGCGGAGGCGGCGGCGCGGGC
Organism: Verrucomicrobiota bacterium; assembly: GCA_020831635.1. Lineage (GTDB taxonomy): Bacteria > Verrucomicrobiota > Kiritimatiellia > SS1-B-03-39 > UBA6053 > PXAS01. The sequence continues at coordinate 18,953 of JAFIGC010000029.1, read as the reverse complement.
GGCCTTGCAGGCGCTGGCGGTCGATCAGCCCAAGGCCTTTGAGCATATGAAAAAAGACGAGGTCTCCATCGATCTCAGGGTGCGGCTGCGGGAGCGCGGACGCGCGGCGGGGGATGTGCGCGGCGCGGACAAACGGCAATCCATCGATCACCTGACCCAGCTGGTGGCCTACGAACACTGGCACCGTATGCTCTTTGCCCGTTTTCTGGCGGAGAACAGCCTGCTGCTGGAACCGCAGTATCATGTCGCTCTCTCTCTGAACGATGTGCGGGAGCTGGCCCGGGAGGAAAAGAAAGACGTGTGGGATCTCGCCGGGACCTACGCCCAGCGAATGCTCCCCGGCGTTTTCCGCAATGACGATGCCGCCTTGGAAGTGACCCTCGCCCGCGAGGACCGTCACAAACTCGAAAGCCTCCTCGCCTACCTCGATGCCGCCGTTTTCACCGCCGACGACTCCCTCGGCTGGACCTACCAGTTCTGGCAGACCCGCCGTAAAAAAGAGGTCAACGAATCCGGGGTCAAAATCGGGGCCGACGAAATCTCCCCTGTCACTCAGCTCTTCACCGAAGACTACATGGTCGAGTTCCTCATCCACAATACCCTGGGAGCGTGGTGGGCGGGCCGACAAGCGGCCAGAGGTCAGAGTTCAGAGGTCGGAGCTCAGGATGAGGATGCGGCACGCCGCCAACTGTCGCTGCCTCCCAAAAATGGCCTCCCTGGTATCGACTGGACCTACCTGCGCTTCGTACAGGACGACTTCCGAACCTCGGAAGACACCCAAGTCCCCCTTTCCGAAGCTCGGAAAACCACGGACTCCGCACTCCGCACTCCGCATTCCGCACTCGAATGGCTTCCGGCGGCGGGGACGTTCGAGAACTGGCCCGAGCACGTCCACGACATCACCGTCATGGACCCCTGCATGGGCTCCGGGCATTTTCTGGTGTTTCTGCTGCCGGTGCTGGCGCGGCTGCGCATGGAGGAGGAGGACCTCTCCGCCGCCGATGCCGTCACCGTCGTGCTGCGCGACAACCTCCACGGTCTTGAAATCGACGAGCGCTGCTGTCAGATCGGAGCCTTCAACCTCGCCCTCGCCGCCTGGAAGCTGGGCGGATACCAGCAACTGCCTCCTCTGCACATCGCCTGCTCCGGTCTGGCCCTGAACGCCAGCAAAGAGGAGTGGAAACAGCTCGGCATCGAAAAACACAACCTGGCCCTCGCCCTCGACTGGCTGCACGACAGCTTCAGCAAGGCCCCGGAACTGGGCAGCCTCATCAACCCCAAACGCGGCGATGTCGGCAAACTGGTGACCGGCGGTGAGCTGATGCGCGCCCTCGATCAGGCCCTGGCCCGCGAAACCGATGAAGCCCTCCACGAAAGCGCGGTAGTGGCTCAGGGACTCGCCAAAGCCACCGCCCTTCTGGGCGGGCTGTATCAATGGGTGATTACCAATGTACCGTATCTGGTAAGCAACAATCAGGGACCGGTGCTAAAACGCTTCTGCGAAGAACATTACGATGCAGCAAAGAAAGATTTAGCTACCGTCTTCTTGGATAGGTGTCTAGAACTTTGCAGAAACGGTGGATCAACAAGTGTGGTTCTGCCTCAAAATTGGCTATTTCTAACTACGTATCAGAAGTTTAGAGAAAAACTACTGAAGAAAGAAACTTGGCATTTGATTGCGAGGTTGGGTCCGGGTGCCTTCGATACCATCAGCGGCGAAGTCGTGAAGGCTATCTTAATAAGCTTGAGCCGTGGAAAATCACCAGGGGCAAGAGAAGAGCTGTTCGCCGAGATGGGATGCGAGAATCTCATCCGGGGATTGGATGTTTCCGAGCCCAGGTCGGTTGTCGAAAAAGCCAGATTATTGGTAACTGAGGAAGTTAAATCGGTGATTCAAGCGCAGCAGTTGGAGAATCCAGATGCAACAGTGATTCTCGAATCGAGATCAATTCTATCAAGACTTCGCGAATGTTCCGATGGTTTAGCAGGTATATTAAACGGAGACTCCCCGAAATTCCAAAGGCAATTTTGGGAGTTTGAAGTGATGCAAAACGAGTATGTTTACCAACAAGGTACTGTGAAATCTTGTGCACATTTTGGAGGAATGGACAAGGTTATTGAATACGATGAAATAAACGGACATATGCGACTGCCCGCTGATTTTCGACGCGAGCGCTTGCATGACTCCGATCAGAGAGGAAACTCAGCTTGGGGAAAATGGGGTGTTGCAATTAGTCAAATGAATATTCTTCCTGGCACTCTTTATGTTGGCAATAAATTTGACTCTAATATCGCAGTAATCGTACCACATGACGTAAAGAATCTTTCCTCAATCTGGTGCTATTGCTCATCTCCAGAATACAACGAAGCCGTTCGCCGTATCGACCAAAAGCTGAATGTCACCAACGCCACCCTGGTCAAAGTCCCCTTCGACCTCGACCACTGGCAGAAGGTCGCCGAGGAAAAATATCCCCACGGTCTGCCGGAGCCCTACAGCGACGATCCCACTCAATGGATATTCCACGGACATCCCTTTGGGTCGGTGGTGTGGGACGAAGCAGCCAAGTGGACGGCACACGGTCCGCCCCGCGCGGACGCGACCGTCCTGCAGGTCGCGGTGGCGCGTCTGCTGGGCTACCGCTGGCCCGCCGAACTGGATCCCGACATGGAACTGGCGGCGGAGCAGCGCGAATGGGTCAAACGCTGCGAGGCCCTGCTCCCCTGCGCCGATCAAAACGGCATTGTCTGCCTCACTCCGCTGCGTACGGAGGGCAAAGCCGCCGAACGGCTGCGGAAGTTGTTGGATGCGGCGGGGACGACATGGAACGAGCGCGATCTGATTGCGGCCACCGGATCGAACAAGCGGAATCTGGAGGACTGGCTGCGGGATGAGTTTTTTGAGCAGCACTGCAGGCTGTTCCATAACCGTCCCTTTGTCTGGCATATCTGGGACGGTCGCCCCGACGGCTTTCACGCCCTCGTCAACTACCACAAACTCGCCGCGCCCGACGGCGCGGGGGCGAAGCTCCTGGAAACCCTCACCTTCGCCTACCTTGGCGACTGGATCCGACGTCAGAAAGACGATGCCCAAAACGAGGTGCCGGGCGCGCGGGACCGCCTCATCGCCGCCGAAGCCCTGCACACCGAACTCCAGCGCATCCAGGCCGGAAAGCCGCCTTACGATCTCTTCATCCGCTGGAAACCCCTGCACCAACAGCCCATCGGCTGGAATCCCGATATCAACGACGGTGTGCGTCTCAACATCCGCCCCTTCCTCAACGCCAGGGATGTAAACAAAAAGGGCGCGGGCATCCTCCGTGCCAAGCCCAACATCAAATGGACCAAAGACAGAGGCAACGAACCCCACCGCGACAAAACCGACTTCCCTTGGTTCTGGGGCTGGGACGAAAACACAACCGACTTCCAAGGCGGCCCCCACTTCGACGGTAACCGCTGGAACGATTTGCATTACAGCAACGCAGTGAAGGAGGCGGCGCGAAAGCGCTGAAGATTCGTCATGGCTGATTTCACCTTGGACTGGCGTTCGATCCGCCCGCTGAATGGCAACCGTCACGCAGGATTTGAGGAGTTGTGTGCCCAATTGGCCCGTTGCGAGACGCCCCCTGCAGCAAAGTTCGTTCGTAAAGGCACGCCGGACGCGGGTGTGGAGTGTTTCTGTCAGTTTCCCGATGGATCTGAATGGGGATGGCAGGCGAAGTACGTGTTTTCGATCGACAACCAAAGCCTTGGTCAAGCTGACGGATCTGTAAATAAAGCCCTCGATTCGCATCCCAACCTCAAACGCTATTTTCTTTGCTTCCCGTGTGATCGGCCTGATGCGCGGCTTCCACGTCAGACATCCGCACTTCAAAAATGGAACCGCCGAGTTACAAAATGGAAACGGTGGGCAGCAGCGAAAGGAATGGATGTCGAGTTCATCCCGTGGGATTCATCTGAACTTTTGGAGCGCCTTCAAAAGCCTGAGCATACTAGTCGTGTCCGGTTCTGGTTCGACGAATGTGGGTTTGATCATGCATGGTTCCACGCAAGATGGGAAGAGTCTCGGGCTACAGCAGGAAATCGGTACACCCCTCAACTTCATGTTGGATTACCGATCGTGGAGGAGTTTCAGCGATTCGGGCGGTTAAGGGAAGAAGAGGTTCGCTTGCGTAACTATGCCAGGGAGCTTCGGCGTCATCAGTACGTTCTGGGACTTAGTGATAGAGAGCAGTTGGGTGAGGAGCTTACAACCGAGGGCGAATCGATTGCGGAGGAAGTACATGGCCTAATTCGCCTTTTTCGTGGGGTTGTACTGCATCCATCTGATCAAATTGATTTTTCAGGGTTGTTCAATGAGATTAAAAGCCTTCAGGAAAAGTTAAATGCTTTTCAATCCGATTTACGGGACCGTAAACGGGAGCTTAATTCCCAGCGGCGTGCACCCACCGAAAACTATGCAGCACGCTACATGGAGCCTCTGCGGAATACTGAGGTGAGCTCTATAAACCTTGAAGTTTGTCTGGGCGACGGGATAAGATTTCTTAAACGGGCCCAAGAGACTGCCAATGCCACTTTGCTAATTTTATGCGGAGACGCCGGTACGGGTAAAACCCACCTGCTCTGTGATATCGCAAAATCACGAATCGACCAAAAACTGCCAACCATTATACTGATGGGCCAGAAGTTTCGAAGGACTGGTGATGCATTAATACAGGGTCTGGAAATGTTGGATATGGGCCACTTCTCTGCCGAAGCATTTGTTGGTGCGTTGGAGGCTGCTGCCCAATCGGCCAATGCACGCGCACTTTTCATGATCGATGCGATCAATGAAGGCGACGGGATAAGGCTGTGGGATAGTGAATTGCCATCTCTGTTGGCTCGTCTTCACCGATCGCCCTGGATTGGGGTCGTGTTGTCCGTACGTAGCTCCTACGAGTCGATTCTGGTTCCGCATCACAGATACCCAAAGGAACATCGCGTGGTGCATGAGGGGTTTGAAGGTGTCGAGTATGATGCCCTGAAAATGTTTTTCAAAAATTACGGGTTGGAGTTACCATCTACCCCACAGCTGGACCCAGAATTTCGAAATCCGCTATTTTTAAAGACGCTTTGTGAGGGGCTCAAAAATGCAGGCCAAAGTCAGTTGCCCCGGGGACGGCAAGGTGTGAGTGAAGTATTCCGTCACTATATTCAGGGGATAGAGGCTAGGATAGCAACAAAACAAAATCATCAACTAGCACTTAGACCGGTCGAACAGGCCTTGAAAATCGTGGTACGGGCTATGTGTGCTGAAGAAAGGCCGTGGTTATCAATCCTGGAGGCTGTAGAGGTTTGCCGAAAAATTATCCCAGGAGTTGGGCTTCAGGCCCCGCTATTTGACGATATGGTCTCAGAAGGGTTGCTCGAAGTCGATTATGACCAATGGGGGCATAAGGATGAAGTTGTCAGAGTTTGTTATGAAAGATTGCTCCATCATTTGATGGCCGAAGAAATCTTAGAACCAGGAGGAAAAACGGGGCGCAAGGGTATTCCCTTATCGATATTCAACACATTTAGAGGTGCCAAACAGGCCGGGTCAGAAGGAGATATTTTATCTTCTGGACCGCAATCGGAGTGGTTACTAAAATCTAATAGATTCTGGCGCGACCCAGGTTTGATGGAAGCATTATGTGTTATGTTTCCGGAAAAGACAGGTGTTGAGTTACCTCGTTTAGAGCCCGGTGGGTTAGATGCACTTAAGTGGGGTAAGCCGTTCCGCCATAGTCTCATTTGGCGAGCACCTGAATCTTTCACAAAAGACACGATTAAAGTCATGAGAGAGATGGTAATCGATGTTGAGACACAAGAGCTTACGCTTGATGTCTTAATGACATTATCATCACTCCCCCAGCACCCTCTTAATGCAGACTATTTGAATGGGCGGTTACGTGCATGTTCTATGCCAGACCGGGACGCTTGGTGGAGCGTCTATTTACATCATGCCTGGGGGGAGCGTGGGCCTATAGAACGGATAATTGACTGGGCGAAAGTACAGACACCAGATTCGCGTTTAGACGATGAATCTGTTCGCCTTTGCTCAACGACTCTGCTGTGGATGCTCACCACACCACACCGTTTCATAAGAGATCATGCGACAACAGCGTTGGTGAGTCTGTTGACGGGCAGGTTAGAGATCTTGGACGGCTTGATCCACAAATTCCATGATGTAGATGATCCCTATCTGAAAGAGAGACTATATGCGGTCGCCTATGGGGTCGTATCGAGGAGCCATGATGCAGTCGGTGTCGGAAAAGTAGCCTCTTCCGTATTCGAACTCTTTTTCTCCAGTGGTGAACCCTACCCGCACATGCTAATGCGGGACTACGCCCGTGGTGTTGTGGAACGGGCGCTTGGCCTAGGTGCGAAGGAGGGCCTTGACCCAGCGCTTATACGTCCTCCCTACGGCAGCGCCATGCCCGCTATTCCCACGAAGGAGGAACTAGACGAAATATACCGCGAGGCTGCAGTGGGCTCGGATGGTGCCGGGAAAAGCGCCCTGGATCGGATTGATTTTTCTGTGCGGGGAGATGACTTCTGTCGATATGTCATCTCAACAAATGGGTGGTATGATGTGCCCCTTTCGAGTGATGATTCCTGGCCTCCAGCCTTAAATCCAAATCTTGGTGGTGCGGGTCAACCTCCTTCTGTGGCACAGCCAGAAATGTTACCCATTGAAAAGGCCCAAAACTATATTCTGAAGCGGGTTTTGGATTTGGGTTGGTCTCCAGATCTGCATGGGGATTTTGATCAGAACCAAGTGGGATACCACGGTCGTGATGCCAGGAAACCGGAACGGATCGGAAAAAAATACCAATGGATCGCATATCAGGAGTTTCTTGGGTACGTATCCGACCATTACCGTTACTGGAACCGACCTGGCACTGAGGAAGCCGATGTTCGGTTTGACGGCCCTTGGCAGGGCTTCAGCCGAGACATCGACCCGACCAACACACTGCTCAAGAAACCCATAGAATCAGTAGATATGAAAAAGGGCAACTGGTGGTGCAGGTTTAATGTCGATTTGAGTTACCCCGTTGACCCAATTGATTGGGCGAGGGATGTCTCACATACACGGAATCTAGATGAACTATGCTCAGTTACCAAAGATGGCGATACGTGGCTCACAGGATACTCATTCATTTCTGAACGGTCTGAAACCGGTGCGGGTTACGAATATGAGGACGTTGAGCGTCGGGACGAAGTGATCTTTGTGCTGGGTGGCCTTATTAAAGATTCTGATGCGGAGTCCTTTCTTCAATGGGCTGAACAGAAAGATTTCTACGGGCATGATCGACTAAATCCCGGTCGCGGTGCCAGTTGTTTTCTCGGAGAATGCGGATGGTCTCCTGCCGCACTTTACCATGAAGATTCGTATTTTGGAGAAGACGGATGGATGGACCCTGATTATTCCCGAATTCCATTCCCAATAAAGACACTTGCCTCAATCTACTCGCGAGAAGTAGGCGGTTACGATTGCGCTACGGAAGACAGCTACGAATTACATGTGCCAACAGGCGGTTTGATTCGAGATCTGGATTTGAGGTGGTCTGGAAAATTCGCGGATTTCTTAAATGCAGAGGGAGAAAAATTCATGTTTGATCCTTCCGCACATGAGGCGGGTCCAGATACGCTGTTGATCAACCAACGTCTTTTCCAAGATTACTTGGACAAGAACGGTTTGACGGTTTGCTGGATCGTCTGGGGTGAGAAGCGCGTGTATCCGCCGGGCTTGGGAAGGGCTCCCAAGGGTTCAATACCCGAAGTGCAGATCTCAGGTGCCTACGCTTGGATCGACGGTGAGATTCGGGGCTTTTCCAAACACTTCATGCACATGCTTCCCGCAGATGATGAAACCGAGTTGGAATGCATCGATACACACACCAAGAATTACGAGTTTCAAGTTGATGACATGGAAGATGAGGATGAAAATGAATAGTACCCCTGTAACCCTTCTCGACCTACTTATCGAACGCCTCCGCGAGGCGGCCAGCTCCTTTTTCCCGGGGGTGGAGGAAGCTCCCTGCGCGGTGTTGTGGACAGACCCGGAGCGGGCCTGGGGGGCGGTGATTCCGATGCTGAAACAGCGTTTGCCGGAGTTGTTGGTCTTGGGGGAGTACGCGCCGGAGGAACGGCAGGGTCCGGTGATCTGGCTGAAAACCGCGATGGCGGGAAAGATTCCGGACGTGCCGCTGCCTCCCGGGCAGACCCCGATTCTTTATTTGCCGGGTGTGGCCCGGCATGTCTTGCGAAACGCGGACCAGTGTCCCTGGGAATGGCAACCGCTGGTGGAATTGCTGTACCGGGGCACGGTCTGGGCGCATCGCAATGGCAAGGATTGGACGGTGGAGGGGTTTTTGGTCTCCGAGGAGGGCCCCGCATTGGACTTGGCCAAAGACGACAAAACCCGCCTTTCCCTGCACAGCTCGCTCGCGGTGGTGGCGCAGACCCCGCTGTCCCGTCTGCAAGGAAAACGTCTGGAGGCCTCGGATTTTGATTTGCTGGTGGTGGGCGACACGCCCCGCGATTTGTTGCTTTGGATCGAACACGGGGACGCGGTGAAATCGGAGTGGGGCTCGGAGCGCTGGCACGCCTTTCGTTCGCGCTGCCGGGATGAATACGGCTTTGACCCTGAATCCAAGCCGCCTCTCTACGCGGCGGAAAAACTGGGGCTGCGGGAAGAGTCGTCCTGGCAACTGGTCTGGGAACGCTATTGCGAGGCTCCTGAGGCATATGGCGGCATTCGCGAGCGCTTGGACCAGGCACAGCCCGCCGACCGCCTGGCCTTGGACGCGCAGGCCTGGCCCCGGGAAAACGCGCTGCGAGAGCAGCGTCTGGGGGCGGAGTTGGAGAAACTTCGCGATGTGGCCGCACACCACGCCCGTCAGCGGATCGCGGAGTTGGAGCAGGAGCACGGAGAACGGCGCGGCTGGGTGTGGGCAAAACAGGGCGACGCGCCGTTGGCGGAGGCGTTGGAGCATTTGGCCCGTCTGGCGGAGGCGACCCGCTCCATCCCCTCTTTCACGGGGCTGGCCGCTTTTGCCGACTGGTATGCGGAGTCGGGCTGTCTGGCGGACTCCGCAGCGCTGGCTGCGTTTCGTCATGCGAACATGAACTCGGAGTCGGCTGTCCGCGCGGCCATTCGTTCGGTGTACCTGCCGTGGCTGGAAGAGCTTTGCAGCAAGTTTCAGGTTTTGTTTCCGGATTCAAGCCACAAGCCCGAGGGATTTCGCCCCCGGGAGGGAGAGTGTCTGCTTTTCGTGGACGGTCTGCGGCTGGATGTGGCGCGGGAACTGGTGCTGCATCTGGAGGCCTGGAACTTCTCTCCAACGCTGGAAACCCGGTTTGCCGCCTTGCCCACCGTAACCGCGACCGCGAAGCCTGCGGTTTCGCCGGTGTTCGGCATGCTGAGCGGGGATGTCGTGCCCGCTGACTTTGCTCCGCTCAGTCCGGACGGCAAGTCGATGAACCAGCCGCGCTTTCTAAAACTTTTGGGGCGGGAGGGGATTGAGGTCGTGAATCTGGAGTCCCCCTCCCCCTCCACGCCTTCGGCGCGGGGCTGGGCGGAGACCGGGCGCATCGATTCCAGGGGGCACAAGCTTGAGGCCGATCTGGCCAAGCAGCTTCCGGGGGAGCTGGAGCAGGTGGCGGGAGTTGTCCGCCGTTTGGCGGAGGCGGGGTGGCGTCGGGTGACGCTGATCACGGATCACGGATGGCTCTGGATGCCGGGAGGGCTGCCCAAGCGGGAGTTGCCGGGATTCCTGGTGGAGAGTCGCTGGAGTCGTTGCGCGGCCATCAAGGGGCAAAGCGTGCCGGATGTGCCGGTGGTCCCCTGGCATTGGAATCCAAAGGAGTCCGTGGCGGTCGCGCCCGGGGCATGTTGCTTCAAGGCGGGCATGGAATACGCGCATGGCGGGGTGAGTCCCCAGGAGTGTGTGCTGCCGGTGATCCGGGTGGATGTCGTGGCGGGCAGTCTGCCCACGGGTGGCGCTCGCATCGATTCGGTGAAGTGGAGGCGTCTGCGCTGTCATGTGACGGTGCTGCATCCGGGGCCGGGGCTGTGTGTGGATCTGCGGCGGGAGGTCGGCGATGCCGAGACCTCGGTACTGGCCGGCGTGAAAGAGGTGGAAGCGGACGGTCAGGTTTCGTTGCTGGTGCCGGACGAGTCCATGGAGGGCCGCAAGGTGGTCGTGACCCTGCTCTCTGCGGATGGCGGAGTGATTTCAAAATATGACACCCATGTGGGTGGGAAACAAGGAGTTGAATGATGGAACTGGATCAACTGGATACACTCGCCGCCCCGCCGTTTGACGGCTTCCTGGTCCGCAAGGATCTGGTGCGCAAATATGCCCGAGCCTACCCCATCCCGACCTATGTGGTGGAGTTTCTGCTGGGACGCTATTGCGCCTCCACCGACGAGGAGGAGATTCGGGAGGGGCTTTTGGTGGTCGAACAGCAATTGGACAACCGTACCGTTCGCACAGGACGGGAGGAGCTGTTCAAGGCCAAGGCGCGGGACGAGGGCAGTGTGAAGCTGATCGACATCGTCAAGGCGCGGCTTGACGTGAAGAATGACTGCTATGTGGCGGAGCTGCCCAGCCTGGCCCTGCGTGACGTGCAGGTGGCCGACCGGCTGGTGAAAGACCATGAGCGGATGCTGACCGACGGTTTCTACGCGGAGGTCAGTCTGGGCTACGATCCGGTGATCGCACAGGAGAAGAACGGTCGTCCCTTTTACATCGAGGCCCTGCGCCCGATCCAGCTCTCCAGTGCCGACGCGCTGGAGACCCTGTACACGGGACGGGAGGTCTTCAGCATGACGCAGTGGATTGATTTCCTCATCCGCTCCATCGGCTTGGAGCCCGCGACGCTGTCGGAGCGGGCGAAGTGGGTGGCGCTGCTGCGGATGGTGCCGTTCGTGGAGCCGAATTTCAACATGGTGGAACTGGGCCCGCGTGGCACCGGGAAGAGCCACCTGTTTCAGCAGATCTCGCCCTACTCCCATCTGATCTCCGGGGGCAAGGCCACCGTGGCCAAGATGTTCGTGAACAACGCGAGCGGCCAGCGCGGGCTGGTCTGTCATTACGACGTGGTGTGTTTCGATGAGATTTCCGGCGTATCCTTCGACCAGAAGGACGGGGTCAACATCATGAAGGGTTACATGGCCTCCGGTGAGTTCAGCCGGGGCAAGGACAGTATCCGGGCCCAGGGCAGTCTGGTGATGGTTGGCAACTACGACGTGGATATCGAGCAGCAGCAGCGGGTCGGGCACCTGTTGAGTCCCCTGCCCCCGGAGATGCGGGATGACACCGCGTTTCACGACCGTTTGCACGCCTTCGTTCCGGGCTGGGATTTCCCCAAGGTGAACCCGAAGGAGAACCTGACGGACCACTTTGGCCTGGTCAGCGACTTCCTGAGCGAGTGCTGGACACGCCTGCGTCCGACAAGCCGTATTCCCGCCTTGCAGAACCGTGTGCGCTGGGGCGGCGCTCTGAGCGGTCGGGACATCGAGGCCGTCCACAAGACCGTCAGCGGCCTCCTGAAGCTGCTCTACCCCAATCCCTCGATGTTGGTGCCCGACGCGGATCTGGAGGCCATGGTGCGCGTGGCATTGGAGAGCCGGAGACGGGTCAAAGAACAACAGCGGAAATGCCTGAAGAGCGAATTCCGAAACACGCATTTCAGTTTCCACCTGGGGGAGGACGGACCGGAAACGTTTGTCTCCACTCCGGAACTGCACAGCGATGACGCCATCGACAGCGACCCACTGCCCCCCGGGCAGGTGTGGACCCTTGGACCGGGGGGCGAAGGTACCGGAGCGGGCCTGTACCGCGTGGAGGTGACCTCCGGTCCGGGCAGCGGGGTGAAGATCCTGAACAGTCCGACTCCGCCGGGTTTTCGGGAAAGCGTCAAGCTGGGAGAGCAGAATCTCTACACCCGCGCCAAGCCGTTGGTTGGCGACCGGGATCCGCGCGGGCACGAGTTCTCGGTGCAGATGCGGGCCTTCGACAATGATCGCAGCGGCATCGGGTTGGGTGTGGGCGTGCTGGTGGCGCTGACCGGCAGTCTGCTGGAGCGCAATACCCGGGGCGGACTGATCGTGGTGGGTCAGCTCAATCTGGGCGGTTCCGTGGAACTGGTGCCCAACCCGGTGGCCATGGCGGAAATCGCGCTGGAAAAGAAAGCGCAGACGCTCCTGCTGCCCGTCAACACCCGCCGACAGCTCATGGACCTGCCGGATGAGGTTTGGACCAAACTGAGCATCGAGTTCTACTCCGATGTCCAGGACGCGGTCTTCAAGGCGTTTGCGGAGTAGCGTCACGGCCTCCAGCCCTTCGGTGCAAGCCACACGAGGCTCTGCAAGTTTCCGTCGCGATTCCAGCCCGGGAGCCTGCTGAGTCTGGCGGGATTGAAGGTCGCGTTGTCAGCCCCATATCGAACAAGCCTCGGTTTGAGCTTATGGATGACAATCTTGTCCCAGTCGGCCCGGGTTTTCAGGCCGACCTCGATCAGTGCGTGCAGGCTCTTTCCGCCCGAATACGTGATGGAGCGGATGGGCACGCCGACTCGGATGAATTGCAGGAGAAGGGCAGCCTGTGTTTCGATACGGATCTCCTTGTGGTCGATCTCAAACAAAAGGTAGGGATACAAAGCCACGGTATTGTCACAGCGATTGGAGAGTTTTCCTTGTTTATTCAAGGCGAATCCGCCGGTCAACGGGTTGGGGATCCATAGTGGGCGGGGGACCAAGTTCAACGCGTCAATACAGGCATCTCGCGATCCCACGTAATCGGGGCCGGTGTCATACTTGCTTCCGATATAAAGTTTCGCCTCGGGTCCGTGAAGTGTCTCCAAGATGTTCATTGCGTTTGCCCGCTGCTCATGTGGATCATTCAAATCACCCAAAGGAATCGGAGAGCGCTTTCGGAGTTGATTTAGCGGCAGTTGTCCTCCAGCTTTTTTCTCAAGCTCCCAAATGTTTTCGAGGATTTTACTTTTGTCGGGCTGCGCAGTCGACTTTGGCCGAGTGGCGATGCCTGGATACCTGCTTAGTGAGGTGTTGCGGGAGACCGTGTTCTTTTTCTTCCTTGAAAATTTCGCGGCAGCAAGGGCCTCCTCGATCTCATTCGATCTCGGGGGACGCGGCATCGCCCGGGTGATACGCTCGGCAATCACCCTATCGGTCAGATGTTGCCGCAAACCGGCATGGACCGCACGGAGGATGTGGGCATGGACACCCTGGCCGGGCTCGGGGAAGTTTCGGAGTGTGGTGTCGAAGTTGTTCGGTTTCATGATTTCTGTCCTTTGTGTTCTGGTTCAATCTAACCTGCCCGCCCTCTCCCCCCTAAAGGGGGGAGGAGAGGCGTGAAGCCGGACGGTCAGGATTATAGGAAGTGAAGGTCTCACGCCCGTCACCGTGCTTGATGCGGGCGGGCGTGAGGGTCAATTATGCCCGTGAATAGGCCTTCGGAGTGCGTTTAAACGGATTGGGTGTCACGGGGAGGGCTGTGAAGGTAACGTCCTCCCCCGAGGCTCCACGACCCATCTCCGGCCGATCTGTCCTGCCGTGAGGCTCCCGGGCGGTATGCCCTGGGGAAACGGTATAGCACTTTGGCCGCCCCGCCCCTTCGGATTCACACTTCAGCTTCCCTTGGTCCACCAAGTCGTCCAGCACTTTAACGGCTTTGTTGACACCGATACCCAAAAGATTTTTCATCTCTTTCTTCAGCATGGTTTGAGATCCACCCGGGTGCTCCCTGACAATGTCCAGAACCTCCTGCTCCAACTTCACACGTTCACGGTTTTGGTAATCCTCGTGGTGGAAGACCAGAGTGGAAATCGGGTCGCCGCACTCGTCGCGCCATGGTGGCGGAAGGGTATATTCCTCACCGAGTAAACCGAAAAGCTGATCGTCTTTCCCGTCTTTCATTTTCTCGACCTTCAGCACAGCCCAACGCTCGCCATCCTCGACCTTTTTATCGACCCTCAATATCGCGTCAGCGGACCCCGCATAGTTGCCGGCACCCCGCAGACCATTACCGTTCTTGTCGGTATGGTGGACCACGACCACGGTGGCGTTGTGCTCTTCAGCCAAACGCGTGATACAATCCACAAATAAACGGGATTCGGAGTTGGAGTTTTCTTCCCCCACCTGCCATCGGGCCTGCGTGTCGATAATGATAAGTCCAATTTCCTTACCAAGCGCTTTTATGACCGACGTCACCTCCTCCACACCTTCCTCGTCCAATTGACCACCCTTGTCAGACACCCAGAGCGGCAGATCGGGCGAAAGATTGTTTTTCAGCTTTAATGCCATCAGCCGATGCGTAACGGACCGGTGCCCTTCTCCGGCAAGGTAAACAACGCCGCTTTTTCGAGTGTCACGACCACACCAAGGCAGGCCGGAGGCAACGCAGACGGCCAAATTAAGCGCCACGAAGCTTTTGAAACTAGACCACATGCCATAGAACCACACAATGCCGGGAAGGGGTAGCAACCCACGCACGAGCGTTTTCGGGGGTTCGCAGTCATGGGAGAGCTCCGCGAGTGACTTTAATTTCAACTTGGTTTTAGGTGCCTCACCGTCGCTGAGACCATCCATCCAATCCGTCGGATCGTTCGGATGGTTTTCTTGTTGCTGCGGTTCTTGGGGATTGACCTGGGAAACTTGATTTGGTAATATATCCAGCGTATTCATGATAGACCTGTAATCTGTTATTATGGGGTTTGACATGGTCCAAACAACCCCTTGCTCTGAGTCTTGATAATTCCGAGCAAGGGGTGTTTTTTGGTCACGATTGTGGAGCATCCTCAGTCTCGAATACCAGTTTATACAGATCCGCTTCACGAATCCGACGGCGCCCCCTCCGAAGTACAATCGCCTGTATGATGCCATCGGCGACCATACGCTCGACTGTTGATCGGGCCAGATTTAGTTTTTCAGCCGCCTCTTTGAATGTAAGCAGCTTCAGGGAATGCTGTTCGAATGAGTCGATACTTTCGCCGGCGAGCACGCGGTCGAAGATGGCCAGCGTTTCCGGCTCAGCCTGCGCGAGGGCTATAAGTCGTTGCTGTGCGGGCGACAACTTTGTGTTGGTGTGAGTTTTTTCGTTCGGTATTCTCATGGGTGTTCTCCGTAGGGTTTGTGGTGAGCCATTGGCTTATTGAGGGAAGGACATGTGTCCTTTTCGACTCACATTTTAGCTCGGATGCCCACCCCATATCAAAGGTTCCAATATGACGGTGCATCCGACAAGCGTCAGAAGAAAAAACTTGACACCTAAAAAAAGCCATTGACCGTTATCTGGCAACGCCTCATCCAGGGATCATGGCAACCATGACAAAAAGCCCCCGGACCGACCCCCCTTGCCGATTTCCGCCACAATGTGAAACTCGGCCCAAGCCACGGCAGCTCTTCCATATCAGAGTTGGTTACCAGTGAGCCCAGTCGGGCAGCAGCACCGGGGGCCGTACTCCAGCTCCGAGGGGATCGACAGCGGGCGACCGACGTCCCACGCGCAGCGCGCGTCACCACAGTGCGGTCAGCACATGAGTTCCATGTCGGGTTCCCTACCCATCGGACACCCCCTTGCCAGCGGCATGCCGGGCGCAGGTACAGGGGAGCGTCGTTACCCCCCCCGTCGCAGTGATCGCACCGTTTCAGTCCGGGGACCTTGTCCGTCGACTCGGCACCCAGCAGCTCCGACAGCGGTATGTTGGTGATGTGGTGCAGGATGCCCTCCAGTTCAAGGTAGCGTTTACCGGCCATCGGACACCTCTTCCTCCTGCTGGTCCTCGGCCATCGCCTCTTCCTGGAGCCGCATGACCTCGCGTTGTTCTTCGAGCACCTTCTGCTGCTCGCTCATGTAATCGATTCCGACCTGGCGGTAGGCCGTGCCCTTGGAAATGTCCATGCCGGCCGCGGCCTCCATCAACAGATGCTTGTTCTCCAGATCGTCGGCCAATGTCACCGAGCGGAGCTTCACGTTCATGTCCGACATGTTGTAATAACGGGACACCCCGTCGGTGAACCAACGGAGATACTGGTTGTAGTCCGAATAGAGCCCGGCGTGGGACTTCTCGAACAGCCGCAGGGCCACCGGGAATGCCTGGATGCTCAGGGTGGCCCTGTAGAGTTCGGCCGGGAATCCCATGGAGTCCAACAGCTCTTTCCGGGCCAGGGTTTGACGATTAATTTTCAGTCCCGTCCCCGGGCATGGGCCGGAACAGCGAGTTCGGTTGCTGCCGCCACCCAGACATACGCAGGCTTTCCAGCTTCAGGAGGGGGCGGGTCGTCCATGTCCACAGCGGGCCCGCACCACTCCAGCATCGTGTCTGTATAGTTTTTTGCCGCCTCCGGAGGGTAAGGAGCGTACAGCCACGTCAGCGCCACGTGATAGCGCTCAAGGATCAGCTCCATCCTACGGTAGGCGCACGGGAGCTCCAGGTCCGATTCCTTATTCATCGGGCACCTCCATAGCATCCGTGTCGAGCATCACGTCGTTCCAGTTGCGGATACACTCCTCTTCGGTCTCCCCCCATATAGGCGCGTCAATGCACTGGCAGTCCGCCCAAAAGCCCTCGGGCTCATCGAGGTAGACCACAGCGGCGAAACCGCAATCGGGGCAGAGCGTGAGTTCCAGGTCGGGTTCACTACTCATCGGACACCTCCTTGTCGGCGGTCCCCGAACACGCGCTTTTGACTCCAGATCCTTCGCACATGCCGCACATATGAGGGCCTGTGCCTCCAATCCCGCGACAGGCGGGACATCGCTCCTTAGTTTTGTGACTACCATCCGACTCGGCGGAACTTCGTCCGACAGCAGCGGCGTTGTCTTGAATGACTCCGCGAACGCCTCATGATCCCGCACCACCCGCTCAAGCATTGCCGAGAGGTTCAGCTTGCTCTTGGCCCGCTCCCACTCTTGGGGCGAAGGGCGTGTCGCTATCTCGTTCTGGGTGTTGTCTGCCCTCGTTACCGTCCGCTGCCCCTTTGCGTTGACTCGGGCCACAGCTCTCCACTCTTTATACTCGGAGTACCTTGTAAACCGGATGCCTCTTGCGTCGGTGGCTGGAACCTCTTCCTTCACACGCCACTCTTGCATCAGCTGATCGCCTTCCCACTGTAAGTTTCCCGTGGCTTTTTCTTTTTTCATACCGAGTCCTCGTCCGCGGCATCGACCTCACGGCAGTCCGCTTGGTTCGCGTGCGCCGTGCGATCACACGTGCACCCGGCCTTGCCACACCACCAGGCCGTGGGGGAGTTGTTCAGGTGCATGCACCCGGCGCACGGCTCGCCAGCTTCGTTGCCGTGCTCTGGGCGCAATAGCGGCGGCACTGGGGCCGTGCTCCCGCTACGTCTCTCGGCACTAGCCACCACCTGTTCCGCTCGCTCAATGGGATGACCGGAGTCGAGCCATTGCTTCAGGGTCAGGCCGTCGAGCTCCTCCCGCTGTTGGTACAGCAGGTACCAGCCCTGGTTGTCGGGCATGCGTGAGATCCTGCGTCCCAGCTCGTGTGCGCGGCCCCTCAGTTCGTCGGTGTCTTCGGGAGCATTGCCGAGCCTGCGTCCTATCTCCAGCAGGAGCTCCAGGTGGTCGGCAGGATCATCCGTGCCCGTCCAACGGCGCAGGATTCTTCGAGACTGTTCCAATGCCTTGGGCGTCAGGGTCGTCTGATCCGCTTGCGGGCGGCCCATCCGCTCGTTTACAAGCCGTATGTGGGCCATCCGCTCCTCGGGATCCGAGGGCAGCAGCTCGGAGCTATAGGGCTCTTGGTCCTCGCGTGTGAAGCCCTCGACGTCGTAGAAGGTCCGTAGCTGCATCTCATGGGACGTCACCGTCGCGGTCCAGTCGGGCCACAGCGTGAGCCACAGCGCGTCTTTGTCGCCTCGGATGTCGCCGAGCACGCAGTTGGTAGGCACCAGTGCCGCCAGTCCCCTTATGGCGATCATGACGGATCCTTGTTCGGGTAAGGGTCTTGATTCGCGTCCACAACCTTGCAGACCCGTCGGAATTCCCGGACCAGGGCTTCGCGTACGTCTTCGGTCGACCCGCGTACCGCGACTAACAGCTCCGCCAGGCAGTCCCGGATCGCGTGATAAACTAAGGTCCCCGGACGGGTGGCCACGCAAGCTTCGTACAGGGATTACGCGGCGGTCGTGCTCCGTCCGTCCTGCCTGGCCACTTCCAGGGCATGTTTCACGTCCGCGCCCGTGGCCACGGAGTCGGCGTATCGTTCGACCATGTCCAGCAAATGCAGGTCTCCGGGGTCTTTCATACGTCTGACGCACCACAATACGTAGCGAATGATCGTCCGTTCGTAGCCCTCGACGGCCCGGAAACACCATACGGTGTCTAAAAAGTCCGTTGCTCTCCAGTAGGGTCAGCAGGTATACCGGCTCATCGGCGTGCTTCGTTTTGCCCAGGTGCTTCAACAGATTGCCCCAGCCCGAGTAGCAGGGGCTGTGCCGTCGTATCTCATTCAGCGTCGTTTTCATGGTCGCACCACCATCACGACCGCTTCATGTGGTTGTTTTCGTTTTTTGTATAGTGATTCTCGAGGGACCCGACACAGATACAGCGAGCCCCAATTACAGCGAGAAAAGGGGGTCTGCGCAAAACAACTCGCACAAAATCCAAGTTTTACAGGGTTTTTTGAAATTGAAATGTGCAGCGGACCCCCCAGGTCAACCATAGCTGTAATCAGTCGTCGGTGCCCAGATCAGTGGCACTGGCGACTACACAAAGGGCACTCCCGATGCGGCATGAAATAGCCCCGGATTACGCGAAATAACCGGCGAAAAGCCGTTATAAACACTTGAGTGGAACCGCTTACTGTCGCCCGTCGATTTTGACGGGCTTTTTTGTGCCCAAAAACCCTGAAAACGGAGAAAAACATGCCGAATTTCTGTTCAA
>JAFIGC010000234.1 GCA_020831635.1 Verrucomicrobiota bacterium | reverse complement strand
TTTCTTACCACGGAGGCACTGAGACACGGAGTTTCTCATAACCTCTGGTTCCGGATCGCCTCGGCGAGGATGCGGGCGTTGGCGGCTTCTTTGTCGGGTTTGAAGGTTTTGGTGGCGGTGAGGCCCTCGCGTTTTAGGGCGATGTAGTCGGCGATTTTGGTGAGGATGGGTTTGTGCTGATTGTAGTTGGGGCAGTTTTCCATGAGGTGGAGGAGCACGTCGTCAATTTCCATGTCTTTGGAGAGTTCGTAGAGGGCGTAGAGCAGGGCCCGCAGGGGGGTGCCCGCCAGCTCGGCGTCGCCGCTCATGAGGTTGCCCCGGAATTCGGTGGAAGTCTTCAGCCGGGCGGCATTCGCCTTGGAGTTGTCGCTCATGACCTGATCAAAATGACGGATCTTGAATGCCTTGGCGAAGTTCTGGTAGTTGTCCAGGCTTTTGTTGCCCTGATGCTCCATTTCCAGCATTTTGAGGTAGTAGCGCTCGATGGGTTGGAGTTTCAGCCATTCCGGCTTTTCAAAGCCCACCGGCACCAGGAATTGAACCGCGGTCTGCACTGCGAACTCGATCAGGTCCTCCACAAAAGACTTCCGGCCTTTGACCCGCGGCGTCTCGGCCTCCACCACCATGTCTTTGCCGTCAATGGTCGAGTAGGAGGTCAGCACCTTGAGGGCCGCCGCATAGCCGGCCATCTGCAAGTCGGAGTCGGTATACAGCCCCTCGGAATGCTGACGGCGAACGGATTTGTCCAGCCCCACCAGGGCTTCGATCTGTTCTTTGACCGCCGCTTCGATCTCCCAGGCGAGGTCGTCGCGGAAACTGCTCAGGTCGGCCTGGCGTTTGCGGAGGATGAGGAGAATGGTGCCGGTGACATTGGCCCCCTGACGCAGGGCGGAATCGGTTTCCGTGACCACATACCAGGCTGCCGTCACCTGCAGGCCGCTGGCCCAGATGATGTTCGCCATGTCCGCCCAGATGCTCCCGCTCTGGTGGGTGAACATGATCACCTGCATGCCGTTGTCCGGCATCAGCTCGGCGGTGCGCCGATAGGCACGGATCATGGATCGGCGGAAATCGTCATCCTCTCCCTTGATCGCCAGAGAACGTCGGCTGTCCCAGGTCCAGTCGGCAAATTCTTTCGGCGGATTTTTACGCAGCCAGGCGATGAAAAATTCGGTGATTTCTTCGTATTTGACCGCGTCGCCGTAGGGTGGGTCGGTAATGAAGATATCGTTTGAGGAATTAATTTGGTCGGCACCATGAGTTCCGCCACGACCCGATACCCTTTGCTGATGATCAGAGTGGGCAAAAGCGGAACCCGCCATCCGCTTTGGGGGCAAAGGACTTCGACGCAATACAGAAAAACCTTTGCCCGCCAGCCATCGCCGTCCTCTTCCACGCCCAGCGCATCGATTTCCGCCTGCACCTTGGCGGCCAGTCGTTGTTGTTCCCGCTCCAGCTCGGCGCGTTTTTCCGGGGCGGCTCCAACGATATTGAAGGCGCCCCAGGTCAACATGCAGGCGATGGGGTTCAGATCGGAGGCATAGACATCACAGCCCAGACGGGCCGCTTCAAAAGGAATTTGCCCGCTGCCGCAAAAGACATCGGCGACTTTGGGACGGTGGCCGAAGCGGGCGACGCCCATTTGTTCCACCAGTTCCGGGAAGCTGTGGGCGCTGGTTCCGAGGTGAGCGTTCACCTCCTTCCAGATATGCGCGTGGGGGGCATCGCCCAGTTCCTCGCAGCGCTTGGCTTTGTTGATGTTGGATTTGTAGTCGGGAAAAGGCAAGGCCCGGGCCTCCAGGGTCAGCCGATCCGCGTCCGAGACGGCATCCTGCCACTTCAAACGCACCCGTTTCGCTTTGCCGGTTTTGGGATCTTCATAGGACAGCTCCCCGACCGCAAAGGGGGTTTCTTCTGGAAGATCAATGGGCACATTGGCCTCAAACCACTGCGACACGGTCAGACCCGGCACCCGCCTCGCCACATCATCGGGGTGGATGCGGCCATGCCGCACCGCCAGCGAGCGTTCATCCATGCCCATGAGCAGCTCAAAAATCTCCAGATCTCGCAAGGGATTGTCCGACGTCGGCATCAGACAGCCGAGAATACAGGCCTTGTTCAAAAACAGCGGCTTGCGCCCCTTCCAGTAACTGCCCAGCGCCGTCAGAGTTTTACCATGAACTGCACTTTGCTCCTTAAAGCTCTCGGCGGAGATTTTCTGGACCGGGAACAGGTGCTCAATCACCGCCGGGCGGTCTTTCCATGAAAAGGGTTGTAGAGTTGGTTCAGTCATAAAAATCAGATCCGGTTTATGTTTAAAATGGGAAGTCATCCGCAGAGGTTTCTTGATCTACAACACTGATTGAAGAATCGACACCATTGCCTTTATTTTGCCAATTGTCAGCAATTTCTTTCCAATCGACTTCTCTGTCTGCGGCCCCCGTCCAGACATTCCAGAAGTCAGGATCGTCGGATTGAGGTTGGTGTTCCCTTGGGAGATCATTCATCCGTACCAGGACGGGAAGTTCCGTCGCCCAACCGAGAAGCAAGGCATTCTGAGAAGGCAGGGAGGGTAAATCCCGCAGAAGCCCACGTAGGTTGTCGGGAATGAGCTTATGGACAAGCTCCTGATCCTTATCGTTGCTAATGCGGTGCAAGAGAAAGGTATTGCATTGAGAGAGCACAGTCGGAGAAAGTTCTGAGGGACGTTGCGAGGACAACACCAGGCCCAAGCCGAACTTCCGGCCCTCACGGGCAATTTTTTCGAATATCTGACAACAGACTGTTCCAGCATTACCATTTTCTCTATCTTCATTGTATCGTTTGATAAAAGAATGTGCTTCTTCCATAATCAACACAGTGGGCAATGAATTATGTTTCGTGTTGCCTCTCCGATAACGTTGAAGGGTCTCAAGTGTCATACGGGCAATTACAGAGGTTAAAATATGAACGACTTCTGCAGGAACCAATGATAAATCAATAATTGTAACTGATGCAGCTTCATCTTCGTCGGTTTCACCCAAATAGGATGAAAGCCACTCATGTAAAAAAACACCCTCCGATTCTCCAATAATACGTTTCATTCTAATATCCGAAAGAAGTGTTCGAATTCGCATAAGCATGGTCTCAACATGCTCTGTTGCATTTAGAACCTCTGCATTTGCCTCTACACTCCGAATAAGTTCTTCTCCAGAGAATGGGCGAGGTAAATTAGGATCTATAGGCAGAAGATCAGTATCACTACCACCAAAAGCGGAATGAGAATCATTTACGGATACAATAAGATTAGCAATTTCCTGACGTGAGAAGGCTGGAGGCCATTCGGCACTGTGCGATTCTAATAACGTTGAGACTTCTCCACATAGTCGCTCAATCGCTTCTTGTTCACTTTGAGAAAAACCTGCAGAATCATCACTTAATCCGCTGAACCAAACTCTAAGTCTGTCGCGAAATCCCCTGATAGGACCATTTCCACGCCAAGGATCTCCAGATGATTGATTAAGTCGAAGTGCAGACAGGATTGTGCGCAAGTATCGTCGCATCTCAGCACTTGGTGTTCTGACATCTTTGATTACACCATCGCGAACCGCGCGAAGTGCCTGGATAAGCACTGGGCGTTGAGCTTTGGGCGCTGCTTGGGTAAATGCGCACCACTCTTCGCTATTCCAAAACCAAAGAGGTATCTTTAGCTGTTCACTTTCGCCCGAGGGTTCGACTGAAAAATGCTTAACACTCGCTCGCGATTTTAAGCCCCCAAATGAGTTCCCATATTCTCCATTAGGATCAAGGATGATGAATCTGGCCTTAGATTTTCCAGCATCACTTTGGGCTGCCTCGATTGACCAGCGGATCAATCCAGCCACCGAACAAGACTTCCCACTGCCTGTGTTTCCGAGTACAGCCAGATGACGGCCGAAGAGGCGGTCAGGATCGATTTTAACTTCAGCACCATCCGCCAGCGGGCTGGTCCCTATCTTCACTCTCCGATTTTTCCCCGATTGTATCACCGATAGTAGTTGTTCGTTGGTGGGAATCACAACTGGGTCGCCCACAGACGGAAAGGTCTCCACACCTCTACGAAACGAAAATCCTTGTGTTTTTTTCTTTTCCGCATTTTCTATTTCAGTGCTGACGAGAGTTCCAACCGCACTTAGACTCAGCTTCCGCATAGGATAGGGTAAATCAACCAATCCGAAATCCTGCATCCCTTTTCGTTTGGGATATTGGGACCGCTCAATGGTGACCCACACCACTTGACCGACCAGATAGCCATTCTCTGAAGGAATGAGAACGTAGCCATTGATTCGGGGGAATGGTCGTGGGGTTCCCGAATTCAGAGAAAGGGAGTCGGGAGCGTCAATATCAAGCATCACCTTGATTTCATCGGCAGAAACAAAATCGACCGTGCCGATTCTCAGAGAATCGGAGTATCCCAGCGGGGTGTGACTCATGGTGTCTTTTCCCCCTCAGATTGGTCTTCTGATTTCTTTTCCGCATCTTTGGTTCCATAACGCATTTTCAAAAGTTCACTCATGCGGGAGGTCTGTCTGTCAATGGCGGATTTTGGCAGGTAATTTTCCGTCAGGTTCGTCAAATCCGCCAGTTCTGGGCCCAAGAGCAAGCTCATTTGGGATGGGCGGCCAATTTTCTGTTCGTAGTGCGATAAAATCTGGCCCAAGTTATCATCGCGGGAAATGATGACAAGATGGGTGGATGGAATCGTCATCATGTCGCGGATAACACGATTGATGTGATCGTCGCCAAAGCTGTAGCCATAGGTCACCAGGGTGCTGTTTGGGCGGCAAAGGGCGGCAGCGAAATCACGGAATAATTCCACATAGGGGAACTGAGATGTTTCGACATCCTTTGCGGCGTTGGGATATATCATCAACTTGTGGGCATCGACTCCTTCAAACCCCGGTGCCTGAAAATATGGCTTTATTGTTGTAGCCCCAAAGGGCAGACCCAACCTTCTGATTTCATCTTCAACCTGAATCCAATCGACCGATCCATGCAGTTTCGTGAATCGGGCAACGCCCTCCAAATATCGTGGTTCGCCTCGAATCCCGGGCGGGTTGTAATGCATGTCCAGATCAAGTCTGGAAGAACGGAAAATCGGGGAGAGGTTACCGATGAAACGGTCAATGAGGTGCAAACCCGCGATTTCAGCGCCTGCTTCGATCACCCGGTCGTAGTTTGTCGTGAAAATATTGAGTCGGTCCCTTGTGCCGGTTCGACTGGCAAAACTCATTAGGAAATTAACCAAGGTGTTGAATGCTTTTTCCCTTTCAGTGTTTTCCGCCGTGGCAATCCCTCGCTCACTATCCAGAATCGATTTCGCAAAACCTTTCAGCTTAGCTTCGATTTCGGCCTTCAGTGTGCCTGCGGATTGCTCACCTTGAACTTCGAGGCCCCTCAACAGCTCATTGGCAACCCTCAGTTGGTCTTCGAGGTTGGGGTTTTTGCGGCCAATTCTTTCCGCCGATTTTTTTGCAGCCGCATTAATCGGCTGTGAGAAATCTCCGAAATCTTCACCGTCGAGACCTGCTGCGGGTCCGTTTGCTGCCATGTAATGAACCGCATGGGTAATCCCTGAGCCGACCAACAGCGAAAAGTGCTCCGATTGAAAAAGAGCGGTCAACCATGGCTCGATGCGCTGGCGAAGATCTTTCTTTGCAAAGCGGCCGTCTTTGGTCCATGAGGGAGTATCTTCAAAACGATAATCCTGATATGGACTGCCTTGGAAATGAAGTTCACTGGTGGGCACAACCTCATAGTCTGTAGAGTCCCCACTGTTGAGCTTGAAAAACACAGGCTTCTTGTCGTCTCTTGTCTTTACGACGTTTAAGGCAGGGCATGTCGGTGTCTGCTCTTCCGCTTCTTTGGCACGCGCTGGGGGGGGAGGAGTTTCCATAATCAAATCCCTTCCTTTGGTGATTCTTGCAGAACAGCTCTGCCTTTGTCCGTTAGGCGGTATTTTTGCAGGCGGCTGTTGGGTTTGTCGGGGACCGTTCGCTCAATCCACTCAATGGCGAGAAGCGGTTCCAGATAAGCCTTGCGAAAGTGTTCCCGGTCTTTGATGCCAATTTGCTGCTGGATTTTTTCACGTGGGAGCGGGGTCTTGACAAGGGCACTGAGACATTCGATAACTTGCGGGGTGACTTGGGGGGTGACTGGGGGGGT
>JAFIGC010000301.1 GCA_020831635.1 Verrucomicrobiota bacterium | reverse complement strand
CCCCCCCCCCCCCCCCCCCCCCCCCCCCCCCCCCCCCCCCCCCCCCCCCGGTAGAGAAAACGGAGCGCGGACACTCCTGTCCGCAAACTCTTTCGGCTAAAACTCGTGTGGGGATTTTCGATAGGATGCGGACAGGAGTGTCCGCGCTCCTTTTTTATTCTTCTGTGTGAAGGATTTCGGACCGCCGGCGGATGGAGGTGCCTTCGGGTTCATCCCAGGTTGTGCTGACGCGGTCGAATTTTCCGTCGATGACGGAGATGTGATAACGGGTGGGATGTTCGGTGTGGCGGGCGGGGCTCAGGACGATGGACACCCATACGCGTCCGTCACGGCCTTTTTCGGTTTCAATGCGGATGGTGGACAGATCGGGGAATTCGATGCCGGACAGGGCTTCGGCGGGAAAGTCGTGAATCTCTTCCCCGATCTGCAGGGTGGCCTTGGCGATGTGTCGGCGGTCCTCGGTCAGTTGCATGCTGACTTTGCATGCGGGCATCCATTCTCCCATCGGTGCCGTTTCGAGGGTGGAAGAGACGACGGGCAGGTACATCGGGGCGGCGTGCAGGGCCGCGGCGAATGGCAGGAGGAGGGCGGTGAGGAGGGTTTTCATGATCGTTTGGAAGGGTTGTTGGGTTTTCCGACGCTCGGAAGAGTTTTTTGCGAAGCTTCCGAGCGCGGAAAGGGAAAACGGAGCGCGGACACTCCTGTCCGCAATTTCTTTATCATCTTTCGCCTCAGGGAAAGCTCCTTGCGTATAGGCCTTTTCTACCGTGTTCCCGGACCGTAAACGGTCCTCTGGACTTCCTTGCGAGTAGGCCTTTTCTTTCGTGTTCCCGGACCGTGAACGGTCCTCTGGACTTCCGCGTAAACGCGGGACTGGGACGCTTTTCACCTTGTTGGCGGGGTGGTTTTTCTGAGGGTGGCTCCGTGTTCGGGGTGGAGGATGAGGATGGAGAATTCCACGGCTTCCTCGGGTTCGCGGTCGTTGAGGGAGAGGTAATCGAAGCGGCCGCGGAGGTCGGTGTAGCCGTCTTTCCAGAAGGTTTCGCGTCCGTCGATGCCGCGGGCGTAGACCTTGATGTAGGTCTTGGGGAGAAATTCTCCGGTTTCGGCGGCGCGGACTTCGAGTTGGCCGAAGCTCTGGATGACGCGGACGGTGAGGCGGTTGGCGAAACGGGCGACGCTGGCGCGTTGTCCGCGTCCGGTGAGTTCGACGACCATGTTGGTGTCGCGGTAGTCCTCGGGAAGTTCGAGTTCGAATTCCTCGCCGCCGACGGGGAGTTCGATCTCCTGGCTGAGGGCGGGGCGGACGATGCCGAAGCCGTCCCCGCCGTCGGTCTGGAAGGGCCGGCGGCTGAAGAGGAGTTCGATGTCCATGGGATAGAGGTTGAGGGTGGCCCGGGGGAGGTTATGGGCGTGGACGAGGATGCGTCCGGCGTCCTGCTTCATGTCAAGAGCGGGGGCGGAGGCGGCGGCGCGGTCGAGGCGCTGCTGGCGGTCGGGATCTTCGAAGTCGCCGGGTGCATCGCCGCGGGCTTCGCGCACCGCCGCGGTGAGGGCGGAGAAGCGGGCCCGCCAGCGGGGTACGGGGTTTTCGGCGTGCGGCTCGGCGAGGGCAAGGGCTTGGTCGAGGTCGAGTTCGCGCAGGGCCATCCAGGCGCGGAGGTAGTCGGACTGGAGTTGTTCGTGCAGTTCGCCGTGGGGAAGGAGGGCGAGTTGGTCGCGGGCTTCGGCAAGGCGGTCCTGCAGGAGGAGGTAGTAGACGAGGCCGAGGCGCTCATGGGCGTTGAGGTCGTGGATGTAGGCGGCGTTGGCGAGATAGCCGCGGTACTGCTGGTTGACGGCGGGATTGAGAATCACGCGGGTGGCGCCGACCTGGTGGGCCCGGGGATTGACGAGGGGATCGTATTCGAGATGTTCGTAGGTTTTGCGGTCTACGGGGTCGATATTGAGCAGGGTGGATTCGAACACGGGGCCGACCATCCCCGCGAGGCGGCTGCGGGGCGCCCAGATTTGGGCCCGCTCCACGTCCTGATGGTGGACGGCGTAGGAGAGGGTGGTGTCGTGGTAGACAAGGCGGGAGGCGAGTAGGTCGGCGGCGCGGGTGAAGAACTCGCGGTTGCTGAGTCGCCAGGCCATTTCGTTGAGGTCGAGGCGGCGGAGGTTGTGGGTTTCGAGGAATTCGAACACATCGGCTTCGCTGCCGTGCTGGGAAATCCAGGCCCAGGAGGTTTTGTCGATTTCGGTGGGGGCGTCGACGACGTTGAAGACGCGTCCTTCGGCGCGTCCGATGATGGCTTCGTCGGCGGCGGCGTGGGCGGGGAATTGTTCGAATTCACCGGAGAAGGGGAAGTAGAAGTGGAATTCGATGGTGCGGGTGGTGTAGGGATCGAGGACCACGTCTTGGTCGTCGGTGTAGAAGCCGTTCTTGACGGGGATCGCGCCCTGCGGAATTTGCATGAGCACGTTGAGACGGCGGCGGTTGGCGGTGGGGTTGGTGAGGGTGACGCGTCCGCCGTAGACGATGCGTCGGATGAATTCGCCGGTGATGAATTTTTCGATCTGCTCGTTGCCTTCGTGGCGATAGCGGTCGTCGGGACGGTAGAACTGCTGGGAGATGAGCAGGGGACGGTCGTCGTCGGCATCCTCGGCGGGGAGGATTTGCTCGGTGACGAGCAGGGCGGGGGAGGCGGAGGCGAGGGTGATGGCGGGTCCGTCGGTTTCCTCGGTGGCGTCACCGTCGGCTTCGAAGGGCAGGTCGCTGAAGGCGAGGGCGACGAGGATTTCGCTGAGATTGCGGTGGGCTTCCAGCAGGTGGGCGGAGAGGTCCTCCCCGGCGGCCACGTCCAGCCAGAAGGAGGAAGCGGGAATGCGGGCGGGGACATCGTCTTTCACGCGCAGGCGGTAGTAGTTCTGCTCGGCCCATTCCTTGGTCTTGGGCAGGGCGCGGAAGAGTTCTTCGGGGGCGATGTCGTCGCCCAACAACATATCCAACTCAAACGCTTCTTCACCCGCGACAACGCCGCCAACTCCCCCACCTTCACGCAGGCTCATGGCTTGGCGCAGCAGTACCGGTGCCGGTTCGGAGGGCGCGGCCATGTCGGCCATGGCCATTTCCGCGGCGGGGGCGGGAGCGGCAGCGGCAAAGCCATCCACTCCGCGCCCTGCTGATCGACGCATGTATCCGGAAGCTACTTCGGCCATATCCCGGGCCTCCTGTCGGACGGCGGCGATGGTTTCGTCGAGGTCGGCGGACTGGAGGGCGACGCGGATGAGACGGGCGAAGGCGGCGGGATCGTCGGGGATGAGTTCGACCTGTTCGCGGAGGGCGGCGAGCACGGCCTCGCGGTCCCCGCCGCGGCGGGCGAGGAGGGCGAGTTCGAGGGCGTTGCGGTCTTGGAGGGTGTCGAGGCGCAGGTCTTCGGAAGTGAGGGTGTCGAGCAACCAGCGGTCGATCAGGGTTTTGTCCTTTTTGTTGGCGAGGTAGGGGCGCACCACCGCATCAAAAAATTCGGGGTCGCGGGCATGGAGGAAGAGATGCAGTTCGTGGGAGGCGAATTCGCCGTATTTGGCGCGTTTGGCGTCGTTGTCCAGTTCCGGCCAGTGCTTGAGGAAGGCGAAATCCTCGAGGTGCTCGTGTCCGCCGAGGGTGCGGAGCAGGTCGTAGGCTTGTCCGAGACTGCGGATGAGCTGGTAGCGGGAGGTGGCGAGGTCGGGGAGGGTGATGGCTTCGCCGGCGGCGAGGGCGCGCATGGTTTTCTGGCGGCTGAAGGAGCCGTCGGGATTGAGCCCGGCGAGGAGGCGGACTTCGCGGGGTTCGAAGGCGGTGTCGGGCAGGGTATGCCGCGTGCGGCTGGTGCCGAAACGGTCGAGGACGACGATGTCGGCGAAGGTTTGCTCTTCCAGTCCTTCGAGGGGGATGCGGACGAGGCCGTCTTCATCGGGGACGAGGTGGAGAATCCACTTGCTGCCTTGGGGCAGGAAGTCGAAGCCGATGTCCTGTGTCGCGGGGGGCGGTGCGATCCGGGGAACCACACGGCCATCCATGCGACGGGCGCTGGGGGCTCTGGCCGCTTCGGCGATCCGTTGACGTCCGCCGCGGTAGGCTTGGTCGGCTTTGAGCCGCTCGCGCTCGGCAACCGTCTCCCGCAGTTCCCAGGGATTGAGGATGAGGCCGGGACGTTCGAGCAGGGTGCCGGCGAAGATTTCCAGTCCCTGGCGGTCGAGCACGTAGCGGTATTCGTCGCCGATGTTGCGTCCGCTGACGTATTGGACGTGGGGCGGATGCACGCGGCGGGCCAGGGGGGAGGGATGGCCGATGCCGCCGGGAAATTCGTGGCCGGGTCCGGCGTAGCGGGCCAGGCGCAGGGCGAGGCGGGTGCTGGGGGTGACGTGGCGCAGATCGACGACGAGGTGATCGTCTTCGATGCGGATTTCGCGCACGGAGGGGGTGGTGGCCACGGTTTCCTGGGCGCGGCGGCGTTCGCCGAAGAGGTAACCGAGGCGGGTGTCGCCGTCGATGGCTATGAGGCTCAGGGATTGTCCGGATTCGTGGAGGCGGAGTTGGTATTCGCCTGCTGGCAGGTTGGAAACGCGGATTTCGCCGTCGGCCACGCGGACGCGGTCGTTGACGATTTCCTGGACGGAGCCGCGTTCCATGCGCAGCAGGGTGGCGTGGGCGAGTCCGGTGGTGGGTGCCCAGGGATGGGCGAGGGAGAGGGTTTCCCCGGCGCGGACGTGCAGGGTGTCGGGCAGGTGGGCGTGGGCGCTGGGCACGGGGAGGTCGAGGTTGGTCACATCGGGTCCGCTGACGACGATGCGTTCGATGTCATTGAGGTGGTCGAGAAAGACGCGGCCCTCGGCGTCGGTGGCGGCCTGGGTGCGGGTATTTGCGGTGAAGGCGGGGTGGTGGAAGACGAGGTTGAGGGGTTGGCCTTCGATGGGTTCGCCGTTGAGGCCGCGCACTTCCAGCCACCAGCCTTCGGCGCTGGGTTGGAGAAAGATTTGCTTGAGGGCGTCGCCGGTGCGAGCCCCGTTCACGGGCAGGGTGAAGGTGTCGGTGAGGGTGATTTCCTCGCGGTCGGTGCGGCGGCGCAGTTTGGCGGTGACGGTGACTTCGATTTTTCGGAGGTCGTCGGGCACGTAGAAGGGCCGGGCCCATTCTTGATTGCGGGTGAATTCGGCTTTGAATTCGCGTTCGGTGCGGGTGTCGCGGGCGTCCACGGAGGCAAGGGAGACGGTGACTTCGCCGAGCAGGGCGGGGTCGAGGGGGATGCCGTTGACGCGGAGGTCGGGGCGCAGCATCAGGCGTCCGCTGCGACGGCGGGGCAGGTTTTGGGGGTCGAGGTGAATACCGGCGGTGAATTGGTAGGTCTCGCCGAGGTGGTTGATTTGCTCGGGATGGGAGAAGTCGCCCAGGCGGAGAATGGCGAAGCGGTTGCCGGGGTTTTCGGAGTAGGGCAGCAGGATGACGCCGTTTTCGTTGGGGTTGAACTCGCGTCCGTCGATCCAGAGGGTGGCGTTGGGGGCGGGGTCGCCGCTTTCGTTCATAATCATCACCGCCTGTCCGGCGGCGGTGGCCATGGAGACGGATTCGAGGTGGCCGATGTGGAGGAGGGCGCGGGAGCTGACCCCGCCGCCGATGAGTTCGATCACGTAGACGCCGCGTTCGGTGATTTCGGGGAATTCGAGGCTGTGGCGGATGCGGCGTCCGGGTGCGGCGGCGGTTTCGAGACGGCGTTCATGGGTGGCCACGAGGCCGTCGAGATCCACGGCCTGGTCCACGGGCTGGCGGCGGGTGCTGTAGTAGTTGAAGGTTTGCAGCTCGTAGATTTTGATGAGGACGCTGTCGACGCGTTTGACGTCGATGTCGAGTTCGATGTTTTCGCCGGGCTTGAGATAGGTGGGATTGGTGGCGGCGAAATCGAGTTCGACGCGGTCGAGGATGGCGCGGTATTGGGCGGGGGAGAGGCGGGGGCGCTGGTCTTCGGGGCGTCCGATGCCGTGGAGAATTTTGCTTTCGGCGAAGACGGCGTTGAGCCAGCTTTCTTCGAACCAGCGCTCAAAGGCGGCGGGGCTGGAGGCGTCTTTGAGAAAATGGATGAGGAACTCGCGGCCGAGGGGGGATTCGTGGATGATGGGGGGGAGGGGGATTTCCCGGCCGGGCTGATAGCGGAAGTCGACCCACTGGGTGTTTTGATT
>JAFIGC010000291.1 GCA_020831635.1 Verrucomicrobiota bacterium | reverse complement strand
AAGTCGGGACTTCGGCGCGATTCGCGGACAATCATGCAAAAAGCAATTGATTTCCGAACCCCTTTTCGTGCCCGTTCGTGCCTTTCGTGGTTCCTCTTTCAACCACGAAATCCGCAATACACAAATTCCCCTGATTCGACTCGACGGCCTGTCCGCATCCGTGCTACGAAGAAACCCGAAGCAAACGACCCAGCGGAGAATCCCAAGGAATGGCACCGATACAACTGAAACCGCGCCAGGCACTGAACAAAGCCTTTTTGAAGGTGAAGCCCAACCGCGCCGACATGGAGGGCTTCAAGGCGGCCCTGGCCACCCTGTTTGACGGCGTCGATCCCGCCGAATCGGAGGAGTTCCACAAAAACCTGCTCAGCGATTTGCTCAAGCACACCGGATTCGCTCCCGACCACTTCATCAACACCAAGGGCCGCAACGATCTGGTGATCCACAACGGCAACGACGCCAAAACGCCGGTGGGGGTGATCCTGGAGGTCAAAAGCCCCGCCAACGCCGCCGAAATGCCCACCCGCGACAAGCTCAACACCAAGGCCCTGCAGGAACTGCTGCTGTACTATCTGCGCGAACGCATCACCCTCCACAATCTGGAACTCCGCCATTTGGTGGTCACCAACGTCCACGAATGGTTCATCTTCGACGCGCGGGTGTTCGAACGCTGCTTCGCCCGCGACAAAACCTTGCTGCGCCTCTTCCGCGAATTCGAGGAAAAACGCCTCGCCGGCACCAAAACCGAGCATTTCTACAAAGACATCGCCGCGCCGGCGTTAGAGCTTGCGTTGCCGTTGATGGAGTTCACACACATTGATTTGCGAGACCTCGACGTTCAAAGTTCAACGTTCAATGTTCGACGTTCGCTTTCCCCCTGCCCTCCGTCCCCCTTCGCCCCAGCCGATGCGGCGATCGGCGCTCCCGTCGACGTTCAAAGTTCAACGTTCGATGTTCGACGTTCATTCCTCCTCACATTCAAGCTCCTCTCCCCCACCCACCTGCTCAAACTCCCCTTCGCCAACGACAGCAACTCCCTCGACCGCCGCTTTTACAGCGAACTGCTCCACATCATCGGCCTCGCCGAACGCAAACAGGGCGGCAAAAAACTCATCGAACGCAAGCCCGAGGGCGAACGCGATCCCGGCTCCCTGCTGGAAAACGCCATCCGGCAACTGGAGGCCCGCGACAACCTCGCCCACATCCCCAATCCCAAACAATACGGCGACACCCGGGAGGAGCGGCTCTTCAACATCGCCCTGGAACTGGTCATCACCTGGACCAACCGGGTGCTGTTCCTCAAACTGCTGGAGGCCCAGCTTCTCTCCTATCACAAGGGCGACCCCGCCTACGCCTTCCTCAATTACAAGAAGATCGGCAGCTACGACGACCTCGACGCCCTGTTTTTCCAGGTGCTGGCCCGCGAACCCGACGCCCGCGACCCCGAAATCGCGGCCCGCTTCGCCCATGTCCCCTATCTCAACAGCTCCCTCTTCGAACCCTCCGACATCGAACACCACGGCCTCTTCGTCAGCCAGCTCAAAGACCGACCCCTCGCCCTGTCCCCCGGCACCGTGCTGCGGGACACCCGCGGCAAACGGATCGAGGGCGAACGCGACGCGCTGGAGTACCTTTTCACCTTCCTCGACGCCTACGACTTCACCTCCGAGGGCACCGGGGAGATTCAGGAGGACAACAAAACCCTCATCAACGCCTCTGTTCTCGGACTCATCTTCGAGAAAATCAACGGCTACCGCGACGGCTCCTTCTTCACCCCCGGCTTCATCACCATGTACATGTGCCGCGAGACCATCCGCCTCGCGGTGCTGCGGAAATTCAGGGAGGCCAAGGGCTGGGACTGCCAAAGCCTGACCGACCTCAAAGACAGGATTGGGGGCCGCATCGAGGAACGACAGGAGGCCAACGATGTCATCAACGCCCTCAAGATCTGCGACCCCGCCGTCGGCTCCGGCCATTTCCTCGTCTCCGCCCTCAACGAAATCATCGCCCTCAAAAGCGAACTCGGCCTGCTCTGCGACCGCCAGGGCCTCCGGCTCAAAAACTACCACGTCGAGGTGGTCCACGACGAACTCTTCATCACCGACGAGGACGGCGACTTTTTCGAATACAAACCCGCCCTGCCCGAAAGCCAACGCGTGCAGGAGGCCCTCTTCCACGAAAAACAAACCCTCATCGAAAACTGCCTCTTCGGAGTGGACCTCAACCCCAACTCCGTGAAAATCTGCCGACTGCGGCTATGGATCGAACTGCTCAAACACGCCTACTACAAGAGCGAGAACCAGCTCGAAACCCTGCCCAACATCGACATCAACATCAAATGCGGCAACTCCCTCATCAGCCGCTTCGACCTCGACTCCGACCTAAAGACCGCCCTGCGCAAAAGCAAATGGACCATCGACGGCTACCGCGTGGCCGTGATGAGCTACCGCAACGCGCAGACCAAAGAGCAAAAACGCAAGATGCGGCAGCTCATCAACGACATCAAAGGCGACTTCGAGGCCGAGATCCACGCCAACGATCCCCGCGTCCGCCGGAAAAACAAACTCACCGGACGCCTCAACGAACTCACCCTCCAGACCCGCCTCTTCGAGCAGACCCCCAAAGAAAAAGCCGCCTGGAACAAAGAGGTGAAAAAACTCACCGCCGACATTGGGAAACTCGACCACGAAATCGAAACCATCCGCGGCAACCGCATATTCGAAAACGCCTTCGAATGGCGCTTCGAATTTCCCGAAGTGCTCGACAACGAAGGCGCCTTCATCGGCTTCGACGCCGTCATCGGCAACCCGCCCTACGTGCAGATCCAATCCCTGCCCGCCGACATCAAAGAAGGCCTCGCCAACGGCGGCTACCAAAGCTTCGGCAAAACCGCCGACCTCTACTGCCTCTTCTTCGAACGCGCCCTGCGCATCCTCAAGCCCCACGGTGTCCTCACCTTCATCACCTCCAACAAATTCTACCGCGCCGCCTACGGCAAGGCCCTGCGGAAACTGCTGGCCGACGAACTCACCCTGCGGCAACTCATCGACTTCGGCGACGCCCCGGTCTTCGAAGCCATCGCCTACGCCTCCATCCTGCTGGGAGAGAAAGTCCCCCCGCCCAAAGAACACAAATTTCCCGCCTGCACCTGGCTGCCGGAAGACGATTTCGAAAACCTCGACGAAAGCCTCGACCGCAACGGCTTCCCCCTGCGCCAGTCCCGACTCACCCCCGACGCCTGGCGATTGGAAAATCCCGAAACCTTCAACCTGCTCGAAAAAATCCAAACCCTCGGCACCCCGCTCGGCGAATATGTGAATGGAAACCTCTATTACGGCATCAAAACCGGCCTCAACGACGCATTTGTCATCGATCAAACCACCCGAGACCAACTCATCGCAGAGGACCCGAACTCCGCCGACCTCATCAAACCCTACCTGCGGGGGAGGGATGTGAAGAAGTGGTCACCACAGCCTGTGGACCTCTATCTGATCAAAATCGAATCCTCCGAAAACACCAAGCATCCATGGAGTGATTTGCCTTTGGAGGAAGCTGAAGGAATATTTCGGGACACCTACCCTGCAATTTCCGCTCGGATGACAGGTCTGGAATGGAAAGAACGCCTGATCAAACGAGCGGACCAGGGGAAATACTACTGGGAACTACGTTCCTGTGCCTACTGGAAAGAATTCGAAAAGCCCAAGGTCATTATCCCCGCTATAACTTCACGGCCTGAATTGGCAGCCGACCTCAATGGTTTCTATTCCAACAATAAAACAACAATAGTGATTTGTTCTGAGCCATACTTCATCAGTGCCGTCTGCAATTCATGCGTTGGACTATGGTTTGCCAAAAAAGTCTTCGCCACCAAGCAGAATGACAGCAACGATTACGAACCCAGATACTCAAGTCAGTTTCCCATCCCTCCCACCACCGATGCCCAGAAAGCGGAACTCATCGCCCTGGCCGAGCAATGCGCCCAAGCCACCGAATCCCTCGACAGCTCTCACCTACTGACTCTCGAGTCTAGTATCGACAAAGTCGTCTGCTGTTTGTTTGATTTAACAACAGAGGAGGAGGTGCATGTCAAAGGAATTTGCAATGCCATTCGCTCTGAAACTGATAATTTACATGACCATAAGCACATTCTTCAAAAAAAGGTTATTCCCAGCCTGATAGCAAACACTGCTTATTTCTCATATGATTCCGTCTGGAAAAGCATAACTCGCACGGTTGGAAAAGAACCCAGTCCAAGCACCTTGCGGCACTACCTTTCAGACTGCATCAATCAAGGGATTCTGTATGACGCGGGAAAAGGCTGGTACAGCAGTCTGTCTGAACCGTTGACGTTTCCCGACGCAGCCGTTGAAAAACCTCTACGAGAAATCACAAAGCGATTACCCATGTTGTCTGTGTCCGCATGGAGCACGGAATGGATCAATCCATACATGCATCATTTACTTTCGAAATCATTTCAGTTTGTTTCCATGGAACGAGATGCAATGAATACGGTGGCTGAATTGCTGCTGGACGCGGGATATGAGGTACTTGTTCACCCGGATCGAGAAACCTTTCATAAGCTCACCTCCCGAATGCATCAGCCTCTTGTTCTGTACCCTTCCTTGAGCAGAGCCCCCACATCTCAAGATGGAATCGCTCCTCCGGAAAAATGGCTCATTGACCTTTTGATCGAAAATGAACGACTCGCTCTCGCGGAAACAGAAGAGCTACAACAGGCTGTCAACAGACTCCTATGCGCAGGACGCATTCAGATGTCTGAACTCGTTTCATATGCTCGACGAAGAAACCTCGCTCTCGCCCATTTCGAATGCATCAACTCCAATAACGCGAAATAACTGGAGATAATGCATGATAGAGGGCGAATGTTTTACCACTGAATACCTACAAGCTCAACGCAGACAATTTGGCTTGGTGGACCCACTTTTGCTGGAAAAATGCATTCACGCACTAGCTTTACTTGGCCTTTTGGCGGAAAGCGAAATGCCGTTTTTATTCAAGGGTGGAACCTCCCTTCTCCTTCATTTGCCCAAGATCAGGCGACTTTCCATTGACGTGGATATTGTCACTTCCGTTACAGGATCGGATTTGGAGCGAACAATCCAGAAGATGGGAAAGCAAGTTCCTTTTATACGGCAGGATGAGAATGAGCGGGGGACTCGCGGGTTGCCAGCGAGAAGGCATTTCCGATATTTCTACAACTCATGTTTGATCAACAAAGAAGATTATGTCCTTCTGGATGTGGTGGAAGAAGAGGATTGCGGTTTGGAAAGTGTTAGCCTACCCATCAAAACCGAGTTCATTCAAACTGAACGGGATTTGAATGTTCGCGTCCCAACTGCGGAGGCGCTCCTGGCAGACAAACTCACGGCATTTGCGCCTCGAACACTTGGAGTGCCTTTTCGAACTGCGAAAGGGGCGTCCATGACCATGCAAGTCGTAAAGCAAATGTTCGATATAGGAGAGCTTTATGGTTGTCTACGGAATCTGGAAGTCTTCCGTGGTGCGTACAAAGAAAGCCACCGGATGGAGGCGCTTTATCGGGGTGGAGGGCACAGCATAACCGACACCCTTCACGACAGTCACCACACCGCCAAACAACTTTTGCTTCATGGGGTGAAGGGAGGAAAACCCGAAATGGCCATGGTTTCGGATCTGATCGACGGTATTAAACGCCTCCAAAACCATTTGGTAAGATACCCGTTCCGAACCAATCTCGAAGCCAAAATTGCTGCCGCCAAAGTTTGCCTCCTGACCCGGATTATGGACGGTACCGTCACCCCGAGCCCTGAATCGCTCACGTTCACCCTCGAAACCCGCTCAGACCTCGTCCGTGAGTACCAACTGAAAGATTATCAACCCCTGAACCGGATCAAAACAACCTTGCCCGAAGCATTCTACTACTTGGCCTTGTCAGAAAGTGAAGGGGCTTAATGCTACTGCCAAGACCTGATGTTGTAAATGACAGATTACGAACCCAGATACTCCAGACGGTCCCTCATTCCCCCGCCACCGATGCCAAAAAAGCCAAACGCAGCGACCTGGCCGAAAAATGCGCCGCCGCGAAGGCAAGTGGTGACGAAAAATCTCTGGCATACCACGAGACCCGCATTGACGCCATCGTCTACGAGCTGTTCCAGCTTACGACGGGAGAAATCCGACTGGTGGAGTCCGCAGCTTCTTGAATGTATACAGCAGATTTAGTCTGGACGTTGGGCCTATAAGGTTGCCTGAACACGTGAGGGTTGGTGCAGAGCGAGGCGGCACGCTATACTTAGAGCCCGTCCCATACGCCATAAGTATAACTGCCATAAGATGATGTGAAGA
>JAFIGC010000233.1 GCA_020831635.1 Verrucomicrobiota bacterium | reverse complement strand
CCCATGTCTTTGATGAAGTGTTTCACATAAAATCCGGGATCGAAATCCCCCTCGATCATTCGCGGGGCCAAATTGGACAATGCCCAGCTTCCCGCCGCCCCCGCGCTGATGCTTTCCAGCACCGTATGGGGATCCAAACCGGATTTTTTGGCGTAGGCCATGGCCTCGCAGACCCCGATCATGGTCGAGGCAATCACGACCTGATTGCACATCTTGCAGGATTGTCCGCTGCCGGCGGGACCTTGATAGACAATGTTCCGACCCATGAGCTTGAAGACCGGCAGCAACTCATCGTATACGGACCGTTCGCCGCCCACCATGATCGACAAGGCCGCTTCGCGCGCGCCCTTGTCGCCACCGGACACAGGTGCGTCCAGTGCGGCCCCGCCCTTTTCCTTGGCCGCGTCCGCAATGCGCCGGGCCAGTTCCGGGCTGGAGGTGGTCATGTCGATGAGCACGGTTCCCTTCCGCAGGTTGGCGAGCAAACCTTGGTCGCCAAAATAAACCTCTTCCACATCCGCGGGCATGCCGACGATGGTAATGACGATGTCGCAGTTGGCGGCCAACGCCCCCGGGGAATCTTCCCAAACCGCGCCTTTTTGCAGCAGATCCGACGCTTTCGCCTTGGTGCGCGTGTACACCCGCAAAGGATGCCCCGCCGCCAACAAATGGCCGGCCATGCTTTTTCCCATGACGCCCGTTCCGATAAATCCAATGGTCTTCATATGTACTCCTATTTTTGATTACGTGAAAATATTCGGGTAAATCTCCAGTAAATCCTGTGTTCTTCGTCAAACATACCTTGCGAGGCAAATCGACACAAACCTTAATCCGTGGAAACTCCGCTTCATTCATTTTTTCCGAGCCGCGAAAATCCCGGTCTGATGAAGTCTCCCTATTCCACGCCGTGTTCCATATATGAAATATGTTTTATATATGGAACACGGCGTGCGGTGCCGGCGGCATCTGCGGTGTCGCGTCATCCAATTCGTGAGGTCATGCCTGAAATTCCCCCCGTGGTCATCGATGGATCGACGCGAAGCGTCCCTGGAGTGCGTGTAGCGAGTTCTACGAGCTACCGCCCTTCCACCTTTGCCCGTGATGAACCCACAGGCGTACAACTGCACCCTTGCCAAAAAATCCACCGCAAAGGGTTCATGCTTCGACGGAGGTTGGGGGTCGGCCCGCGCGGGCAAGGCGGTAGCTCGTAAAACTCGCTACACGCACTCCAGGGCGCTTCGCGCATACCGGCCTGATGCGATGGGGCGAATTTTTAGCCAAAGGTGACAGCATTCACCTGCCGGGCTCCCGCTCAAGCTCAATCTCCTCAAACACGCCATAAACGCGATCTTCGGTGTGGTTGCGGTCAGGAGTGGACCGCCGTCTGGTGATGACGCGGATTGACCCGCCATTGTCCTCACGGTTTTTCCCGATGGAATAAATTCGGGCCTCGGCGGGAAGATAACGGAAGGGTTGCCCGTCAAAAGGATCTGCGGGAACTTCGTCGAGAAGGTCGGGAACCAATGCCTGCAATGTGTCCGGCAGGTGCCCTTGTTCACGGTGGTAGAGTTGCAAGGCCGTCACCAACCTCAAGGCGTGGAGGTCCGCGAGGGTTTCTTTGTACTTATTGACCAGCCCTCCCCCTGAATCTGATAGCTGATTGACCAAAAGCTTGCCAATGCCGTTGTAGATTTTGGGATGCAGAGGCGTGGGCGGGCCGGTCAATTCTTCAATCTTCAAATAGGATGATTCCATCAGTTCATACGACATCTCCCCGCGCAGGTACGCGATGGGCGGGCGAATGCATTCCAGATAAAGCCGCTTGGTATTTTCTTCCTGATATCCCCAAGTGCCGGGACGGGTGAATGGATGCAGAAAGCTGCTGACCGGAAAATTAACTCCCAGTGCGTCATACTCGCCTCCCCCCAATCGCATGACCTCCTCCATAAACAGCACCAGGGCACGGTATTCGCTTTGCAATGCCTGAATCATCCGTTCCTCGTCGATCCTGATTTCCAACAGCGCGGTGAGAAGCCTGCGAAGACTGGCCTTATCCATTTCAATGTCCTGTAACGTGTCGAAAAGACTGTAATTTGCGAAAGAATGAAGGGCAATGCCCACCAGCGCCTCGATCAGACTCGATCCGGCGTGGTAGGTGAGTTCGGCATAGCGCAACTGGAGCAGATGCAAATCCATGCGCTTGACGGGGTCCGGTTCCATCCGGACCGCCATTCGCAAAAATTCTCCCATGGCCAAACTACCCGTGATCCAAGGAACCTCATCGGTATACCGTTTTACTTCGGGAGTTTGATAATCACCAAGGGCCACCCCTTCGGACAGCAGGCGGATGGCCTCTTGATTGGATGTCACCCATGCCCGAATCTCCTCCGCATGGGCCGGCGGATCATCGTACCATTGTTTCCAGACCTCCAAATCGGGACGCGGAACCATGGCCGCTTCCGCTTCCCGGAAAAGCTCGAAAGCGTTCTGCTCGTCGGGAATCTCGCGATAGACGATTTCCATGTCCGAATCGTCCACGGGCGGGCCGTCCCAGATCGGCAGCATGGCCAGAATCACGGGGAGAAGAATCACCAGCAGCAGAAAACCGATGACAAAACACCACAGTTTTCTGTTGGAAGGGTTCCTCGTATTCATGGCCAAATGTTAGAGCAATGAGTGGGAGGGGTCAATGTTCAATACGGAGTAAAGAGCGCGGCGAAGCCGCTTGGCTGCGCCCGCCGTAGTCCCGCTCGAGGGACGAAGGAGGGCACGCCAAGACGCTTCGCGTCGTCAATCTTGCAAGAACTCAACCTCCTCAAACACGCCATAAACACGGTCTTCGGTGTGGTTGCGGTCAGGAGTGGACCGCCGTCTGGTGATGACGCGAATCGACCCGCCGTTGTCCTCGCGGTTTTTCCCGATGGAATAGATCCGGGCCTCGGCGGGAAGATATCGGAAGGGCTGTCCGTCAAAAGGATCGACAGGTACTTCGTCGAGAAGGTCGGGGACCAGGGCGTCCAATGTGTCCGGCAGATGGCCGTGTTCACGGTGGTAGAGTTGCAAGGCCGTCACCAACCTCAAGGCGTGAAGGTCGGCGAGCGTTGCCTTGAACTGGTTGATCGTTCTCTCCCTGGAAACCGCGGTATTGGAAAAAAACCGTTTTCCAATCCAGTTGTGACTGTTACGAATCATGGGGGCAATGCGGTCGGTGAATTTTATGATCGCGGACGGAGAGTCTTCCTCTTGATCCATTGGACCCTCGCCCTGCAAATACGCGATGGCTTGTCGATGATGTTGCAAATACAAGCGCTTGGTGTTTTCCTCTTGATATCCCCAGGTACCTGATCGAATAAACGGGCGTGCGAATGCGGTTTTGGGCCTTATACTGAATTGCAGATTCTCAACCCCATAACGGTATTCCGCTTGGTAAGCCCTCACCATACGTTCCTTACCCAACCGAAGCTCAACCAGTGTGGCCATCAATTTGCGCAGACTTTCCGTCTCGGTCTCTGGAGACCACACGGTTTCTGGAACCGAGGCCAAAGCAAGGTTATAGAGTATGGTGCCCATGACCGCTTCAATGAGACTTGATCCGGCGTTGTAGATAAATTCCGCGTGCCGTAGCTGAAGCAGGTGCAGGTCAACCCGCGGGGAGGGATCCTTCTCTATTCGGGAAGCCATCCACAACAACAGTCCCATCTCGCGACTTTTTTTGATCCAAGGGACTCCACCCGTCAAAGGTTTGGCCTCGGGTACCTGATAATCACCAAGGGCCACCCCTTTGGCAAGCAGACGGAGCGCCTCTTGGTTGGCGTCCACCCATGCCCGAATTTCCTCCGCATGGGCCTGCGGATCTTCCTCCCAATCATTCCAAACATCAGGGATTGGCAGCATAAATTTTTCCGCTTTCCGGAAAAGCTCGAAGGCGTTCTGCTCGTCGGGAATCTCGCGATAGACGATTTCCATGTCCGAATCATCCACGGGGGGGCCGTCCCAGATCGGCAGCATGGCCAGAATCACGGGGAGAAGAATCACCAGCAGCAGAAAACCGATGACAAAACACCACAGTTTTTTGTTGGAAGGGTTTCGCGGATTCATGACGGCTTATTAGAGAAATGCGTGGGAGGGGTCAACATTGGAGAAACCCCACTCTGCACTCGACTCTCCGAACTCCGCACTCAATTGTCTTCGCCGGCCTGCGGATCTTCCAGAAGAGAGACCCGCGAATTGCTGCGCCGTCCCGCGAATCTTCCGAGGGAACTGTCCGAAGTAATGAGTGCGGGCACATGGGACGGGGCGTTTTTTGTGCGCGTGGCGGCAAGGTGGTCCCACCAGTCACCTCCGGCCTGAAATTCCCCCCGTGGTCATCGATGGATCGACGCGAAGCGTCCCTGGAGTGCGTGTAGCGAGTTCTACGAGCTACCGCCCTTCCACCTTTGCCCAGGAGGCTCCCACAGACGTACGAATGCACCCTTGCCAAAAATCCACCGCAAAGGGTTCATGCTTCGACGGAGGTTGGGGGTCAGCCCGCGCGGGTAAGGCGGTAGCTCGTAGAACTCGCTACACGCACTCCAGGGCGCTTCGCGCATACCGGCCTGATGCTACGGGGCGAATTTTCGGCCAAAGGGAGTTGGGTTTACCTGCCGGGATCCCGCTCAAGCTCAACCTCCTCAAACACGCCATAAACGCGGTCTTCGGTGTGGTTGCGGTCAGGAGTGGACCGCCGTCTGGTGATGACGCGAATCGACCCGCCGTTGTCTTCCCGGTTTTTCCCGATGGAATATATCCGGGCCTCGGCGGGAAGATATCGGAAGGGCTGTCCGTCAAAAGGATCTGCGGGCACTTCGTCGAGAAGGTCGGGGACCAGGGCGTGCAAGGTGTCCGGCAAATGGCCGTGTTTACGGTGGTACAGATTCAAAGCTGCCACCAACCGCGCGGCATGGAGGTCCGCGAGGGTCTCATGATATCTGTTGAGTATGAATTCCGGATCTTTAATGAATTGAGAAACCAGCTCTTTCCCTTTCACATTATGGAATTTGCGGTGCAGGGGTTCGTTTCCATCAATAAACTCGTAGATCTCTATCGATTTTGCATTCAATTGATCAAGCGCCTCATCCCCCCGGAAGTACGCAATGGCGTGGTGATAGCTTTCCAAAATCAGCCGTTTGGAATTTTCTTTTTGATATCCCCATCTACCCGGACGCAT
This sequence comes from Verrucomicrobiota bacterium, assembly GCA_020831635.1. Lineage (GTDB taxonomy): Bacteria > Verrucomicrobiota > Kiritimatiellia > SS1-B-03-39 > UBA6053 > PXAS01. The sequence goes on along the minus strand of JAFIGC010000233.1, from coordinate 1,147 downwards.
GAACGGGCGCACAAAGGGGGAATTCATCCAATCATCCAAATATTCATCGAAACCCACCCTGATGATCTCCTCTACATGGAGTATCATGCCACGGTAATCCGATTTTAATCCCATGACCATCCGTTTCTCGTCCATCCTGAGTTCGGTGAGTGCTGCAAGAAACCTGCGCAGATTCACCGTATCGGTTTCCTGATTTTGGAGCTTTTCAATAACGGATTGAAGCGCAACTTGATAGAGATGGGTTCCTACCGAAGCCTCGATCAGGCTTGATCCGGCTTGGTAGGAGAGTTCGGCAAAACGCAGTCGCAGCAGATGCAGATCCATTCGTTTGGCGGGATCAGATTCCATAAGGGTTTTCATCCGTAACATTTGACCCATGACCAAACTATCGGTGATCCAGGGAATCGTATCCTCCAACCTTTTCACCTCGGGGGTTTGGTAGTCGCCAAGAGCCACCCCTTCGGCGAGCAGACGGAGGGCCTCACGGTTGGCGTCCATCCAAACCCGAATTTCATCGGCATGGGCCTGAGGATCTTCCTCCCAATCATTCCATACATCAGGGATTGGGACCATCACCGCTTCCGCTTCGCGAAACAGCTCGAAGGCGTTCTGCTCGTCGGGAATCTCGCGATAGACGATTTCCATGTCCGAATCATCCACGGGGGGGCCGTCCCAGATCGGCAGCATGGCCAGAATCACGGGGAGAAGAATCACCAGCAGCAGAAAACCGATGACAAAACACCACAGTTTTCTGTTGGAAGGGTTCCTCGTATTCATGGCCAAATGTTAGAGAAATGAGTGGGAGGGGTCAATGTTCAACACGGAGAAAGAGCGCGGCGAAACCGCTTTGCCGTTTTCATCTCACATATCTTTGAAAAGTGTAGAAATGTAATATCAACCACATCTCGTAAAATCATTTGACAAAATGCCTATCATTTTGGCAAATGGTTTGATGTCATGAAAATTATTGGAATCCAACCGCAGAGCCTTGGAAATGGGTGCGCGTCATCCGATCCACCGGGAGCTGTATGCTCAAATTCGGGAGGAACCCGGGCGTCATTTTGTGGGGATCCGGGGGCCAGACCTCAATTTATGTTTCCCGGGGCGTTGCCCGCGGGCTGACGGGTGAGACCCCGTTGGGGTCAAT
>JAFIGC010000232.1 GCA_020831635.1 Verrucomicrobiota bacterium | reverse complement strand
TCCAAGGACGCTTCGCGTCGCCCCCTTTGCCCCTTCGGAAATCGTTCAATGTTCGCAGTTGGACGTTCGATGTTCGGCATTCTGGACTTCCGCCCCCCTTACGCCCCCAAAGCGGTAGCTTCGTTGCACTCGCTACACGCACTCCAAGGACGCTTCGCGTCGCCCCCTTTGCCCCTTCGGAAATCGTTCAATGTTCGAAGTTGGACGTTCGATGTTCGGCGTTCTCTTTTGCCCCCTTCGCCCCAGCCGATGCGGAGATCGGCGCTCCCGTCCCCCTTCGCCCCTCCGACATTCGACGTTCTTTCCCTTTCAGATTGTGATTTTGATTTCGGGTGTGTAAGTGTTCGTCATGCATTACATCCATCGCATCCGACCCGAAATCATCCAATTCACCGAGACCTTGGCGATCCGCTGGTACGGACTTTCGTATCTGGTGGGGTTTGTGATTGGGTATTTTATCTTGGTACGGCTTTCCCGGGCCAACAAGCTGGCGATTCCGGCGGACAGAATTCAGGACTTTCTCACGGCTTTGGCGCTGTTCGGGGTGATGTTGGGGGGGCGTTTGGGCTATTTTCTCTTTTATCAGCCGGAAAAGTTCTTCAGCGATCCGGGCAGTTTCTTCCGGTTGTGGGAGGGAGGCATGGCCAGTCACGGGGGGATGATCGGGTGCGCGTTGGTGGTGTTGTGGTGGGCGCGCAAGTATCAGACCACGTTTTGGAATATCATGGACAATCTGGTGGTGGCGGGCACGCCGGGGCTGGCCCTGGGACGGGTCGCGAATTTCATCAATGGCGAATTGTGGGGACATCCCACTCAGAAGCCTTGGGGGGTGGTGTTTCCCTTGGAGCGGGGAGAATTTGGACCGGGCGGACAACTGGAAGCGCAGCGGTATGATTTGGATCTCCTGCGTCAGTACGTGGAACGCGGCTGGCTTGAACCCCGTCACCCCTCGCAACTGTATCAGGCGCTCTTGGAGGGCTTTTTGTTGTTTGTGGTTTTGTTTTTGCTGCGGCGTTCGCCTTGGAGCGAAGCCAAGGCGGGTCGTCTATCGATCACGTTTTTGATCGGCTACGGGCTGGCCCGCTTTTCCATGGAATTTTTCAGGGAGCCGGATTTCGGAGCCCGGGTGTTTTTCGGATGGATGAGTACCGGACAATTTTTGACCTTGTTCATGTTTGCCCTGGCGGGTGTGATGATCGGATTTCCGAAATTTTTCAAGCGGGCCTGATGAAGCGGGCCAGGTCTTCGAGGCGTTTTCTGCTGCGGATGACTTTCCGGCAGGCGTCCAGCAGGCGTTCGTCGGGTTGAATGTCCATTGGGAAGGGCGGGAAATGACTGTCGGCTTCCACCCGGTCGAACCAGCGCAGGGGATTGGGAAGGCAATTGCGTCCGGTGCCGTCGTAGCCGATGTTTTTCACATGGCTTTTCATGGGGATCAGGGACCAGGCGTTGTGCTTGAAGTGGGCATAGGTAAAGCGCACGGCCCACAAATCCTGCTTTAGGGTTTGTTGCCGGATCAGGGCTTCCGACAAATCCGCGCCACCGAGATCAAACCGGGATTGTTCCGCGGGATCATTGCGAAAGCGCTCAAAATCCGGGATCTCCCATTCCACTGCATCCCAAGCGGGTTTCCACGTTCCCCAGCCGTGGGAAAGATGACGGCGGGAGAGCCAGACTTCGTGGGGGTAGTCTTGGGGCACGAGGCGTCGGAACCCTGGCAACGCGCAGCCGCAAACGGAGAAAATCCGGGGATCGTCCCGGTAAGTCTCCAAGGCCGCGTTCATCCAGGCCAGAAAACCGGAGCCGGTGACCAGATCGTCCTCCAGAACGATGGCCCGCCCGAATTCCTCCAGTCCTTGGGTGACGCCTGAAATCACGGATTCGGCCAAGCCCAAGTGCCTGTCCCTTCCAATGACCCGCACGGAACGAAATCCCCGGATGTTCCGGCAGACCGCGCGGGTGGCGGTCACGTCGGCGGCATCCTTTTCTCCGGCGGGGGCGTCGCTGAAGACCATCAAATCATGACGGGCCGCCCCGTGATTGCGCCGCAAGGCTTCCAGGGTTTTACGGGTGTGCCGCGGACGGCGGTACACGAACAGCAAAATCGGCGCGGGTGTTGCGGGCGCGGGTTGCGGTGGAGGGCTTGTGTCGGAACTCATGTCTTGGACATACGCCATGCTGAGGCGGCTTCCAAGGAAATTTCCCCCTTCGCCCCAGCCGATGCGGAGATCGGCGCTCCTTTCCCCCTTCGCCCCGTCGGCAGTCGTTCATTGTTCGGTCTGCCGATGCGGCGATCGGCGCTCCTTTCCACCCCGAGCCCCCAAAGGCGTGACCCCGATTCGCTCCGTGAAAACCCCGGTTCCGGGATTGTATCTCGTTCGCGCGTGGGGTATGGGGTCGGGTCGAGATGCCTGTTCCTTTTCCAGTGATTTTCAAACGCGCCACGCGGTCCCCTGCCTTTTGGACGGGGGTGTTTTTGCTTGTGCACATGGTCTTGATGTTCCGGGTGGTGTTGCCGGAACATACCACCTTGCTGGCCCGGGATTATAACATCGGGCTGATGTCTTTTTACAAGGGGGAGATGCCGGAAGGGTTTTTCGGCGGGTTTTGGCGGTCGATGCCGCTTTTGGGTCGGGTGGGTCAATTGCCGCTGACTTGGAACAATTTCCTTTTGGCGCTTTTGCCCGTGGATACCTATTTCGATTGGATTTACGGGCTGAACCTACTTTTCGCTTCGTTTTTCCTGATTGCGTTTCTGCGTGCGAAAGGGGTGGGATGGCTGGCGTCGGTGACAGGGGCGCTGGTGGCTTTTTGGCTGGGCAGTAATCTTACCCTGATTCATCCGGGTCATCTGGAAAAATACGGGGTGCTTCTATTTGCGTCCGCCACCCTTTTCTGTTTGGAGAAGACCCTCGCCAATCGCGATTGGGTCTGGGCCGTGCTTGCCGGTGGCTGCACGGGCATGATGTTCATGCATCAGGGGGATGTGGCGTTGTTTTTTGGCCTGCCGCTGGGGCTGTGGTTTTTCGTGGAACTCCTTTCGCGGGGACCTCGCCATCCGGCGGGTTTGGCCAAACTCATTTTGCCCATGGCCGTGCCCTTGGCCATGCTTTGTTGGGACGCCTACCGACGGGACATGGCCATGCATGTCGACAACGTCCCCGTGCTCCAAGGGGAAGACCGCGATGCGAAATGGAATTTCCTCACCCAATGGAGTTTTCCGCCGGGTGAAAGCATGAATTTGATCTTGCCCGGTTTTTCCGGGTGGTACACGGGGCATGACGAGGCTCCATACCACGGGCGCACCGGACGTGACGCGAATTGGGATGCGGAGGGGGCCGGGTTGGCCAATCTCAAGTTGGAGAGCGTGTATTTGGGGCTGATTCCGCTGGGCTTGGTGGTTCTGGCCTTATACGCCTTTCCCGGTTCGCGGGAAATGAGGTTTTGGGCCTTGATCGCGCTGGCGACCCTGCTGCTGGCCTTTGGCAAATACACGCCGATTTACCGGGTGTTCGCTCAATTGCCGTTGGTGTCCAACATCCGGAACCCCAACAAGTTTTTACAGGTGTTCCAACTGGCCATGGGCCTTCTCACCGCATGGGGCGCGCAGGCGTTTCTCACGCTGGAGGATCGTCCGAAGCTGTTTCGTCGCTTTGCCATTGGATTCGGGGTCTTCGCGGGCCTTGGTGCGCTGGCGGCGCTGATGCTGCAGCCGGATGACGCCTGGCTTTTGCATGTCTTTTCCGATACGCCCTGGGAAACCCGGGCCGAAGGTATCCTACGCACCCGGCAATGGAGTTTTGTTCATGCCAGCCTGTTTGCCGTCGCCGGCGCGTTGCTTTTTGTGTTCCGGCAACGCTTTCGCTCGCGTCCGAAATCCGGGCTCGTTGCCGGCATGGCCTTGGTGTTTCTGATTGCCGGGGACGGTTTGCTCTTGGGACGCCATTACATCCAACCGGTACACACCCGCTTTCTCAAGCAAAACGCGCTTGCCGATTTTCTGGAGGCGAATCTCGGGAACCGTCGCGTGGCCACCCTGGATCAACGCGGCATTTACAACATGCTGGTGTCCGATCTGTTCCACTACCGCCGCATCGACACCTTGAATATTCTCGCCGCCCCGCGATTGGAGGGAGCCTATCACGCCTATTTCGATGAAATTGGCAATGACACCGTGCGCATGTGGCGGGAGTTCGGGGTCAATTACGTGCTCATGCCCCGCGAAGCCTGGTCCCAACTGCGGGAGGGTGCGGGGTTTGACCGGATTTTCCGGGAAGTGTTTGCCTACGACGTGAACGACGATATTCGCGGCGGGTATCGTCTGGTGCCCGCAACCCGGGAGAATGCCGGCAGGCATGTGGTCCTGGAATTGGGCCTGCCCGCGGAGCGTCATACGCTGCTGGACGAATGGGGGGAACAAGACGGGAAATTGCGCACCGAGTTCCATCGCCATGGTCCCGACCCCGCCTCAGGTGAAATTTTGGAAGTGTCGCGGGATCTGAACGCCTTCTACTTAAAGCTGCGCGTGGATGCCCCCGAGGCATTGCTGCGCCTCGCCGACCGCCACGATGCCCGGCTGTTTGCGATAATCGAGGGTGAAGACGAGCCCCGCCCCCTCCAACCCGTGGACGGTTTGTTCACCGGATTGGTGCTTCCGCGCGGGGAACATGAGGTGACGCTCTCCTTTCACGCGACCTCTTTCTCACGGAACCTGCAAATGGTGGGACTTGCGCTTTGGTTGCTCGTGCCAGCGGGGGCGGGTTTGTTGCGAATGAGGAACGAACGCTTTCGTCCGCCGGACCGAGGTTGAGAGGTTCGGTGAGTCTACTGCTTGGCGAATTGTTTTGAACCACAGATGGACACGGATGAACACGGATTTTCATTTCATTTGTATCTGGACAGCTTCTTGCCATTGGACGAAAATCGCAACAGATCATTCGTGCAAGTGCGAGGTGGCGAATTCCGGAGTAACGTGTGCGGCGAAGCCGCTTTGGAGTGCGCGTAGCGAGTGCAACGAAGCTACCGCTTTACCACGGTCAACAGGATGATCACGCCAAGGCCATCCGTTTGACCTCTTGGTGAATCTGGATTGAGCTGGAATCTTCGGCAACTTCGAGGTCATAATCCATCTGGAGGCCCAACCAAAAAGATGCGGAATTTCCGAAATAAACGGAAAGTCTCAAGGCCGTGTCAGCCGTGATGCTCCTTTTTCCATGGATAATCTCGTTTACCCGCCTGGGTGAAACACCCAAGTCGCGTCCGAGTTGGTTTTGACTGATTTCCATCAGCTTTAGAAACTTTTCAAAAAGAATTTCACCGGGATGTACAGGTTTTATTTTTTTCATAATGTCTCCTCAAGAAATATCCGTGGATTCCGCCAAGGATCAAGGCACCGAACCCGAAGGGTTTGGTGCCGTATGTGGTTGAACAAAGAGGGTATATGAGGATTTTCATCGATAGCGGATTTTTGACCTTCCGCTAAGCCCTCATTCCAAATTTTCTGAAGTCTTGAGTGATTCATTGCATACCTGGGTGGAAACCATGATGCGCCAACAGATGCCGCTCCATGAATTTGCCAAGCATGCCACCCATGAAGATAACCGTGTTGGTATAATCCTCTTTCATTTTCCCGATCATCATAGGGCGTTGGATCTGGAAGGCGCGGGGTCCCTTGATGTTCTGCCAATTCCTTGGCTTCCGGTGTTTCATTCCACGGAACGGTGGGGTCCCATACAGACTTTTCAACACTGGTACAGGCTCCAAGCAATAGCGTTAGGACGATTGTCTTCATTTTTTTCATTCTGCGTATGCACTTGACTCCACCGCATGGTAATGATGGACTGTATAATGGGTCATTTTTCATTGTGCCACCGCGCGCCGCCCCTCCGCTTGCCGGAGGGGAGCGACGACTTTGCGCCCGATCGCCACTTCTCTTCTCACGTCGCCCCCGTGCTTGTCGCGGGGGTGTCGCGACGACTGTTCTTTGACCTTTTCCCCGACTCCTCCTCAGTCGTGGCTACACCCCTCCGGCAAGCGGAAGGGCGGCCAGAGGTTGTCGCCCGGGTTTCGGGCCCAAAGTCGTCGCCCCACCGGGACGAGCCCGGCGGCGGCATTTTTTTTCACGCCAAATTTTCCACAGTATATTGGAAGTGGAGTCAAGTGCATACCCATATTTTTAATTGCGTCAAAGAGGTTAACCGGGTTCTTGGATTTTGGCAATTTCATTTTTATTGTTCTCTGGTTTTTCCCATAGGAATCCTTTGAATCCAAGTAGCTTCATGCCTTGGACAAAAATTGCAATAGATCATTTGTGCGATTGGGAGGTGGCGAGTTCCGGAGTAACGAGCGCGGCGAAGCCGCTTTGGAGTGCGTGTAGCGAGTGCAACGA
>JAFIGC010000028.1 GCA_020831635.1 Verrucomicrobiota bacterium | reverse complement strand
CATCTTACCACGGACAAACCCGGCACGCCAGTGGGTCGATCCCCGGACGCTTACAATAGTGATGTATGACACACGGGACATTCTTCGGTATCGCATACAAATGCAACATGAAACTGACCTAGAGTCACACCGCAGTCAGGACATGCAGTTAAATATTCATTTTTCATATACGTCTCATTTCCGAAAGGAATGCGATCAACGTCTTCTCCGTCCACATTGTATTTGCATATTTTTTGGCTGTCTTCGATCTGTTCAGGCCAGCCTTCTATCATTTTTACGCCATTATGTAAGATAAATTTGTTTTTAGTCATATTGCCTACCTAACGTCTACGATCACTCGCAAACAATAGCCGCGTAGCGGTTATTGTTTGTCGAGGGCATCGTCTGGTTCGGTGAATTTTCCGTTGAGCCAGATCTCGGACTCGGCAAGATCGATATCATCATTCCAAACGACACCGTGTCCGTGGGAGTCGGCATGAGCGCATCGAAAGATGGCTTCTTCACGCAGCGGGCGAAAGACTTCTTTATCAAGAAGAGGTTTGCAATCGTATAGCCTACTGTCGCCGTTGTCGAAGGTGACCAGCAAAGTCTTGCCAGGTTTCGGACTTACGTTTCGTATCTTTGGGTATTTCGCGGTTGTTTTCATATTTTACTCTAATCCAGGGAGTTTCATAAAATCTTGGGTTTCCCACATCCGTTGTAGCTCGCCTTTGTACCTTTCTGCCCAGTCGCGCACGAGGCGCTGAGCCCGTGGCGGGAGGTCACCCTCAATCATCTCCAAGGTGTTTAAGTCGAACACTCCATTAAACTCGGCATAGACAGCATGAAAATGCGGCACACCGTGCTCACGAAAGTACATTTTGATCAGGATCCCATAGAAACGTGCTATAACTGGCATAATAAAGCTCCGGAAGTTGTCTTATACTTACCACATTGGCAGGGTTTTGTCACCTGCTGTTTGGATTTGTCGGGCAGAGTAGGTGACGCCTTATTCGATGCTTGGATTCACCTGTAGCGATTTGAGCATTGCATCGATGTCTGCATCATCGAGTCCGCGTAGGCTGATGTCGGATCGGTAGGTTATATCCAGTGGAACTCCGTTGCATTCAAGAACCCATCCACGAATCCAAGTGAGGCCTCCGGTAAATTGGACCTCGTACCCCGCCAGCGGTCCAACTTCGGTAGCCAATACAGAACGATTCTTCATCCGGTTCGTATTCGCCGCGAATTCCACCCAGTCCTTTGCTGACATCTGCTGTGGGTCAAAGGTTGAGAGGCGAAGTTGTGCCGAGTGGTTGCTGTGTGTGATGCTGAGAAAATCAGATGTGGAGTCGCTCTCCACTCTCACCGACCAGCCATCAGAAACTTCGATCGAAAACTGTCTGTATGATGCTTTCGGCATTGGGTTCCTTTTCACAACTTTTTACCGAACATTATATTCAGAAACTCGTTGTTTTTTCTGCATGCCACCTGTGTTCAGGAACAATTGCAGAAATTTTCTTTTTTCGAAAGCATATGTGATGCATGCTGTTGCATAAAATTCCGTGTGCAAGCTGAATCTTATGCAACGGGTGGTTCCGAAATCTGTTTATAGGGATGGACTCCTGTGTAGGGGTTGCAATATGGTGTGACATGATGAAATCGTGGTGAAATGGAGAAAGGATGTCAAGCCGAATCCACGATAAGGCTTTCTCTCCCTCAAACATGTGTTTTCATCAAACCAAGACGGGGTTGAAACCTCCAGGTCCGTGCTTGAGACAAAGTTTAGGGCAAAGCAATGCCCCCCCATGCCCCGCCAATACGGCGATTGGCGCTCCTGTCCCCGTGGCCCCGCAAAAGTCATGCACCACACTCACTTCAACTGGGTATCCCGAGCGGGGGCTCGGGTCTGACTGGGAAAAGCCTTCGGGCTCTTTCTCGTCAATCCATCAGGGTTATGGGAGACCGGGCTATTCAGCTTGCGTCGGATTTTGCGATTTCGGGGGGCTAACGCATCTTCTGATGGTGACGTCCCCCCGAAAGCGCGAAAGGCGGCGTGAGATCAAGAGTCCGGTCTCCCCCGAAGGCTTTTTCCCATTTTATAGATCCACAAACACCTTCTGACTCATTTTGCAAAAGCCATGCTACAAGCAAAGCCAATTGTCACCAATCTATATCAGGCGAGAAAACTTTTTTGACCGTCAGCGGTACGCACACTCGTTCCAACGGATCTCGTTCTTGAAATCGCGCAGGCGGGTGTCGGCATCGATGACCAGCAGTTCCACCCCGGCCATTTCGGCGTACATTTCGATGTGGCGGGTTTTCAACTGCTGCGAATAGACGGTATGGTGAGCGCCTCCGCCCAAAATCCAGGCGGCGGCCCCGACTTTCAAGTTGGGTTGGGGCACCCACAGTACCCGGGCCACCGGCAGTTTGGGCAGGTCCTGCTCGGGCGTAACCGCTTCGACTTCGTTCACGAGAATACGGAAGCGGTTCCCCATGTCCACCGGGGACACGTTGATGGCGGGTCCGGCGGGGGAATTGAATACCAAACGGGCCGGATCTTCCTTGCCGCCAATGCCGAGGGGATGCACTTCCAAGCTGGGCGTGTCGGAGGCAATGGAAGGACAGATTTCCAACATATGGGAGCCCAGCACTTTGTCCCCGGACGCGTCGAAATGGTAGGTGTAATCCTCCATGAAGGAAGTGCCGCCGGACAAACCTTCGCCCATGACTTTCAGGATGCGGGTCATGGCCGCGGTTTTCCAGTCGCCCTCGGCCCCGAATCCGTATCCGTCCGCCATCAGTCGCTGTACCGCGAGCCCGGGCAGTTGACGAAATCCGTGCAAATTTTCGAAAGTGGTGGTGAACGCGCCGAAGCCGCCTTCGGTTAAAAACGAGCGCAACCCGATCTCGATGCGGGCCTGTTCGCGGATGTTCGCTTCCGCGGCCTCCGGGGCGATGCGGTACAGTCGGGCATATTCGGCCATGAGCGCATCCACCTCGGATTCCGTCACCCGGTCCACATACGCCTTCAAATCTCCCATGCCGTAGCCATTGACCGCGTACCCGAATCGGATTTGCGCCTCGACCTTGTCCCCTTCGGTCACCGCCACTTCGCGCATGTTGTCCCCGAATCGGGCCACTTTCAGATGTTGGGATTCATTCCAGGCCAGGGCCACCCGGGCCCAGTCGCCCAATTCGGCGCGAACTTCCGCGTCCTGCCAATGCCCCACGACCACCTCGCGGTTTTTGCGCAAACGCGAACAGAGGAACCCGAACTCGCGTCCCCCGTGCGCGGACTGATGCAGGTTCATGAAATCCATGTCGATGGATTCCCAGGGGATGGCGCTGCCGAATTGGGTATGCAGGTGAAGGAAGGGCTTTTTCAGAGCCGTCAACCCGCCAATCCACATTTTGGCGGGGCTGAAAGTGTGCATCCAAGTGATCAGTCCGATGCAATCCGCATCCGCGTTGGCATCCCGGCAAAGGGCGTACACTTCATCGGGGGTTTTGACCGTGGGTTTCCACAGCACCCGAACCGGGATTTCGGAGGCGGCGTCGAGCGCGGCGGCGATAGCCTGCGCGTCCGCGGCCACTTGCTCGAGGGTTTCGGGGCCGTACAGATGCTGGCTGCCGGTGACAAACCAAAGGGTGTGGGATTTTTTTTGCATGGACTCTTGGGTGGGGTTTTAGGCTTGACCATAAGTGGCTTTGGGGCCGTGCTTGCGGGTATAGTGTTTTTCGAGGAGAAAATCGTCCACCGGCGCGAGGTCGGGGTTCATTGCCAAGCTGGCCAGTGCCATTTTGGCCACCTCTTCGAGGGTTTGGGCTTGGGTGACCGCGGCCATCGCATGTTTTCCCCAGGTGAAGGGCGCGTGGGCGGACACCAGCACGCCGGGCACCTCCATGGGCGAAAGGCCGTGCTCGCGAAAATGTTCCACGATCACCTTGCCGGTGTTGAGTTCGTAGGCGTCTTCCACTTCCGCCCGCGTCAGCGGACGGGTGCAGGGAATGGGGCCGTAAAACGCGTCCGCATGCGTGGTGCCAAAACATGGAATGGCTTTTTGCGCCTGCGCCCAGGCGGTGGCGTTGGGAGAATGGGTGTGCACCACCCCGCCGATCTCCAGAAATTCCCGGTAAAGCCACCAGTGGGTGGCGGTGTCGGAGGACGGATTCAAGGTCCCGCCCACGGCCTTTCCCGTCTCCAGGGAAATCAGGGGGATCATCTCGGGGGTCAATTCCGCATACGAAACGCCGCTGGGTTTGATGGCGAACACCCCGGCCTCGCGGTCCACCTCGCTCGCGTTGCCCCAGGTCAGAATCGCCAATTTAATCCGGTTGATCTCCCGGTTGGCTTGGCAGACACGTTCCTGCAAGGGGGTGAAACTCATGCCCGGCCCCGTTCTTGATTTCGGAGTTCGATCAGGGCTTTCATCACTTCGTATTGGTTTTCGGCGTATTCCCGGGTGCCGAACAGATCGTGCAGCCGTTTGTAGAGCCCGAAAAGACGCTCGTAGATTTTCACGTTTTCGGGAATGGGATCATAGCGAACCTCGTGCAGGTTCGTCATCGCCTCCGCGGCCCGATCAAAATCAGGATACACGCCCGCGACCACCGCCCCCGCCATGGCCGATCCCAGTGCGCAGGTCTGTTCGCTGCCGGACACCAGCATCGGACAATTCAGCACGTCGGCATAAATCTGCATGAGCATGGGGCTTTTCAGGGAAATGCCGCCGCAGGCGATCACCCGATCCACGGGCACGCCGTATTCGGTCATCCGGTCTCGAATCATGCGGGCGCCGAACGCGGTGGACTCGACCCAGGCTCGGAACAGCTCCCCGGGAGAGCTGTGCAGGGTCAACCCCAGCACCAGCCCCGTCAGTTCCTGGTCCACCAACACGGTGCGGTTTCCATTGTGCCAATCCAACGCGAGCAGTCCGCTTTCGCCGGGCCGAAGGTTCTCGGCGGCACGGTTCAAGGCCGCGTGGTCCATCCCGGCGCCGGGCTGGAGTTTGTGCACGTACCAATTGAAAATATCGCCCACGGCCGACTGACCCGCCTCGACCCCGTAATTGCCGGGCAGCACCGATTCCGGGACCACCCCGCAAACCCCGGGAATATCCTGAAAATCGCCCCCCATGGGCAGCACCGCCAAATCGCAGGTCGAAGTGCCAATCACTTTCACCATGGTGCCGGGACGGATCCCGGAGCCAATCGCCCCCAAATGACAGTCAAACGCCCCCGCCGCCACCGGAATGCCCGCGGGCAAACCCAGACGCGCCGCCCAATCCGCCGTGAGTGCCCCCACGGCCTGCGACACATTGTACGCGATGTCCGGCAAGGTCTTGCGCGCCAGAGTCAGCACCCCGTCGTCAAAAACGGACAAAAACGACTCCGCAGGATATCCGCCCCAAGCGGGATTGAACATGGCTTTATGACCGGCGGCGCAGATGCAGCGCTTCACCTGCGCCAGGGCCGTGGTTCCCGTCAGGACCGCCGGCACCCAGTCGGCCAATTCCACCCAACTCGCGGCGGCCTGAAAGACCTTCGCGTCCGTGCGGGCGCATTTCAGCAATTTCGCCCAGTACCATTCAGAAGAGTAGGTGCCCCCACACTTGGCCAAATATTCCGGATGACGCGCGGCGGCCGCCTCGGTGATTTCCAAGGCTTCGCGGGTGGAGGTATGATCTTTCCACAGCCAAGCCATGGCGTTGGGGTTGTCCGCAAACTCGGGTTGCAGCGCCAGCGCCTCTCCCTTGGCATCCACCGGAATCGGGGTGCTCCCGGTGGTATCCACGCCAATGCCCACCACCGAATCCGCAACTCCCGGACCGGCCTCCGCCAAGGCGTCAAGAATGGTCCGTTCAATGCCCGTCAAATAGTCCGCCGGATGTTGACGGGCCAGATTCGGGTCCTTGGCATCAATCACCACCCCCATGTCCCCGTGTTCGTATTCATACACGGCAGACCCCAGCTCGCGCCCGTCCGCGGTGTCCACAACAAGTGCCCGCACCGAGTTGGTGCCAAAATCAAGACCAATGGTTGTTTTCATAGATTGCCTCATCAAAAAAGTTGTCAAGATGCGGAAATCTTTACGAAATCCGATTCGGCATGGCAAACGTTTTCTGGTGAATGGAGGGGAATGGTTGAAAGTTGAGTGGTTGAGTGGTTGAGTGTTTGGGTGGTTGGGTAGTTGCCAGTTTTGGAATATCCCATATCCAGCGAGCTCCGCGAGCGCATATCCAGCGAGCCTGCGAGCGCATATCCAGCGAGCCTGCGAGCGCATATCCAGCGAGCTCCGCGAGCGCATATCCAGCGAGCTTGCGAGCGCATATCCAGCGAGCTTGCGAGCGCATATCCCAGCGAGCCTAAGGCGAGCAAGCTTGCCAAGCCGGAACTTGTAAGATATGTATTCGAGACGCGACAGCTTTTCGAGTCGAACGCTTAACCTCCAAAGGATTTTTTTATGGAAAACGTCATTATCATCGGGACCGGCGCCGCCGGGCTGACCGCCGCGATCTATACCGCGCGCGCCAATCTCAACCCCCTGGTCATCGAAGGCCGCGAACCGGGCGGACAACTTACGACCACCACGGACGTGGAGAATTTCCCCGGCTTTGAAAACGGTATCATGGGGCCGGAACTCATGGACATCATGCGCAAACAGGCCGCCCGCTTCGGCACCCGTTATCAGACCGGGCTGGTCACGGACTGCGACCTCAAGGGCGATGTGAAAACCCTCACCCTGGATTCCGGCGAATCCCTGGAAACCAAATCGGTGATCATTTGCACCGGTGCCTCCGCGAAATATCTCGGACTCCCCTCCGAACAAGCCCTCATCGGCTACGGGGTCACCTCCTGCGCCACCTGCGACGGAGCCTTCTATCGCGACGTGCCCGTGGCCGTGGTCGGCGGCGGCGATTCCGCCATGGAAGAAGCCACCTTCCTCACCCGCTTTGCCAGCAAGGTCTATCTCATCCATCGCCGCGAGGAATTCCGCGCCTCGCAAATCATGATCGACCGCATGCTCGCCAACGAAAAAATCGAAGTCATCTACAACACCGTCGTCGAGGACGTCCTCGGGGTCGAAGAAAAATCCGTGCGCGGCCTGAAACTCAAAAACACCCAAACCGGCGAGCAATCCGAACTCGCGGTGGACGGCTTTTTCCTCGCCATCGGCCACAAACCCAACACCGACCCCTTCAAGGGGCAGTTGGAGATGGACGACACCGGCTATTTGATCACCGACTCCACCAAAACCACGATTGACGGCGTGTTCGCCGCCGGCGATGTGCAGGACAGCGTCTACCGCCAGGCCATCAGCGCCGCCGGCACCGGTTGCATGGCCGCCCTGGAGGCCGAACGCTATCTCGAGCGCACCTCGCACGCATGAGCACCCCTCCCCCCCTGGAAAAACGCCCCATCCGGCGTCTGTATCGCTACGGGCTGAAGCACCGCGGGCGTTTGCTGGCCGGGTTTTTGCTCGGCGTCCTCGGTGGGGGGTCCATTTTCGGCATGTTGGCCAGCCTCTCGAAAACCGCCAACAAAGCTTTCGCCTCCGATCAGGTGGAAGGCACCCTCGAGGCCCTGATCTCCTCGGATTCCGGGTTTCTGGTCACCGCCCTGCTGCTGATCCTCTTCTTTCTGCTCAGCGGGCTGGGCAATTATTTCTCCATCTATCACATCAACTGGGTCGGCTTCAAGGTGGTGGAGGAATTGCGACGCGAAAGCTTCCACAAGCTCCAGGTCCTGCAACTGGGCTTTTACAGCCGACACAGCAGCGGCGAGCTGATTTCCCGGATCACCAACGACACCATGCAGGTCCAGCACGCCGTCTCCGGCGTGGTGGCCGATATCGTCCGCCAACCCCTCACCCTCATCGCCGCCCTCGCGTTCATGCTCATGACCGACCCGGTGCTGGCCCTCTTGAGTTTGGTGATTTTCCCCATCTGCGTGGCCCCGGTGATCATTTTCGGACGCAAGGTTCGCAAATATTCCCGGCAAAGCCAGGAATATCTCGCCGGACTCTCCTCGGTGCTCCAGGAAAACGTCAGCGGCACCCGGGTGGTCAAAGCCTTTGGCATGGAAGCCTACGAAGAGGAAAAATTCGACCGCGAAAACCGCAGCGTCTTCGGACGCCTCATCAAAACCGTGCTCGCCCGCAACATCAACCAACCCCTGATGGAATTCGTGGCCGGCCTCGGCATTGTCGCCATGATGATGTACGTGCGTGTGCGCCATTTGGAGGTGGGCGACTTTTTCGCCTTTGCCGCCGCCCTCGGCATGCTCTATCAGCCCGCGAAAATGCTCAGCAAGGTCCACATGGAAATTCAAAAGGCCATGGGCGCGGCCGAACGCATTTTCTCCCTGCTCGACGAACCCATCGACGTGGTGGAAGCCCCGGACGCCCTCGACTTCAACGAAGACTTGCGGGAAATCCGCTTTGAAAACGTGGGCTTCGATTACGGCGACAAACCCGTGCTCCGGAATGTGAACCTCACCATCCGCGCCGGTGAAACCGTGGCCTTGGTCGGCAGTTCCGGCAGTGGCAAATCCACCCTCGTGAGTCTCGTGCCCCGTTTCTACGATCCCACCCGGGGCCGCCTTTGCCTCAACGACCACGACCTCCCCTCCCTCAGCCTGAAATCCCTGCGCGAACACGTCGCCCTCGTCACCCAGGACACCTTCCTCTTTGATGACACCATTGCGTCCAACATCGCCTACGGACGCGAGGACGCCGTCCCCGAAGCCATCATCGCCGCCGCCCGCAAAGCCAACGCCCACGACTTCATCCAGCAACTGCCCAAAGGATACGACACCAAAGTCGGCGAACGCGGCGGCAACCTCAGCGGCGGACAGCGCCAGCGCATCGCCATCGCCCGCGCCATTTACCGCGACGCCCCCATCCTCATTCTCGACGAAGCCACCAGCGCCCTCGACAACGAAAGCGAACGCCTCGTCCAGGAGGCCATCAACACCATGATGAAAGGCCGCACCAGCATCGTCATCGCCCACCGCCTCAGCACCATCCAACACGCCGACCGCATCCTCGTCCTGCAGGAAGGTCAGATCGTCGAACAAGGCAGCCACACGGACCTCCTGAAACAAAACGGCATCTACAAACACCTCTATCAGCTACAGTTCCAGAACGCGTAGCCCGGTTGGAGAT
Source organism: Verrucomicrobiota bacterium (assembly GCA_020831635.1). Taxonomy (GTDB): domain Bacteria; phylum Verrucomicrobiota; class Kiritimatiellia; order SS1-B-03-39; family UBA6053; genus PXAS01. The sequence goes on along the minus strand of JAFIGC010000028.1, from coordinate 37,731 downwards.
ATTTTCGGAAAATGAACGCCAGGGCCGACCGTCCCCGGCAATTCTCTTCGGCGCTTTGCTTTGACTCGGCGTCTGTTAGGGTGTGGTGACATCCTCGCCCAAGCGCGGATCGCCCGGCATGGTTGGCCTGTGCTTTTGCAGATCCAATGCGATCTGAAGCCGGTCAATGGCCTCTTCCAAGGTTTCGGCCATGACCACCATTTGGTCCGCGCTGACGATGACCCGCTTCAATTGGGGAATGCGTAATCCACCCGTGGCCTCCATGTAAAGAGGCTGGATATACAAAATATGTTTGCCCAAGGGCAGGACAATCATTTTTCCCCGTTTGACTTCCGTGCCCTGCTGGTTCCAGAGGGTCATTCTTTCCGCAATGATCGTGTCCTGGTCAATCAGGGCATTGATTTGCGCCGGGCCATAGAATTGACTGCCCTTCGGAAACGTGTACACGATGATCCGACCATAATTTTCCCCATCGCTTCCCGCCAAGGCCAGCGCCCTGAGGTTTTCACGCTCGTAAGGCAACATGGGCGTAATCAGAAAAAACTCGGGCTTGTTGAAATCAATCAGATCCAACGTCAGGTAATAGGGTTCCATTCGGATCAAGGTATCCCGATGACGAATCTCGGCAAACTGCATCCGGTCTTCTTCCATGAAAAAAGTGGACGGATTGATTTGATGGTACACGGAATACATGTGCATCTGAATATCGAACAAATCCCGGGGATACCGTACCTGTTCCAGCAAAAAGTCCGGCATCTCGCTCTTGTCTTTGATCAAACCCGGATACATGCGTTGATAGGCCAATGCTACCGGATCGTTCGGTTCAAACAGATAATAATCCACTGTCCCATCATACGCATCCACCACGATCTTGATCGAATTGCGGATGTAATTGAAGTCCTCATCCCCATAGACATCGGAATTGGGGTACCAATTGCTCGTGGTGTACGCATCTTGAATCCAATACATCCGATCCGGCCCCACCACCAGATACGGGTCGCGGTCCAGCTTCAAAAAAGGCGTCAGTTTTTCAATGCGCTCCACGATGTTTCGGCGAAACAAGATGCGGCTGTTCCGCTGAATTCGCGGGGTCAACAGAATATTCCGCTCACGAAAATACATGGCGAACAAGGCGCGCTTGAAAAGGCCTGATACCGGAACGCCCCCTCTGCCGGTATAGTCAATCATCACCTCTTCTTCCGTTCCGGGATGGTGAAATTCCTCTTCCCGTGACGGGGCAATCGCGTAAAAATACTGGGCCGTTCCGTAATAGATCGAGGGTTTTCCCACGTGAAATCCCACTCGTGATTCCATGGGCATGTTTTGCAAATACCATTCCATGGGCGCTTCGCCACGTTGGGCCGCAGGAATCATCACCGCTCCGTGCCCATGCGTGTATCTCAAGTGACGGCTGATCCAATTCTGTGCGCCTTCCGGCAATTTCTCGGAATGAATTTCACGCCCCGCCAAATAGACTTGGTGCAATTGACCCAGCACCATGTACCGGGCCGCATCCACATCGCTGAATCCATAATAGGGACGGATCACCTGCTCCTGATGAAACACATCCGCAAGCAACTCGTAATCCCAAAGTGGGATGTTGGCCAAATCCGTCCGTTGTCCCAGCTCGGGCACGTTTTCATCCTCTTGCAATTGACTGTAGGGACGTCGCTCGACCTCCGTCAGATTATAGGCGGCCAATGTGGCGTTAATCGAGGATTGCATGTGCGGACGCTGCCGTTCCAATTCGCTGGGCTTCACCAAAACATTGTTCACGGTATTATTGATGAAACTCCAGTCGCGGATCGCATGGGTCAACAGCGCCAAAACCGAAAAAACGATCACGGCCACGAGCCCCTTCCGCATGTGCACGTATACAATCAGCGAAACCGCCAAAAGTAGAAACAGGATTCCAGAGGCCCAGATCAAAGGCAAATTCACGTAGATTTCCACGAAACCCGGCCCAAAAAACAGGGGTTCGTTGTTTGTGCTGTACTGTAACATATGCGCTTCCAGCACGTAACCCCACGATTGCACCAAGAAAATGAGAAACACAATGACCGACAAATGGATTTTCGCCCCCAGGTACAAGGCCTGGCCCTCCCGTTGCAATACCCGCATTTCGGCGGCGTACAGAATCGCCAAGGATGCCGACAGCAAAATCAGGGTGAGAATCAGCCGGCCCTGCAACAAATTGAAAATTGGCAGGGAAAACAGATAATAACTGATGTCCAGGTTGAACAGCGTATCCTGAACCCCCTTGGCGGGCGCGAAAAAGAACAGCAACGCGCTTTCCCATTGATGATAAAGCGGAAGCGCCAACAGGATGCCAAAAACCAGCGACAGCGGGATGTACACCTTCATCGACCCATGACGAAAGCTGCGAATCACCCTCCCGGTCCGGCTTTCAGGCTCCGCCCCCTGATTCCGCATGTTGACCCCCAAATAGCGGGACGCCACCCAAAAATTCAAGAACATCACCAGAAAGAAAAACGCGGTGACACCAATCAAAATCATGTATTTGTAAGTGGTTTTGAGCAAGAGGAGCCGCAGATACCCCAAGGATCGATACCAATACACGTCCACGAAAAATTCCAAAAAGAGGAAGTTGATGGCAACGAAAAGAACTCCCAATGCCAGCAAGGAAAACACCAAGACTAAAAACAGTTTTAAAGGACGACTCATACCTGATGATATAGGCGGGCTTCGCCCGAACTTCAAGCGATAAAAGGGGGGATAAAACGGAACCGCTTACTTCTCAGGAAACCGGAAGCTTCAATTTTTTGGGGCAGAACGGATTTTCGCGGGTTCCACGTGATCGCCTTCGACTTGGCGCGCAAAAAGCCATAACAGATCCGAAGCGCGATTCAGCCATTTCAAGACCAAATCGTTTTCCAGAAACTCGATTTCCCACATTTCCACGGCAACCCGCTCACAACGCCGGAAAATCGTTCGCGCATGGTCCAAATGCGCCGCCAACGGCGTCCCCCCCGGAATCACAAACCCCTTTGGCATGGGCACCTCGGCCTCCAAGCGATCGCGTTCCGCGTCCAGCGTGGCCAAAAATTCCGCATCCACGCGCTCCTTCAAGCGATGAATCGAATCGGGATGCGTGGCCAATTCAGCCCCCACCCGAAAACAGGCCCGTTGCAATTCCAGAATTCGTGAGTGCAGATCGGCGTCATCCGTCAAACTGCGGGCAATGCCCAAAACACTCACCGCCTCATCCAACGCACCCACTGCCGCCGGCGGCAGATCACTCTTGGAAACGTCTTGTCCGGAATACAACTGGGTGCGACCCAGGTCGCCTCTTCGGGTGGTAATACTCATGATGATTGTGCAGAAGGTTCTGAAAATCGGGTGCGGATGCAATGCATAATAGAGGCCAAACCGGGTTCGGCGACAAAATAATAGGTTTTTCGTCCATCCCGCTCGCGGTCCAGCAGTTGACAATGCTGCATGAGCCGCAAGTGTTCCGAAGCCACGTGCTGCAACACCCCACAGGCCTCCGCCAATTCCGTGACCGTGTATTTCCCATGCAATAACATCTCCACCATCTGCAAACGTACCGGATGGGACAAGGTGCGCAGACATTCGGCCGCGCGGGCAAAAGATTCGGGGGTCAAGGTTTGATCCGTCATGTGGGTACCTTACACGACATATCGGGATTTGTCGATACCTTCTGCATGAGCGTGTACGCCAAAACCGCCGTGGCCGCATTGATCGAGTAGGAATCCACCCCGGACGGCATCGGAATGGTCACCCGACGCTTCAAACGATTGGCGATCTCATCGGGCAGTCCAAAAGCCTCGCTGCCCATGACCAAGGCCATGCGCTCCCCATGCAAACGAACCGAGGGCAAAGGTTCCGCGTCCCGACAAACCGTGGCAAAAGTCTCCACGCCCAAGTCATGGAAACGTTCGATCCACTCCTCATTGGACGTCCGGAGAATGGGGATCGCAAACAAGCTGCCCATGCTGGTGCGCACCGATTTAGGATGCCAGGGATCCGTCGTGCCCACCGCCAAAAAAGCCGAGGCCCCCGCCGCCAAAGCACTCCGAATCACCGCACCCGTATTCCCGGGGTCCCCCAGATTCCACCCCACCACCACCAGCTTGCGCCCTTCGACTGAAAACATCTCCTCCCACTCGGGCGGCGGCGGTTGACGCATCACCGCAAACACATTGCCCAATCCCCTCCCGCCCGTCATCCGCCGAACCTCCTCAACTGGTGCCACCCGCATCGGAACCCCCAGATCCAGGACCTCCCTGACAATCCGCTCCTGACGTTGATTGGGCGCCTCGACAAAATCCTCCCCCACCAACACCTCTTCCAATGGCGCCCCGTTTCGCAGCGCACGCTCCATGCTTCGGTATCCCTCCAACGTAAACAAGCCCAACTGCTCCCGGCCCTTAGGCAGGGATAATTGCTGAATCAAATGGACGGTTTTACGCCAATCGGGTGCGGGTTTGGCCATAATTTACTCCACCTGACGCATGGTTTGCATTCCCGGCCAGCAGCCGCCCTTCATATTTCGGCCCGCTTTTGTTCGCTTCGGACCAAAACAGCCACGATATTCTTTGAAAAGCGATTCCAAATACGCCTGCCCGCCAATCGCAACCCCTTGGGTGAAATAGCGCATGCGTTGACGCAACAGCATGGCCATCGGCACCTCCCCCTGTCGTTCGAATTCCGCGACCACCTGCACGGGATCGAATCCCTTCCGTTTTTGGAAAGCACGTTTGGCCCTTGGGTTGTCCTTTTGCGAAGTCCCCTTGTGTACCAGCCAGATGCGATAGGCGGCCTGTACCTCCGCCCACCCCTTCGGCGCCGCCCGACGACAGTGCTCCGCTTGCAGAACCGCCCCGACTTGCTTCCAATGCATCTCGCGGTTCAATTGACCCCGCCGCACATGCAACGCCGCGGCCGGCTGATGTCCCCGCGCCAAACGCACCAACATGTCCAAGCCCGCGCGCGCCAACTCCCCGCCCCCACAGGCTTCTCCATACCCACACCACCGATAGGTCAACGGATCCTCGCAGAGATTGGCCCGCAAAGGGTTCAGATCCACATATGCCGCCACCGACATGAGTGCAAGCGGCGTGTTTTCCACCACCACGCTCCGATAGCGGCCCTCCCAAAAATTCCCCTTCACCGAATGCCGACGATTGTACCAAGACGAAAAACTTTGCTTCACGATCCGCATGAACGCCGGCAAATCATACATCCGGTCCGTAAGCGCCGCAAGCATCGAGGACTTTCTCTCCCCGCGTTGATTCTCATAAAACGCCTGCCAATATTCAACTTTTTTCGCGGGCCACACCCGTTTCAGCCTCCGCAGAACCTCCTCATACCCCACCTCCATCCTTTCCGGCACATACAACAGCAAATGGAAATGATTGTCCATCAAGCAATGCGTCACCACCGAAATTCCCGAAAAATCCGCCCATTTCCGCACCAAATCCAACAAAACCCATTTCTCCTTCTCCCCCAGCAAAAACCGTTGTTGCGTCGCCCGACTGGTGACATGCACGAAGTACCCGCCCTCCTTCGGCAAAATCCGCAAACCCCGCTTCCGATCCGGCCCAACCCCCGCCCAGATCGTCGACATCTTGTAAAAAGCATCATTTTCACTTCGTTTCATCCATCCCCCATACCACATTTCCGCCCCCCGTCAAGCCAATATTGCACCTGTTGCAATGTTTGGTTTTGTTTGGCTTGCCAAGGGCTTGGTTTTCTGGTTTTGTGCGAGAATGATCTATGCCGATTATAATGCCACGACTCCTTGTTTGCCTGAAGCGGCGCGGTTGATGACCCGGATGCTTTGCGATGACTTTGGCAATCCGAGCAATCGGGCGTCTTTGTTTGGCCGGACCGCGCGGGGGGCCATTGATTTGGGCCGTGAACAGGTGGCGCGGGCGGTGGGCGCTTTTGCGGATGAGGTGATCTTTACTTCCGGGGCTACGGAGGCTTGCAATATGGCGATTTTCGGGGTCATGGAGCGGTTGATGCGGGATCGTCCGCGGATTTTGACTTCGGCCATCGAACATCCCGCCGTCTGTATGCCGGCCGAGGCTTGTGCTTCCGCGGGCGCGGAATGGATCGAAATTCCGGTGGATGGACAGGGTCGGCTGGACTTGGCGGCTCTGTCCAAGGAATTGGAACACCCCACGGCTATGGTTTGCGTGATGGCGGCCAACAATGAAACGGGGGTCATGCAGGATCTCCCTGCGGTTGTGAAACTGGCACATGATGCGGGTGCGCTGGTTTTTTGCGACATGACGCAATTATTGGGCAAAGTTCCGTTTTCGGTGCATACGGAGCAAGTGGATTTCGCCTGCTTCTCGGCCCACAAATGCTATGGGCCCAAGGGGATCGGTGCCCTCTACAAGCGACGCGGGTTGGCCTTGTCTCCCCTGCTGCGCGGCGGAGGGCAGGAAAGCGGATTGCGGAGCGGCACGGAGAATGTCCCCGCGATCGCGGCATTCGGGCTGGTTGCGGATTTGGCGGCGCGGGAAGTCAATGCCCGTCGGGCGCATCTGCAAAAATTGACCGCCCAACTTGAAAGCGAGGTCTGTCGTCAAATCCCGGGGGTTGTCGTGCAAAGCGCGAAAGCCGAGCGCATTCCCGGCACCTCGATGTTCAGTTGTCCGGGGCTCCGGGGAAAATGGCTGTCGCAACTTTCGGGGATTGTGGCCAGTTCCGGGAGCGCCTGCGCCTCCATGCAAGAGAAACCCAGCCATGTGCTGCAATCCATGGGCGTGGATGACGAAACCGCGGCCCAGAGCATTCGCATCAGCTTGGGCATGCCCAGCACAACCGGTGAGGTGCGTCAAATCTCACAAGCCTTGGCAAAGGGTGCCGAAAAGCTTCGGTAATGGGTTAAATGCATTTTTCAGCGATCAAGGGTAGACAATTCCCCTTCCCCCAGTACGATAAACCCCTTATGAAATACAAAATCACGTTTTCTTTCCTGAGTATTGCGGCATTCGCAGTCCGTCTCTCCGCTCATCCGGGGCACCCCGGCGCGCCGGACCACGGTGACGCCACGCACTTTTTGCTTGGGTTGGCCATCGGCTTGCCGATTCTGGCCATCGCCTCGTATGTCCTGCACAAACGTCATCGCAAAGCAACGGTCAAAATTTCAACCCTCGAAAACAAGGAAGATCCCCATGGTTAAAACCGCGTCCACCATGTTGCCCCTGGGCACACCGGCCCCGGATTTTCATTTGACGGATGTCGTGAGCGGCAAGGTCATTTCTCGTTCCGAGTATTATGGCGAACCCTTGCTGATCATGTTCATTTGCGCCCACTGTCCTTTCGTGATCCATATCGAGGAAGAACTCGCGAAACTGGGTGAGGACTATGGCCCCACCTCCCTGAAAATCCTGGCGATTTGCGCCAACGATGTGAAGAGTCATCCGGGCGACGCCCCGGAAAAGCTTGCGGAACAAGCCCGGAAAGCCGGCTTCAATTTTCCCTATCTTCATGACAAAACCCAGGAGACCGCCAAAGCGTATACCGCAGCCTGCACGCCGGATTTTTTCCTCTTCGACGAAAACCATCGACTCAAATATCGGGGCCAGCTGGATTCCAGCCGTCCTGGTTCGGGAATTCCCGTGACCGGAGCGGATCTGCGCACGGCGATCGATACCATGCTTTCCGGGCATGAGATCACCACGGAACAACAACCCTCCATCGGCTGTAACATCAAATGGACCCCCGGGAACGAACCCGGATATTTTTTCAAGTAATGCCATTCACCCCAATTAAACCGAAACTTCCAACAGGAGACCCTGCATGAACTTCGATACCCTGTGTCTGCACGGCGGCACCCAACCCGACCCCACCACCAATTCCCGTGGCGTTCCGCTTCACCGAACCGCCTCCTACGTGTTCAACAGCACCGAACACGCCGCAAACCTTTTTGCGCTCAAAGAATTGGGCAACATTTATTCACGGATCATGAACCCGACCACCGATGTATTGGAACAACGCGTGGCCGCCCTCGACGGCGGAGCCGCCGGTCTGGCCCTCGCCTCGGGTACCAGCGCCGTGTTCTATGCCATCATTAACATCTGTCAGGCCGGGGATGAAGTGGTCTCCGCCAAAAACCTATATGGCGGCACCTACACGATGTTCAACGACATCCTGCCCCAGTTCGGGATCAAAGTCCATTTGGTGGACGGCACAAACCCGGATGCCTTCGCGGCCGCGATCACCCCGAAAACCAAAGCCGTTTTCTGTGAAACCGTCACCAATCCGGGCCTCGAGGTTTCCGACATTCAAAACATTGCCGATGTGGCCCATGCCCACGGGGTGCCTTTGATCGTCGACAGCACTTTTACGACCCCCTACCTGCAACGCCCCATCGAATTTGGCGCGGACATTGTCGTTCATTCGCTCACCAAATGGCTCGGCGGCCACAACACCGGCATCGGGGGCATCATGGTGGACTCCGGCAAATTTGACTGGAAGAGCGACAAGTTTCCGCTGATGACCGAACCCGAATCCAGTTATCACGGCGTGCGTTGGGCCTACGATCTGCCGGACATGCTGGCTCCCGTGGCCTATGCCATTCGGATGCGCGTGATTCCGCTGCGGAATCTCGGTGCCTGCATTTCCCCGGACAACGCCTGGATGTTCCTGCAAGGCATCGAAACCCTCCCCTTGCGGATGGAACGCCATTGCGAAAACGCGTTGAACATTTCCAAATTCCTCAAGGAACATCCCAAAGTGGACTGGGTACGCCACCCCGCCCTGCCCGACGATCCCGCCAAATCCATGGCGGACAAATATATGAAGGGCAAAGGGGGCTCGATGGTCGTGTTTGGCATCAAGGGCGGTGCCGAAGCCGGTCGGAAATTCATCGAGAGCCTCAAGTTGTTCTCGCACTTGGCCAATGTCGGCGACGCGAAAAGTCTGGCCATCCATCCGGCCAGCACCACCCATTCCCAGTTGAGCGAAGAACAGCAAAAAGCGGCGGGCATTCCGCCTGAAATGATTCGTCTCTCCGTCGGTTTAGAGACCCCAATGGATCTGATTGACGATTTGGTTCAGGCACTGGGCTGAGAACCCAAAAAGCTTTTATCCGCATCTTTCCGACGTTCGGAAAACATTTTCCAATGCTTTCCGAACGTCGGAAAAGAGGTTTTTTGCGTTTGACCGTGGAAAAGCGGTAGCTTCGTTGCACTCGCTACCGCACTCCAAAGCGACTACGCCGCACGCTTTACTCCGCACTTGAGCCATGCCCCCTTCGCCCCTGCCGATGCGGCGATCGGCGCTCCCGTTTCCCGGCTGTTTCTTCCCTGATATTGCAAGTGACTCAGCCCATCATCCACGTGAAGCCGATGTCGGCAATAATCACCAGCAAGAGCGCGGGCAAATAAAAAATGGTGGAGAGCAGGAGTGCGCGGGCTTCGACGTTGGTGTGGTGTTTGACAAAGCGATAGGAGGCCCGCAAAATGTAGACGGCCAACAAGACCGCGCCCACCAAATAGACCGTGCCCGCCATGTTGGCGAGGGCGGGGACGATGCTTGCCGCCGCCAGAAGCAATGAGAAGAGAATGACCTGCACGAAAAGCCGGGAGCCTTCGGAATCGATGACACTCAGCATTCTGTATCCGGCCTTTCGATAGTCTTCCTTGTAGAGCCAGGCAATGGCGTAAAAATGGGGGTGTTGCCAGGCAAAGAGGATGGCGAACATGACCCAAGCCCCGAAATCAAGATTGTTGGAGGCCGCCGCCCATCCGCATAGCGTGGGCATGGCCCCGGGGACGGCGCCGATGGTGGTGTTGAGCCAGGTGCGGGTTTTCAAGGGTGTGTAAACGAGGACATACAGAAAAGCGGTGGCCAAGACCAAAAAGGCCGTGAGCAGGTTGACGGTCAAGATCAGCCAGATGGTCCCGCCCAGCGTCAGGCAAATGCCAAAACCCAGGGCTTGTTCCGAAGTAATCTCCCCGCGGGGCAGGGCCCGATTGCGGGTACGGTCCATACGGGCATCCAAATCTTTTTCGATCACATTGTTCAGGGCCGCGGATCCGGCGGCGGAGGCCATAATGCCAATCAAAGCCGCGAGCAATCGCAGCCAATCCGTCCAAAGGCTTCCCGGGGAGGCCAGTAAAAAACTGAAAGCGGCGGTCACGCCGACCATGCGGACGATGCCGGGCTTGCAGAGCTGAATGTATGCGTTCATTACCAGGGCAAAGCGTGCGGAACGCTGGTGGGTCCATCGCCATACATCGCCTGAAAATCAGCGATGGTGAACAGGAACAGAATGGAGAGCCACAGGAAGCTGCCCACGACAATGAGGGCGATGATTTTCGGGCTTTCGCGCACATGCATGAAGAAATAAATCACCAAGGAAGCTTTGGTCGCGGCAATGGCCAGGGCGATGACGGCGTCAATGATGAGTCCAAAATTCAAGAAGGAGAGCAGCACGGTCAAAACCGTGAAGATCATGAGGGCGCCAAAAACGCAGAGGTAGCCAAAAACGGAAGTGTGGTTGTGATCGTCGGTGAGTCGGGTGTTGATGGACATGATGAAACTCCTTGTCAGACCAGGTAAAGCAGGGGAAAGAGGAAAATCCACACGATATCCACGAAGTGCCAATAGAGGCCGAAATATTCGATGTGGGGGTAGTATTCGGCATTGAAACGTCCGCGGGCGGTCTTGGCCATGATCCAAAAGGCGAGGCCAAAGCCGATCACCATGTGGAGGGCGTGCATGCCGGTCATCACAAAATACAAGGAATAATAAATCTGAATGCCTTTGGGCAATTCCAGAATTTCGACATTCTTCGGCGCATGTTCTTGAATGGTATGCAGGGCGTGTTCGTTGTTCCAATTCAGGCCGGGGACCAATTGGTGATCCCATTTGGTGCCGTATTCGATGGCTTTAATGCCAAAAAAGACGGACCCAAGCAACAAGGTGACCGCGAACCATTTAAGAATGGCCTTGCGGTCGTCGTGACGGGCGGAATGCACGGCCATGACAATGCTCACGGAACTGCCGATGAGCACGATGGTATTGACCATGCCCAAAAACACGTTTTGGGTGGAGGCGCCGGCCGCCCATGCGGCGGGATACAGAATCCGGTAAATGGTGTACGCGGCAAACAAACCGCCAAAGAAAAGAATTTCCTGGGCCATAAAGAGCCAGATCCCCAGCAATGTGGACTGGGTCTGCTGCTCCATGTTTTCAAAATGGTGCTGCTGATATGGCTTGTGTTCGGTATCGGTGACGGCGTGGGACATGTTCGTTTTCCAGAAATAAAAGAGGGGGTTTATGTATCCTGATAAATGCGTTCATCCGTGTAGTCGTAGGCCTCGACATCCACTTTGACCGGAGAGGTGAAGTTGTGCTGATCCGGGGGACTGTCGGCTTGGTTCCATTCCACTCCGGTGGCTTTAAATGGGTTTTTGCCCGCGGGTTTGCCTTTGAAGATCGAGGACACCAAGGTTACAAAGCAAATGATCAAGCCAACGCCCATGAAATACGCGCCCACGGTGGAGAGCATTTGGAAGGGCTGATATTCGATATCGTACACATGATAGCGGCGGGGCATGCCCATGTACCCGGCGATAAACTGGGGGAAGAAGGTGAAGTTGAAGCCAAAGAAAATAATGACGGCACCCACGCGGGCCCAAAATTCATTGTACATCTTGCCAAACATTTTCGGCCACCAGAAATGCAGTCCGGACAGCCAGGCCATCATCATGCCGCCAACCATCACATAGTGGAAGTGGGCCACCACAAAGTAGGTGTCGTGCAAGTGGACGTTGATGGCCATGGTGGCCAGGAAAAGGCCGGTGAGCCCGCCCACCAAAAACAACCCGATAAAACCCAGGGCATAGATCATGGGCGCGGAGAGCAGAATCGACCCCTTGTACAGGGTGGCGGTCCAGTTGAAAATCTTAATGGCGGTGGGAATCCCGACCAGATAGGTGAGAATCGAGAAGATCAACCCCGCGTAAGGAGACTGACTGCTGGTGAACATATGATGTCCCCAGACGAAAAATCCGATCGCGGCGATGGCGAGACTGGAAAAGGCCACGAATTCATACCCATAAATCCGTTTGCGGGAAAAACAGGCCAAGACCTCGGAGACGACCCCGAAACCGGGCAGAATCATGATATACACCGCCGGGTGCGAATAAAACCAGAACAAATGCTGGTAGAGCACGGGGTCCCCGCCCTTTTGGGGATCGAAAATGCCAAAGCCCAAGGCCCGTTCAAAGACAACCAACAACAAAGTGATGGCGATCACCGGGGTGCCGAGGACGTTGATGATCGAGGTCGCGTACTGGGCCCAAATGAAAAGGGGAAGGCGCATCCAGGTCATTCCCGGGGCACGCATTTTGTGAATGGTGACAATGAAATTCAAACCCGTGAGGATGGAACTGAACCCGGTGATAAAGACCCCGGTTCCGGCAAGAATCACTTGGGAATCCGCGTACACGGAGCTGTAGGGGGTATAGAAAGTCCATCCGGTGTCAATGCCCCCGAGCACAATCGCCCCCAAGGTGAATGTCCCCCCCAACATGTAAATATACCAAGAGGCCAGGTTCAAGCGGGGGAAGGCGACGTCTTTGGCGCCGATCATGAGCGGGACGAGGAAATTGCCGAGGACGCCGGGCACGGCGGGAATTAGAAAGAAAAACACCATGAGGATGCCGTGCATGGTAAACAGGCGGTTGTAGGTGTCGTTGGCAAACACATTGGCATTGTGGGTGGCCAGTTCGAAACGGAACAGAGCGGCTGCGGTGGCTCCTATCAAAAAGAAAAAGGTCATGCCCAGCAAATACATGAGGCCAATCCGCTTGTGGTCCACGGTCAACAGCCAGGACTTCGCGGTGTTTCCGGCGGTGATGTAATTGGGCTTGGGTTTGGTGGTCGATTCGTTCATCTGTGAGGTTCCGAGACTGAAAATAATGAAGGTTTACTGATCAGCTTCGCTGACAGACTTGAGATAGGCGATGACTTGGCTGATCTGAGTGGAGTTCAACTGCCCTTTGAAAGACGTCATGGCCGCGGGATACCCCTTGGCAATGTCATCGTTGGGGTTGAGAATCGAGTTGCGGACATAGTCGTCATCCATGAGAATCGATTCCCCGGTTTCCAATTCCCGCATGCTGCCAAAGGCCTTGTGGATATTGGGTCCAATGCCGCCGGGTCCGCTGTGGCAAATCACGCAATTGGCTTCCCAAACCGCCTTGCCCGCCACGACCGGATCATCGCTGGCGGCCGCTTCGGCCATGGCGCCCATTCCGCCCGAGGAGAGGAACTCCTCGTATTTCGCGGGACTAACCACGTGCAGCCTACCCACCATCAACGCGTGTTCCGAGCCGCAGTATTCCGCGCAAAACAAATGGTAAACGCCTTCTTCCCTGGGGTGGAACCACATCTGGGTGTATTTCCCGGGCACCACGTCCATTTTCTTGCGAAAATCGGGCAGATAAAAACTGTGGATCACATCCTCTGAGGTCATGGTCAATTTAATGGGCACGCCCACGGGGACATGGAGGTCATTGATTTCCCGCTTGCCATTGGGATGCTGCATTTTCCACATCCACTGTTTGCCGGTGACCAGAATTTCCATGGCATCCTTGGGGGGCATGTAGGCGTCAAAGTACAGCTTGGCGCCCCAGAAAAACATAATCATCACCAAAATGAAGGGAATCACCGAGCCCAGGATTTCCAAGAGCTTGCCGTCTTTGGTGGCTTCGGGGCGGTCCGCATCGGATTGTCGGCGATATCGAATCGCGAAGAACACGATGACCGAGCAAATGGCCACGGTGAAAAACACCGAAACACCCAGGAGGTAATTGTACAGTGCGTCCACCTCTTCGGCATAATCCGAGGCGACAACGGGTCTGGTTTTGACTGCAAGTAGATTCATGATTTCTGGTGAAGTGCGGAGACTGAAATTCAAGTGGGTTGTTCGGAAGGCGGGTTGGCGGGGGGATGTGCGGGAACCTCTTTTTGAGCCCGGCGTTTTTCAAGGCGGAGCAGACCCAGGATCATCCAGGCCAAAGCGGCCACGGTGATGAGACAGGCGACGATGATCACGCGATTGATCAACAGCCCGTATCTCCCGGTTTCGGGATCATATTTGTAACACAAGAGGGCAATGCGGTCGGTCAAGGTGCCGATCTTCCCCTCGCCGGCTTCCACGAGAGCGAGTTGAAGGTCGCGGGGTTGGTAACCGACGCCGGGCAAAAAACGGGAAAGACGGCCGTCCGGGGTCAAAATCAACAAGCCGCTGCCGTGGGCATATTCGCCCGTGGCCGGATCGAATTTATACCCGAAGTTCACCGCCCGGGTGAGTTTCACGATCTCGGGTTCGTTGCCCACCATGAATTGCCAGCCATCGGCGGTGTCAAAATCGCCGTACATTTCCAAGGAACCGTTTTTTTTGCCTTGGGCGACCACATGGGTTTCCTCGGCGTCAAAACTCACGGACAGCACCGTGAAATCCTCGCCGGGGACGTAGGGGACATCGGCGAGCGCCATGACCATGTCGTTGATGATGAAGTTGCACATGGTCGGGCAACGATAGTAGACGATGGCGAGGATGATCGGCTTGCCGGGCACCACGCGTTCCCGGAGGGTGGTTCTCATGCCATCGGCCCCCATGAACTCCAAGTCCAGGGGAACATTCACGTTCAATTGCGGGGAGAAAGAGACGGCAAGAAACGGCTCCGCCCTCGGATCCCGGGGGACCCAGGGGCTTTGGGTGGTCGTGGTGCCGTCTTCCAACTGAGCCGCGGGCAGACTGTCTTCTCCCCTGAGCAGGGGAGAAAACAGCAGTCCCGCGACAACCGCGATATGGAGGAATGCGCCCTTCATCAGATGAAGATGGGCGCGGAACGTTCCGGCACGGGGGTGGGTTCCGCCGGGGCGGGTTGCGGTTGCGGGGCGGGTTGCATCGGCGCCGGTTGAACCGGGGCGGGTTGCGGCGTCGGCCGGGCAGGCTCGGCAGGCGCGGGCTGCGGTGTCACCGGAGTGGTGGCGGGAACGGGCGTCGGTTCGGCTTCAACCGCAGGCTCGGGCGCAGGCTCGGGCGTGGGCTCTGGCTCGGGTTCCTCGCCCTTCATCGGCGGCGGATTGGGCCCTTCGGATTTCAAATACTCGATGATTTGGGTTTTCTGGTTCTTGCTGAACTGGGTTTTGAACTGGGTAGGCATGATGGCCTGATATCCCTTGGCAATGTGCTCGTTGGGATTGTTCATGGAGTTGCGCACGTACCAGTCGTCCATCAGGATCGGATCCGCGTTTTCCAACTCACGCATGGTGCCAAAGGCATGCAGAATGTGGGGGCCGATTCCGCCGGGACCACTGTGACAAATCACGCAGTTGGCCTCCCAAAGCGCTTTTCCGGCGGCCACCATTTCCGGGTCCAAAACCTCGGCAGGCGCGGACGCCGTTTCCCCAGTCGCGGTTTCCGGTGCGGACGGCGCGCTGGGCGCGGCGGGGGCACTCGGTTGGGATCTTTGGGTCGGCGCGGGTCGTGCGGCCATTTGACCTTCGGGCGCGGGGGTCGCGGTGGGGAAAGCCCCTTGAGCGATCATGTTTTGCATGGCCTCTTCGATGGGAATGGTACGCTGTCCCGTTTCGGTTTCGCGGGGCTGGCTCAATTGATCGCCCTGCTGGGCCAAATAGGTGTCCAAGTCCACCAATTCATCGGTTTGCAACAAAGCTTGGTCTCTGCGAGGAATCTGACGGGTTTCTTCGGTGGCCACGCCACGTTCTTTGGAGAAGCCCTTGGTGTAGATGCGGTGCACGATAAGCATGAGCACGAAAAAGACCAGGGTCACGCCCAGGGAACCAAACATAAAACGGCGCACGGTATCCAACTGGA
Source organism: Verrucomicrobiota bacterium (assembly GCA_020831635.1). Lineage (GTDB taxonomy): Bacteria > Verrucomicrobiota > Kiritimatiellia > SS1-B-03-39 > UBA6053 > PXAS01. Next base: position 21,869 of record JAFIGC010000028.1, on the reverse strand, counting down.
TATCGTTGTCTTGGTAATCCGCGTTCACGGGCTGATCGGGATCCACGGGAGCGCCGTGCCCATGACCGGAGGCCTTTTTGCCTTTCGAATCGTCCTCAACCTTCACTTCCACGTCTTTCGCGACATCCCCGTCTTTTTTGTCCGCGGATTTGGAAGCGGATGCGGCCTTGGGTTCGGATTTGGGTTCGGCTTTGGGTTCGGATTTTTCATCTGATTTTTTGGCCGCCGCTTTTGCTTCCGGTTTGGTCTCGGGCTTGGCCTCGGATTTGGCCGCAGACTTCGTCTCGGGCTTCGCCTCGGGTTTGGTCTCGGGTTGCTCGGAAGCCTTGGGCTTGGCGTCCGGTTTGGATTTCGCGTTGTCCGAGGGCTTGGCGTCGGGCTTGGACCCTGACTTGGAATCGGGGGATTTGGAATCTGTGGGTTTGTCTTTATCTTCACTCATGCGTTTGGCTCCTTGGATTGAACTCCCAAAGAAAAATAGGGATCGTTGACTGGCAATATCGGACGTTGGCGGAAATAGTAAAGGAACATCCCGAACCAAAGTGACCCGAAGGTCACCACGCCCACCAAATCCAGAAGATGGATGGCGGAACCCGTCATGGCCTTGGTGGCCACGGGATAGAGATCGCGGGTTTCGGGAATGTTGATGCTGGGGGCAATCATCCAGTACATATCGACCACTCGGATCACCAACAGGAAGCACGCGGCGAACACCAAGGTTTTGGAATTTCGTTTGGTGCTGCGGGAAATCAGAAACAGGAAGGGCACCACGAACTGGGAGAGCACCAGAATCCAGGAAACGGAGTTGAACCCGGGCGACCAGCGGTTCATGTACCAGGTGATTTCCTCGGGCAGGTTGGCGTGCCAATAAATGATGAACTGGGACACTTGAATGTAGGCCCAAAAAATAATGAACGCGAACAGCAGCTTGCCGATATCGTGCTGACGTTCAAGGGTAAAGGCGGTTTTCACGGGTTCCCATTTGGAAAGCCAAGTGAGGAACACCAGACCGAAACTCAGCATGGAGAGCATGTGCCCCGAGGCGACCATCACTCCGTAAATGGAGGAAAACCACTGGGGTTCCAGGGACATGAGGAAGTCCACGGAGGCCAAGGTCAGCGTGAGAATGTAGATCAACGCCATGGGGCCGGCCATGAAGCGCATTTTCTGCCGCCAGACGATGTCCCCGGTTTCGTCCTGTTTTCCGCTATAGGTCCAGAACAAGCGGGCCCCGCCCACCCAGACAATGGCGTAAATGAAATAGCGAATCCAGATGAAACTGTGGTTGAGGTAATGCAGTTTGCTGCTCACGATCGGGTCGGTGGCATAGACCGAAACCCCGTTGGCATCGCGAATGGCCCAGGGGTACAGGGCGTCCAGGGAAAACATGATGGGCAGAAACAGAACCATCAGCGGCAACAGGGTCATGGCCGAGGCTTCGGCCGGACGACGAAGCAAGAAGCCCCATCCGCCGTGCGCGAGGTTGTGGATACAGAGAATCAGCAAGCCACCCAAGGCGAAGCCCAGGGCCAGAAACCAGCCGATCAGGTAGCCTTGATAGAAGTTGGCCACCCCGGCAAACCAGCTCAGGATCATAATGGCAAGTCCGGCCCCCCCCATGATGAGGGCGAAGGATTGCATCTGTTTGAGTTTATTGGGGAGAAAATCCGTTTCAGTGGTGGTCATGCGTTGAATCCAAGTGATTGTCGTTGGAAGACTGCGCCCGCAAGGCGGCTTCGTATTCTTCCAAGGTGGCGTTTTGGCTGCGTTGCAAAGTTTGAATGTAGGCGGCGATCCGCCAACGGTCCTCGACCGGAATCTGCGAGGCATAGCCCTTCATTTTCCCATAGCCGTTGGTGGCCACGGAATAAAAATAGCCGGGGGGCATGTTGCGCAGATGATCGCTATGGTATCCGGGCGCGGGGGGAAAGCCCCGTTGCACCACGATCCCGTCCCCGTATCCGCTCACCCCATGGCATACCGAACAAAAGATCTCATAGCGTTCCTTTCCCCGTTTCAAATCGTCCATGGTGATTTCGAAGGGATAGGTGCGGGCCTGGAGCTGCTCGCCGTCGATCCATTCCAATCCCTGATAGAGATGGTCGTCAAGGCGCAGTTGTCCCTGGGCGACGGTGCCTTCGATCAAAGGGCGTGCAGACCGGCGGTCGCCGAAAAAGTCGGTGGCTTCCAAAGTTTCGTATTTGGGCTGGTCGTACATGGCCTTGCGGATGTCAAACAGGGGTTTGCATCCACTGCCAAGGAGCAGCGTGGCGGTGAAAAGTGTATAAAGGATGCGGCGCTTCATAAATGGTATTCCCGTCAGGCGTCGGTGATGGTGTTTACGGCTTCGGGTCCGCATTCCTTCAGAAACGCGGTGACTTTTTCTTCATCGAATTGGGGGTCTTTGGCTTCGATGCAGAGAAAATAGTGATCGATCGCGGAACGGTCGAAGTTTGGGGTGTTGAAAATGGGATGGTGGGGACGGGGCAGTCCGTTGAGCGCAAACATGCCGAAGACGCAGGTGAGGGCCGCGAACAGAATGGTCAACTCAAAGGTCACGGGAATGAAGGCGGGCCAACTGATGGTGGGGCGTCCGCCGACGTTCCAAGGATAATTGATGTGGGCCATCCAGTATTGCATGCCGAATCCGGTGAGGGTGCCGGTGAGGCCACCGGCGAACACCAACCAGGCGAGAATGCTGCGCTTGCGGCCCAGGGCCTCGTCCAGACCATGCACGGGCACGGGGCTGTAGGCGTCCATGACCGTGTAACCGGCCTCGCGGGCCTTGTGGGCGGCGGCCAGCACTTCGTTGGGGTGCGCGAATTCGGCAACCACGCCATACGTTTGGGCTTCTAAAATGTCTTCCATGTGGGGAGAATCCTTAGTGTTCATCGTCGTGATGCTCGTCGTCGTGGTGTTCGTCTTTGTGGATCAGTTCCCGCATCTCGAAGATGGCGATGAACGGAAGGGTACGGATGAAGAGAAATACGAGGGTCAGGAACAGGCCCATGGTGCCCACGTACATGGCCCAGTCCCAGCGCGTGCCGGCATACATGGCCCAACTGGAGTCGAGGAAATCCCGGTGCAAGGAAATGATCACGATCACAAAGCGTTCCAGCCACATGCCCACGCTGATGAATTGGCAAATGATGAAAACGGCGATGGGATTGGTGCGGACTTTGTAACTCCAGAGTGCCTGTGGCACCAGGACGTTGCAGAGAATCAACAGCCAATACGTGTAGTCATAGGGACCCAAGAGCCGGTTGAGGACCATGAAGCGTTCGAAAACGGAACCGCTGTACCAACCGAAAAACAACTCCATCATATAGCCATAGGCCACGATGAGTCCGGAGAACAGCATCACCTTGCACATGTTGTTCAGGTGGCGCTCGGTCAGCAAATCTTTCATGCCGAAGATGTGCCGGACGGGGATCATAAAGGTGAGCACCATGGCAAACCCCGCGAAAATCGCCCCGGCCACGAAGTAGGGCGGGAAAATGGTGGTGTGCCAGCCGGGCTCGAGGGAGACGGCGAAGTCGAGGGACACGATGGAGTGCACGGAAAGCACGAGCGGCGTGGAAAGCCCGGCCAACAGCAGGTAAGCGATTTCGTAGCGGTGCCAGTGGCGAGCGGAACCCGTCCAGCCCAAGGACATGCCGTGGTAAATCTTTTTGGCCCAAACATCCGTGGCTCTGGCGCGCATGGTGGCCAAATCGGGCACCAACCCCGTGAACCAAAACAAAATCGAAACCGTGGCGTAGGTGGATACCGCAAACACGTCCCACAAAAGCGGGGAACGGAACTGCGGCCACATGCCCATGGTGTTGGGATACGGGAAGAGCCAATAGACCAGCCAGGGACGGCCCACGTGCAACAGGGGGAACAGGCCCGCGCAGACCACCGCGAACAGGGTCATGGCTTCGGCAAATCGACTGATCGAGGTTCGCCAATCCTGTTTGAAGAGAAACAGAATCGCCGAGATCAGGGTCCCGGCATGGCCGATGCCGATCCACCACACGAAGTTGATGATCGCAAAGCCCCAGCCCACGGGAATATTCAAACCCCAAATGTAGGTTCCGGTCACAATCAACTTGTAGATCGCATAAAAAAGCAATTGCAACAACAGCACGCCAATAAACAGCCCTGCATACCAAAACTTGGGCATTTCCCGCATGGGGCGCAAGGTCACGGCGGCGATTTTGTTACTCACCGATTCCAAATCGTGGCCACTGATGTAAGGCAGTTGACCGTCCGGATCTCGTTTCACTTCTGATGACATGTGGTGGATTCTCCGAAAATCTTAGTGCTTGCTGTCTTGACGTTTGCCGTCTTGATGGTGGACGTGGGTTCCCTCTTCATCGTGGGCGTGATGCCCGCCCGGTCCGTGCATGAAGGTCAGGCGGTGCAAGGCCTCCGGCTCCAAAACGGGATTGGGATTCCGCACTTTCCCCAGATAACTGGTGCGGGCGCGGGTGTTGAGGGACTCGAGAATGGTGTGGTTGAGCGGGAGCTTCTTCAGACGGGTCACTTCGCTGTTGGGATCGTTGATGTCCCCGAACACGATCGCCCCGGCCGGACAGGCGGACTGACAGGCGGTGATGACATCCCCGTCTTTCATGGGACGGTTCGCGACCTTGGCGTCGATGCGGGCATTGTTGATGCGCTGCACGCAGTAGGTGCATTTTTCCATGACACCCCGCAAGCGGACGGTGACGTTGGGATTGCGCTGCAGTTTGATGCTCTCGGTCTCGTCATCGGTATATTTGCCGAAGTTGAAGCGACGCACCTTGTAGGGGCAGTTGTTGGAACAGTAGCGCGTGCCCACGCAGCGGTTGTAGACCATCATGTTGAGGCCGTCGTTGCTGTGCATGGTGGCCCCAACGGGACAGACGGTTTCGCAGGGCGCGTTTTCGCAATGCACGCAGGCCATGGGCATCACGTGCAGACGGGTATCCCCGGAATCGGTTTCCTCGAAATACCGGTCCACGCGAATCCAGTTCATGTGACGACTGTTCATCACTTCGTCTTTGCCCACCGTGGGAATGTTGTTTTCCGCTTGGCAGGCGACCATGCAGGCGCTGCAACCAATGCAGGTGTTCAGGTCGATGACCATGCCCCATTGATTGCCCTTGCTGTAGTCCCATTCGGGATACAGGGAGTATTTCCGGGGAAATTCATGCCCCATCTGCTTGGCGAAATCGGGATCGGCCCGGTACTGCGGCAGGCTGGCCTGGCGAATGATGGCACGTCCGTCCGCTTGCAACGGGAAATGGTCTTGGGTCAACGCCAATTGCATTTCCCGCTTGAGAACCCGCAGGGTCGCGCCCTGTTCGAACCATTGGTTGGCGAAAGACCGCAAAAACGACGCGTTAAAACCGACGCCCTTGGCCACTTTGCCCATTTCCCGTCCGCCGCCGAGGGTCACGGTCAAGGTGTCGTCGGGATGTCCCGGGATCACCAAAGCGGGCCCCTGCACGGTGCGGTTGCGGAGATTGATTTCCACGACCTGCACGGTGGGACGCACCCTTTCTCGGCTTTGCACGTTTTCGTTCGTGAGCTTGATCCTGAATTTCCGGGCCGTGTTGGGGCTCATCAGGATAGCAGTGTCCCAGGTCAGGGTGCTGATTGGGGCGGGCAGTTCCTGCAACCAGGGATTGTTGGCGCTTTCACCGTCCCAAACCCGTCCATCGGGACGGAAAACCACTTCCACCCCGAAATCGGCGTTTTCTTCGGCATACGGCGTGTTCAAAAAGGCGGTGTTCACCTTCAGTCCCCGCCAAGCGCGGGCTTCGGTATCGCGAACAAAGCCATCGTGCAAGGCGGTGCGCCAAAAACGGCGGAAGCCCAACTCGTCATTGCCCAAACCGGTGCGGGTTTTCCAGGTTTCCTGGATCAATTCATGGGCCGTCTTTTCGTCGTCGGCAATGGTCGAGAGCAGTTCGATCAAGCTTCTGCTTTTGTACAGGGGGGCGATGAGTGGCTGGGCAATGGACAAGGTGCCATCGAATGCGGCCATATCGGCCCAAGATTCCAGATAGTGGGTTTGGGACAAATGCCAGAGGCAACGCTTCGCGGTTTCGTCCACAAATCTGCCCATGTGTACGGAGAAAGGCACCTTGGTGAGGGCATCCTCAAACCGCAGGGTCAGCGGCGCGGAATAAACCGGGTTGACGCCGACCATGACCAGAGCCTTGACCTTGCCCTCGTGCATCTCCTTGACCAAAGTCAGGAAATCTTCGCGGGCGTTCAGCGGGCCATTGAGCACGGGCTCGATCAAATTCACGGTCGTGCCCACGGCACCGAGACTCTGATTGATGGCATGGGCGATGGCGTGTACTTCCGGAGGTTGATTTTCACCCGCCAAAACCAAGGCCTTGTTGCCCGCGCGGCGCAGATCCTGCACGAGGGCGGAAATAAAGGCGCTTTCCTTTTCGGAAAGTTCCGGTGCTCTGCCGCCCACCCCCAAGGCGGAGGCCACGGCCCGGGCCAGGCCCTGCACCCGGGCGGCCCGCACGGGCAGACGGTGGTCGGCATTGGCGCCGGTTTGCGTGAAGGAGGAGTCAATGCTGTACAAGCGGTTGCGGTCGGCGTCGGAGGAAAGACGACGGCGGTCGGCAAAATCGCGGATGATGCGCGCCCGGGCATTGCTCCAGCCCAGAAAATCCGCGTCCAAGGCCAAAACCACGTCGGCTTCATTCAGCCGGGGAACCACTTGCATGGGTTTGCCATAGGCGAGTTGGGTGCCCGCGTATTCGTTGTCGTTGCCCACGGCATGGTAGACGTGAACTTTGGCTTGCGGATATTTTTCCAAGACCGCGTCCAAGAGGCGTTTTTCGGTGGGGGAACTGCTGGGCGACAACACCAGATGGAAGCCTTCTCCGCCGGGAAGATTGCCCAACACGTGCTCCAGTTCGCTCTTAAAGGTGTTGAAATCCTTGGGCAGGCCGTTTTTGCGGCTGGCTTGGGAGCGGTCGGGATCATACAAATCCAAAACCGACGCCTGGGCAAAGGTATCCGTACCGCCACGGGAAGCGGGGTGCGCCTCCAAGCCTTCGATTTTGGTGGGACGTCCCATGTGCGATTCGACGAGCACACCCTGTGCAAAGCCGCCGAACATATAGCTGGTCGCATAAAACTGGGGTTTGCCGGGAATCAGTTCTTCCGGCGCTTTCACGTAGGGAACGATCAATTCCTTGGGCTGTTTGGTGCAGGCGGCCATCCCGGCCAGCGCCACGCTACCGCCCATGAGCTTCATAAAGGAACGGCGGTCCACGCCCTCCCCTTCTTCGGAACTTTCAGAGGGTGCTGCGGATGCGACCGGCAGTTCGGTGGCATCGCGCTCCAGCAAGCTGCGATAAATCCTGCGGTCGCGGTTTTTCCAGTCTTCCTCCTGGATCTTGCGCATTCGCGGCAAGTCCAAACGCAGGTGACTGTCTCCAAAGGATGTGGGGCTGTTGGGATTCTTCATCGGTGGCAAATCGCGCAGTTGGTGAGACGGTGGTTGGCATGGTCGATCCCGTATTCTTCCACCAGGGCTTCACGCGCTTCGCGTGAAAGGCTGGCGGGATCAAAGGCCATATCGAAAATTTTATCTTTCGGGCGCACGTTCTGCGCCGGATCGCGGTGACATTCCAGACACCACTTCATAAACAGGGGTTTTTCACGCCAAGTCAACGGCATTTGGTCCACCCGACCGTGGCAGGTGGCGCAGCCAATGCCCTTGTTGACGTGAATGGCATGGTTGAAATACACAAAATCCGGCAGGTCGTGCACCCGGGTCCATTCCAAGGACTCGCCGGACGCGTAACTGTCCCGCACCGGCTGCAGGATCGGCGCGTCCTTGTAGATTTCACTGTGGCAGTTCATGCAGGTCTGGGTTGGGGGAATGTTCGCAAATCCACTCACTTCCACGGAGGTATGGCAGTACCGACAGTCAATGCCCATGTTGGTATGGTGCTTGTGACTGAAGGGAACCGGTTGCTCCCGCCGCACCTTCGTGTATCGCACATACGGCGAACGATGGATCATATCCATGAAACCCAGAAAACCGGCGCCGCCGAGGACGATCAAAAGCAAAGTCAGCCGGGCCAGGGTGTTGTGTGTGGTGGTAAAAAGTTGCGATGACATGTGGTTTGGGGGTTGTGCGTTGACTGCGTCCTTATCCGAAAATTCCGGGATGTCCGCCCTCAATCGTTAAATTTTTCACTTTTTCAAGAGTAATGTCCTTCTTAAACTGGAACCATGCCTTTCGTCAAACGGAAAAAAGAAGAAAGATTGATCAAAATGCAGTCGCGAACCGCTCTTCCATAGCCCCAGCCTATTCCGGGCATGAAAATGAAGATTTTCCGGTGATTTTTCCCGACAAAGAGGGGTGCGACCCCGTTGGGGTCGGCAAACGGGGAGGATACGTTTCCCGGGGCGTTGCCGCCGGGCTGACGGGTGAGACCCCGTTGGGGTCGATTGGGAATGGTGTCCCATTCCGGAATTTGCATCCCAACGGGATGCCACTCGTCAGACCGGGGTGAACCCCCGGGCTCGGGAGATTGGCGAGATTCGAAAAGAACGATGGGTTTAAAATGGCGAAATGGAAGATCGGCCCCCTCTCACGGATTCAGGTCCAATCTTTCACGGATGGGACAGCATCCATTGCCAGGCCGGAATCACCTCGATGCCTTTCGGAACGGCGGGCATTGGCATCCTGGATTCTCCTGTAAGCAGAAGCAACCGATCCGCGGCAAAAAATTGTTTTGCCGCGATCAACGCCCGACATTCACGACCCAGCGTTTCCGCATCATCCACATGAACCGCGGCTTGGATCAACCATTGCGTTCCATCCGCATTTCGGCTGAGGAAGTCCACCTCGAATCCTTCCGGCGTTTTCACATAGGCGGTTTCCGCGCCCTGACGGGAAAGTTCATTCTGAACGGCAACTTCCAGAGCGTGCCCCAGGTTCGCTTTGGCGCTTCGGTCAAATACTGGGCCGATCGCAGGATCCGCCGGATAGATTTTCCGGGGATTCACCTGACGCCGTTTTTCAGAGTCGGTGGCGACTGGAATCGCATTTAACAAAAACGCGTCCTCCAAGTGACCCAAAAATTGATAAAGACTCTCCCGCCCAACCGCGATGCCCTGCGACTTTAGATCCGCCTCGAATTTGGTCACGCTAAACAGTCCCCCCGGATTTCCCAACAAACGCCGGGTCATCCAGCGCAAAGCCGTGGGGTTAGTCACCCGATGCCGTTCAATCACATCCCGCAACAGCAGGGAATCCACATAGCCCTGCAAAAGTTGCCGTCGGTCAATCGTCTCCAGACCCTGTGCTTCCGGAAAGCCGCCGGCCTCCAGATACTCCCGGAAATATCGGTCAAAGGAGGCCTGCTCCCGTGCCGTCAACCGATGAGGTGTCCCGGGAATGTCCAAATTCCTATGCCGCAGACTCTCCCGAAAGCTAAACGGTTGGATGTTGATTTCCCAGCCGCGTCCCCGCATGGAACTGGCAATCTCTCGGCTCAAGAGAAGTGCGGACGATCCCGATAAAAAGAGATCACATCCGTCTTCATCCAACAAACGGCGGGTAAAAGATTCCCAACCCGGCACCAGTTGAATCTCATCCAGAAAAAACGTGCTCCGGACATCTTCCGGCAAAGCATAAAGTCTCTGATGGACGCTGAGAATTCGATGCAGGTCCTCCGCCTGAAACCCGGCCAAACGCTCGTCTTCAAAATTGAAATACACCAGAGATTCCGGAGCCGCACCCTCCCGAATCCGATCCGAGCGCACCTGATGTAAAAAAGTGGTTTTCCCGGCACGCCGCATACCGATCACCGTCATCGCCTTGCCGGAAATCAATGGGATCCGAACATCCCTCCGGGTAAATGCAGGCAAATGACGTTGCATCCCGCTGAGAATTTTCTCCTGCACGATCTGCTTAATTTGGTCTTTCATAAAGACTAATATACTTTATATTTAGACTTCTGCAAAGTCTAATATAATCTGAATCCTTGAGATCTTTGCGGTGAATCCGCGCAATCTTATGGGAAAAGGAAGTGAGGAGTGCGGAATGCGGAGTGCAGTGACCGGATAGTTCGACGTTCAACGTTCGATGTTCGACGTTCAAAAACCTGCCCCAAAAAATGCGGGAGGCGCTGGCCTTCGGGGACAAAGTTCCAGACAAAGCTTGAGACAAAGCTCGTGACAAAGAGGGGTGCGCCCCCATTGGGGTCGGCAAACGGGGAGGATACGTTTCCCGGGGCGTTGCCGCCGGGCTGACGAGTGAGATCCCGTTGGGGTCTTTCACCGAATTGGGTTCCTTCCCGGATGTCGCATCCCAACGGGATGCCACTCCTCCAGAACTCATAAATCCTCAGGTTTTGGCCCAATTGCGTCCTTGCTTTTGTTGCAGCGTTACAACCGGTGGATCAGAACCCAAGAAATCATTCCGGGAGATTGGCGAAGTTCGACATGAACGATTTTCCGATACATGACCCCACCCCCATTCAACCGGCAACCGGCAACTTTCAACGGGCAACTTCCAACCTTCCTTCCAAAAAATCCCACAACCCGCAGGCATTCACCGTTTCCGAGAGGGGATACGCCTCGCCCTTGGGAATCACGATCAAACCTCGATCCGCCCCCAGGGTGGTCATGCTTTCGATCAGTCCTGGGGTGAGCTTTGGAGACAAGGTCCGTTTGATTTCCACGGCCACGACATCGCCGTTCGGATACTCCATCACCAAGTCCACCTCCGCCCCGGCATGGGTGCGATAGTGACTGAATATCGTTTTTCGGGGAGCGGCCAGCGCGATTTGCTCGATGCAATACCCTTCCCATGAAGCGCCGCAGACAGGATGACCCAGCACATCCTCCAAGGTCTGCAATCCGATCAGCGCATGCAAAAGCCCACTGTCCCGCCAGTAGAGTTTCGGCGATTTCACCAGCCGCTTGGCCACATTTCGACTCCAGGGCGGCAGGATGCGCATCAAATACAGGCCCTCCAACAAATCGAGATAATGACGGACGGTTTTGCCGCTAATGCCCAATGAACTCCCCAGTCGGCTCAGGTTCAATGTGGCTCCCTGCTGATGAGCCAGCATGGTACAAAGCCTGCGCAACAACAACGGTGTGGCTTCAATCCCCAACTGCGGCAGAAACCGCTCCACATGGCTGGTCATGAAATCATCCCGCCACCGCAGAGACTCACTTTCGTCCGAAGCCAAAAAGCTGTCCGGATAGCCGCCCCGTTCCCAATGGGTTTCCAGCGACTCCTCCCCCATTGGCAGCTCGTTTGCCTGCAACGGGGTCAATTCCAGATAGCTGATGCGGCCGGCCAGGCTTTCCGAACTCTGTTGCAATAGCTCCGGCGAGGCCGACCCCAGCAACAGAAAATGCCCCGCTTTCTCTCCTTTGCGTCTCCGTTCGTCCACCAGACTGCGAAGCACCGGAAAAAGATCGGGAACCCGTTGGATCTCATCCAAAATCACCAGGCAATCCGACCGACCGGACAGATACAGTTCCGGGTCCGCCATCTTTGCCAGATCCGAAGGACGTTCCAAATCCAGATAATGCGTCGGTTTGTCCAATGACAATCCTCGAGCCAGGGTCGTTTTTCCCACCTGGCGTGACCCCAGCAACACCACCACCGGACTCGTCCGAAGACGGTCGCGTAACTCGGACTCAAGCTTACGTTTCATCATCATACCTTGAAATTAGGGAATGAATTCCCGATTTTCAAGGTAAAAGCATAAAATTGTGTATACTCGTCAGGGCCTTGCCCGAGGGCTGACGAGTGGGACTCCGTTGGGGTCTTTCATCGAATGGGTCCCTTCCCGGAAGTCGCATCCCAACGGGATGCCACTCGTCAGACCGGGGTGAAACCCCGGGATTGGCATCCCCACACGAACCCGCACCCCAACGGGATGCCACTCCCCCCGGCCTCATAAATCCTCGGGGTTTGGCCCAATTGTGCCCATGAATTTGTTGCCGCGTTACAACCGGCGGAAATCATTTCGGGAGATTGGCAAGATTCGGCAAGAACGATTTTCCGACGCTCGGAAGTCGCTGGAAAAAGTCTTCCGACGCTCGGAAACTCAATTTGGAAGCTTCAGGGGGCAAGTCTTGCGGGCGGGCTGGGGTTCTTGTTGGGGAGGATGAAATGGTATTCAAGAGCCTCAAAATGCTACATGGTGCGGCCTGACACTTTTCCCACGGCAGCGCTACTCGGAATTGCCTCTCTCGCCTTGTTCGCTGTTTGTTTCGGTGACAAGAGTGTAGGCGATATATGCGACACATCTTGAAAGTGCCTGCCAGAAATTAAGGTCGTTCTGGCCGACCTCGAATCTCGTAAGGGATTCGTTCGGATCGCCTCCCTTGCGTGCCCAGAATACCAAACCACTGAAGTCTTCCCGGTAAGTCCAATTCGCGTGGGCGAGAGAGTTGCGGAATGCGCGAACTGGATTGTCGGTCAGAAATTTGCAGCACTTCCTCGTCACGCTACCTGGTGGTGCAGCCTTCCGTAGTGCATTGAAGCAAGCGTCACCCAAGTAGACAAAACAGACGTAGTTCTGATTAATCACTTGTGCTCGAGTGACCGACGGGTGTGACTCGAACGCCTGAACGATGTCCATAAACATTTGGAATCCTCTCAACTCTTCCAAACGTGCTGTCGCGCTGATCGGATCTGCTTCCGTGATGGAATCCAATGTTTCCCTCGGGAGCATTCGAATTTCGGCAGCGATCTCGGAAGCAAGATGGTTGCTCTGTGGTGGAGTTATGCCGAATTGGTCTCGCAGAAATGGCGCGAAGGAGCGCATTTGTTCATCAATGTGAGACCAAGACATAGATTTCATTTTTTAGCGAACGTTGGCCATCACCGGCGGGGATGAAGTGTAGCGGAATCCCTGTTCGAGTGTATGGCATTGTTAGCCAAATAGTTCGCCATCTTTTCAAAAAGAACGAGTTGTTCAGATGGATTCTGCTTGTAGAGGACTTCTCCTTTAGTTTCGATAACATCAGCTACATACGAGTCTATGTTCTTTTCAATATCTGACAGGAACCTCTCTTCATCCTCCAAGCTCATCATCCGGTGTGCCTCACAAAGTAAGCGTCCCATCAGAATGACTTTGGCATCTCCGAGCGATACGGCAATATCATTTGATTTCAGTGCTGAAACCTGATCTTGGGCTTGCAGGGTTGCAGACTGAATATTGGCAGGGATAGCATGTTGTTCGTCGACCTCGTGATCCTTCTTGCAAAGCAGTATCAGATCCAAGTGTATCGGGGATTTCGCCTGTTTTAGTGGCATTGACACGGACATCTCTGCTTTGATCGGGTAAGCTTGAGTGCAGACGAACCCGGCATGCCTAATTGCTCGATGCACCGATGTCCAGCCCTCATGCCTGGAATGATGATAAGTGAACACAAGGACTCCAGCCTTCTTGAGTACTCGATTGCACTCGGCAAAGACAGACGTCAGTTTATTAGTAAAGTGCAGGGGATTGGTGTCTTGAACCTCGGCCTCCTGTCTCGTTGTCTCAGCATCGGAGTGGCCAATTATCTGGTTTATCCAGTAATAGAAAAAATCGGCGAGTTCCGAATAATGAACGTTGTCAAAGAACGGCGGGTCGGTGACGACAACATCAACGCAGTTATCGGGTATGTTTGTGCAACTTGAGTCCCCTTGCCGCAGGAAAGCTGTATTTTCGCTGCAGCGGGGCAAAGCAAAATCTTTGGAAACCTTGACAGAAAGAGGTCGGTTGATTCCTCCGATTTTATGACTCATTCCAGAGTTCAACAGGAGCTCAGTCGGATCAGCCTTGTAGGCAAGCGCATTAAGGATACGAGAGCGAAATAATGTGGAAAAAGATCCCGAAGACTTCCTCGTTCCCCACATGTTGGCCTCGATGGGCATCATCTCCGGTTTCAGAACATGATGTGAGAACATGTGTCGCACAGCACCCGTCCCCTCACCTTTGAATGATGCAAACAAATTATTGAACTCAAGAACTCCTGAGAAAAGGCAGGCGAACAATAGTCTGTGATCTGGATTGTTAATGTTACGGATGGCTTCTTGAAGATGATAGATACATAGAAGCTGTCTGTCCGAGAACAGTTCATGCCAGAAGCGGTAGTTGTGTTTGAGAATCTGGTTCGTATTGTGCCCGGAAGTGATTTCCGTTTCCGGGAAAGGATTTTTTAAAGCGGAAAATTCCTTTTTGATCCTAATTTCGGTCTCGTCATCAAACGAATTCATGGAGGCATATCGCTTTTGTCCAGCAGAAGTAAGGACCATCTTAGCGTACCGCCGATAGCCGAGCGGGCTGCATAGTGAAGACATACGATCAACAAGACGAAACTGATGTCCGCAATCATCACATTTAACTTTTGCTCCGGTGATATTGCCCTCTTGTGGATTATAAGTTCGGGAACACTCGGGACAGAAGACCGAATCCGCATCGTATTGAGTAATGTTTATCGCATTACAACCAGGACAAACCGAGCGTGCGCTCGGATCTTTACGTGGTATGGCGTTTTTCGAAAAGATACGAGATTTGAACAGATCGATTTCCTTATTACACTCTGGGCAAGAGACGACTTTTACTAAAAAATAATACAGTACGGTTGCCTGCTCGTCATTGTCTGTACGGGTTTCGAAATAGCTTAAAATCTTGGAGCTAACGGTGCGCTCAAGGTTTTGATACGTGTCTAGTACTTCGGGCAAGTTGTACTTCGTGAAAGCGGCTTTGCATGCGAGGTAGGCAACGGGATTGATGTCTTGCCCCAAAGCTGTGCAGCCAAGCTTAATAGCTTCGCCAATGGTGACTCCACTGCCCATAAAGGGATCAAAAATTACTGTTTCGTCCAGATCATTATGCCCATAAAATCTGCTCCAAAAGTCCTCATCCTCATCAAGACAAGCTCCAAGCAGAACACCGCGAAAGACAGATCCCAGCCGACGTGCCCACCACTTGTGTATATAGTAAACAGGGCGGTAGACCTCTTTTCGCCACGACTCCCTTTCTGCTATCCGTGAAAGTTCTGCAAACGGGAAGTCAGCTTCAATCAACCTTCGTTTATTAGCCCCTTCCCTATCGTCCTTATTGTGCTTAGTCATCAGATTGCACACTATTTTGGTCAGTCTGCGTCATGGCAACACAAGTGTCACTGTCCTTCTTTATTCGATAAGCGGTAAAACAATGCTCATTTCCCGAGGATGGATTGGGAATTGTTTTCGCGTTGATGCGATTGCTTTTTAGATCGAATTCATACCCAACCACTAATTTTGTTGCCTCTGTTCTCGATAGTTCCCCAACTGCCTTTAGTGAGTTTGGAGCTTTCCAAGTACTTGGTGTAATAAATGTACGAGTTCCGGTTAATCCATCAGCCAATGCAAATGGGGTTGGAGCGACATACATCTTTCGATCCCTTATCATAATGTCGCCGTAACTACCAAATCCCTTGATGTTCTTATTTTTGTGAACATATTCATGGTCTGCGTTCAAAAAATCACCATGACAGATTACCAAATCAATTACTGGATATTCGCTACTACCTCCCTCTGGCTTTGGATAACGCCCAAACACATAAAAGACGTCGCGCCCATTGTGCCAACCGGTAGGTACTTGGCTGTTACAGTCATAATTTGATTCACGTCCTGGCCATGCTAAACCTTTGATCTCATATCCCTCAGTATGCTCAACTAACGTGAAATCTGGATAGGAATTTCTGCCGCTCTTATCGAAAAGAATGCCTGTGCTTTCAAGTCGCTTTTCGAACCAGTTTTGAAAATGAAATTCTTTGTCGGATCGGCTCACCTGTTTAATCAACACGCCCTTGGTGATGGCCTCAGCACATGTTGCGAATATTTTGAATGCTTGAGTTTTTTTCATTTTATGTAGTCTTTTTTCGTCGATTGATGCATTATGCTCGCGTGGCTAACGTCTTAATGCAGCGTACCGAATACTCTCGGTTCGCTGCCTTTATTGTTAGCCGATGTTTTGATCTACGTAATAATGCAAAGGCCGTCACAATTTCCGCTGCAAGAGCCTTCACAAGTTCCACTGCAACCTTTACATCTGTCACCTGTACTCGATTTCTCTACTTCAACCAGCAGTGTGGCTGCTCCATGTGTTTCATTCAACTCCTGCTCAATCTCGGCGAGAGTAGTCATTGTGTGTTTTTCCAGTGTTAGTTCATTCATGTTACACCTCTTGTTTGTTATGGTCTGTTTTGGCTAAATTTTTAAGGTTTGTAATTTTTGAATTGCCTTTATAGTTTGAAAAAGTTGAGCAGGCGACAGGGTTGATCTGTCACGTATTAACTCCTGCCCTCGAAGATAGGATACCGACATCGCTCGCAGTTTGGTTACGTTGCAAATAGATTTATCTCGTTTCAGCATATCTCCAGTTTTGAGATAGTTGATGCCATAGCAGTTTGGGCAAATGGCTTCAATCGGGCAATCGGAGCATTCATTATCCGAAAAATCTTTTATTTTATTAAAATCTATTTCATCTAGGCTTATGGGGTTTTCATTGGTGTTGGGTTGAAATGCTTGACAAGGATACCTTTTCCCATCAACAGCGACAGATACCATTTCGGTTCCCGTTCCACACCATTTTTCACTTCGTGTTGAGGGATGAAGGACTCGTAGTATGCTCATATCAAACAATGAGCATTGCGGTATTTTTGGGTTATCAAGATAGTAGTCTGCAAGTTCCCTTAATTGGGTACAAAGAGTGGACAGAACTTGCGAGTCGTCCCAATCAATACCATATGCGAAAAACGCATCAACTCGTTCAAAACCCAGTGCATGAAGATGAATAATATCGTTCTTGAGGTTCTCAATTGTAGCAGCATTGATCGTCATTCTTACTCCTTGAGTTTTATAATGCTCAAGAAAAAAACTAATATCAATCCTATCGTACGATTTACTTCGATTAAAGTTATGCGTTTCTCTGCTTCCGTCTAAGCTTAGGCCTACTTTCACAAATTGTTTGTGTCGCACAAGCCAGTTTTGAAAGTCGCCGTGTATAAGGGTTCCATTTGTTTGCAGAAAAAACACGAATGGTTTGGAGAATTTTTGACAAATCGTCCATTCCACAAGCTCTATAATTAATTCCTTACACAAGGTTGGTTCTCCTCCGAATAGATCAAACTCGACTTCATCAAAACCTATCGCATTCGCAAATTCAAATTCCACAACAGCTTTTGCTGTTTCCAAGCTCATCGAAGATTTACTCTTATTATGCTCGTAACAGTAGACGCAATTAAGATTACACCTTTCAGTGAGGGTTAGCATAGCCAAGCGTCTTTGTTTTTTACGTCCACTGGGATTTTGGGTTGTTTTCATTATTCCTCTTTCGGCGAACGTTAAGGGTTTGCGGCTTCATGAGTGCAACGAAATGACGTCCGCAATATCCTTTTGTTACGTTGTGCTCTCCTGGCTCCAAATGTCAAATACTCTTTGATAGTTGTCATGTCCTTTTTCAAAAAATCAGCAAGCTTCGAACCCCTTGGACTGTTACACTTCGTTCCAGTCGTCAGTAGCACTTCACCCATGATCTGAACGCTGGAACGAAGTGTAACACATGTATAGCAGTGTTCGCAAGCTTTTTATTTTTAATCGTCATGTCATCCATCTAAGTGCTTTTGCCCATAGACTTAAGGTGATCGCCAATGTAACAAGTGATTGTCAGAAAATCCGATAGCAACCGGATTTTGGTGGATATCAAAACAAAAATCGGCTAAAATTAACCAATTTAAGTTTATAAGTTTGCTTCGACATCCACCTGATCACATTTCCGGGCCATTTTCAAGCTTTATATGTTCCATAGGTTACTGATGGGGTCATACAGATGGGGAAGGCAGTACTTTGTTCCCCCCTTTGCAGCACGCCCCCCTGGTCAAGGCTTTCGAGTGAAAACCATGGGGGCGGCGCATCTTGCGCCGGAATCTTCAGAACAATTCAAGCTCATCCATCCAATCTGCCTCCTACACGGGAGACACGCACGTTTTTATAGAATTTGAGCTTTGGAAATATTTAGAGAAAGATCAGGTGGAAGAGCACCCGGCGCAAGATGCGCCGCCCCCATAAGCCAGCGCGAGTGTCGAATGACGAATGACGAGTGACGAGTGCGGAGCGAGGGCGAGTGTCGAATGCCGAGTGCAGAGTGACGAATGCTAAATGCCCCCCTTCGCCCCTGCCGATGCGGAGATCGGCGCTCCTGTCCCCCTCCGTCCCCAACGGTTCTACGTTCGCTGTTGGACGTTCGATGTTCAAAGTTCGCTTTCAAAATATTCAGGTCCCTCGAAGGATTTTACAAAGATTCTGGACAAAACCGATCCAAAGCCACAAGGGGAGCCCATGGATTTGAAAACCGTTTTATTGCCAATCGCCCTGATCATCATCATGTTCGGCATGGGGATGACCCTGACGCCCGCCGATTTCAAACGCGTGATTCTCGCGCCCAAGGCCAAGTTGCTGGGCTTGCTCAACCAATTGCTGCTGCTTCCCCTGATCGCCCTGGGGCTGGTCTTCGCGTTTCGCCTGCCCGGTGAACTGGCGGTGGGCTTGATGCTCATCGCGGCCTGTCCGGGTGGTCCCACCTCGAACATCATTTCCCACTTGTCCAAGGGCGACACCGCCTTGTCAGTGACCCTCACTGCGGTGTCCAGTGTCATTACCGTGTTCACCATTCCCCTGGTGGTGGGCGCGGCCATGGGGCATTTTCTGGAGCCGGGGCAAATCCCGCCCCCTTACCTCACAATCATGCTGCAATTGATCGTGGTGACGATTCTGCCGATTTCGCTGGGCATGTTGTTGCACGCCAAAAAACCGGCTTTCTGCGCCAAATCCCAACGCGCCTTCAACATCCTCTCCGTGCTTTTCCTGGCCCTGGTGATCGTGGGGGCGGTGCTGGAGGAGGAAAACCTCGGACAACAATTCCGCGACGCGGGTCCGGCCGCCATCGCCTTGAACCTCCTCACCATGGCCACGGGCTTTGGCACCGCCGCCCTTCTGCGCCTGCCCCGCCGCCAGCAAATCACCATTTCCATCGAATCCGGCATTCAAAACGGAACCCTCGCCCTGGGGATCGCCCAAGGCATTCTCAACATTCCGGGGGTTTCCGTTCCGGCGGTGGTTTACAGCCTTTTGATGTTCGGCAGCGGAGCCCTGATGATCCTCGTCGCCCCGAAAATTTTGAACGAAGCATGATTTTCATGCGTCTATGACCGCCTAACCGCTTTTTGAGAAAGGACTTTACACACATATGAGCAACCAAATCGATATTATTCAGGAACGCGTGGACGCCGAACGCGGTTTTCTCGACCAAATCCGCCAACAAATGGCCCGCGTGGTCATTGGGCAGACCTATCTGGTCGACCGCCTGATCCTGGGGCTTCTCTGCGACGGACACGTGCTCCTCGAAGGGGTGCCCGGTTTGGCGAAAACCCTCTCCGTCAAAACCCTGGCCTCTTTGTTCCACACCAAGTTTCAACGCCTGCAATTCACCCCCGACCTCCTGCCCGCCGACCTGCTGGGGACCCTGATTTACAATCCCAAGGACGGCGAATTCACCATCAAAAAGGGTCCCATTTTCGCCAACCTGATTTTGGCGGACGAAATCAACCGCGCCCCCGCCAAAGTGCAAAGCGCCCTTTTGGAAGCCATGCAGGAGCGTCAGGTCACCATTGGCGACACCACCTATCCCCTGCCCGCCCCGTTTTTGGTGCTGGCCACGGAAAACCCCATCGAGCAGGAAGGCACCTACCCCCTGCCGGAAGCCCAGGTGGACCGTTTCATGTTCAAACTGCGCATCGGCTATCCCTCCATCGCCGAAGAACGGCAAATCATGGAACGCCACGCCATCACCGGCAGACAGGAGGATCTGAAACCCGTGGTGGAAGGCCAACAGGTGCTCGACGCCCGCAAGGTGGTCAACCAAATCTATCTGGATGAAAAAATCAAAGACTACATCCTCAGCATCATTTTCGCCACCCGCGCCCCGTCGGACTACAACCTGAAACTGGAAAACTATATCCGCTACGGCGCCAGTCCCCGGGCCACCATCTGCCTCGCCCTCGCCTCCCGCGCCCACGCCTTCCTGCAAGGCCGGGCCTACGTGACCCCCCAGGACGTGAAATCCATGGCCCACGACGTCCTGCGGCACCGCGTGCTGGTGACTTACGAGGCCGAGGCGGAGGAATTGGATTCCGACGCCATCATCGACGAAATCCTCCGCGAACTCCCCGTCCCCTAACCCCCGAGGTCCGCCATGCTCTCACAGGAGATGTTGCGGAAAATACGGGCGATTGAGATCCGCACCCGTCATATTGTCACGGAAGTGCTCGCGGGCCAGTACCACAGCGCCTTCAAAGGCTCGGGCATGGAATTCGAGGAAGTCCGCGAATACTTCCCCGGGGACGATGTGCGCAGCATCGACTGGAACGTCACCGCCCGCATGCGCCATCCCTTCATCAAAACCTACCGCGAGGAACGCGAATTGACGGTTTTCCTGGTGGTGGATCTGAGCAAATCCCTGGCCTTCGGCTCCGGCGACAAATTGAAGCGCGACATCGCCGCCGAACTCGCCGCCGTCCTCGCCCTGGCCGCGATCCGCAATCAGGACAAAGTGGCCCTGATCCTGCACACCGATCAGGTGGAACACTACATCCCCGCCGGCAAAGGCCCCCGCCACGTCCTGCGGGTGGTGCGGGACATTCTCACCCGCCAACCGGAATCCAAGGGCACCGATTTGCAACCCGCCCTCACCTTCCTCAACCGCGTGTCCCACCACAAATCGGTCGTCTTTCTCATTGGCGACGGCATCTACCCCGCCGACAGCCTCCGCGCCGCCAGCCTCACCGCCCGCCGCCATGACGTCGTCTCCATCACCCTCCACGACCCCCGCGAACGCGAATGGCTCTCCGCCGGACTCATCGACTGGATCGACCCCGAAACCGGCGCCCGCACCTTGGTGGACACCTCCAGCGCCGCCGTGCGCACCGCCCTGCAAACCCATCAGGAACAATGGGCCGACCAGCACGACCGCGACCTCCGCCGCAACGGCATCGACCCCCTCTCAATTTCCACCGGTGAACCCTACGAATTCGCCCTCGCCAAATTTTTCCGCCAACGCACCGCAAGGAGGGGCAAATGAGATCCCGCTCCAAATTCCGAATGCCACATCCCATCGCCGCGGGTCTCCTGCTCGTCCTGGCCTTCGGTTGTGCCCGAAAGGACACCGCCCCCGAATGGCCCGAACCCGAAACCCTGCCCGCCATTCAGGCCCGGGTCACCGAAGACAGCCCCCGGGTGGGAGATGTCGTGGACGTGGAACTGCGCATCAGCGCCGACGAACGCCTGCAACTGCCCGCCTGGCGCGAACTCCTGCACGATCAAGTCCGCCTCCTGAACCATCAAACCCCCGCCGGAAGCGCCGACGAAGACGGTATTTGGCGGCAAAAGGCCAACTTGCAGGTCGCCCTCTATAGCGTCACCAACGTCACCCTCTTCGCGGAAAACCGGGTGCGGACCCGGGACGAACCGCCCGTGGACATCGACCTGCCCCACCACACCTTCACCGTCACCCCGCTCTTGGCCGACGACGACGCGGTTCCGAACCCCGGAAACATGGAACTCATGGACTTCCGAGGGCCGGAAGCCATCCGCCGCTTCCGCCGCAACCTCCTCTTCAGCCTCATCGGCTTTATCGCCCTGGCCTTGACGCTCTGGTTCGTGCTCCGCAAGTTGCGGGAAGACAACGCTCCACCCCCCCCCCAGCCCACACCCACCGCCGGCCCCCCCGGCGCGGCGGGCCCGATGCAGGAGGCGGCCCCAGGGTGACCCCAGCGTCGTCGATGGCGTCAACCCA
>JAFIGC010000231.1 GCA_020831635.1 Verrucomicrobiota bacterium | reverse complement strand
TTCCAGTCCGCCGAATTTTTTGAACAGGAGGGCGCGGAGGGCGCAGAGGGAAATGGCGGTGCATTTGCCTTTGCTCTCTTTGCGTGCTTCTGTTCCAATCCTCCGTATTTTTGAACAGAAGGCCGCGAAGGAAGCAAAGAATTGCATTGGGGTTGTCGCCATGCAAAGTCCCTTTGGGGCTGAAAATGCTCGAAAACCCAGCCGGCATCCACATGAACTCAAGACCGAAGGAAATGTGTGTAAAGGGCAGGACAAGCACGGGGGCGGCTTTATTTTGGTGGCCACATCGTGCACAGAGTCGTCGCTCCCCTCCGACAAGCGGAGAGGCGGCGGGAAATCAGCAACAAAGCAGCATCCAACCTTAAAAAAAATCAGCCGAGTGACTTCTGCCATATCTTTACCTTTCGTGTCCTCAAAGAAAAAAAAGAGAACGGAGATATCCGCGCCAAACCACTGAAATTCTTCGTTTTCTTCGCGGCCTTCTGTTCAAATTACGATTACGATTAGGATTAGGATTAGGATTAGGAATAGGATTAGGAGACAGGACAAGCGAAGACCACGGGGACAGCCCGATGGCAAGCAATTTCAGCAAAATTTGGGTTTACAGCAACTCCCTTGGGATTGCTCGCTCAAACTGCCACTGCCTCAGTTCGGCGAAACGGCCCGGTGTGAGGGCCAGGGCGATGGACCTTGGGCGTTGGCCGGGAATCTCCCGGATCACATCCACGATGTGGCCGGGGGAGATGTCGAGGTTCCAGGGTTCGCGGGCCAGGGTTTCCGGCTGGTGGCGGAGGGGAAGCCACCAGTTCAACCGCCCGGTGATCCCCTGCATGACCAAAGGATCGGTGAGCACATAGCGGACGCCGTTGCTCCGGCAAACCCGAAGATGCGTTCCCTTTTCGAGTTTGGCAATGTGTCGGTCCCATTTTTTTCGCAGGCTGATCTCACTGATCGTTTCAAAGGGACAGGTTGCGGTGTCGGGCAGTATCGGGCTTTCCGTCCAGAAGTTGGGAGGACCCCGCAGGGCGGCATCCAGGGCCTTGGCAATGGGGGGCGGAATCGGCGCGGAGGCGGGAAGGTCTTCAAAAAGGCAGTTCGGCAGATCCTCCAGCGGATCCATGGACCGGACGAAAGTCAGAAACAGCCGGACATGTCGCTCCGACATGGGTGAAGGCTTGTCACGCAGGAATTTGCGGATTTCCTCCCTGATTTCCAGCCAAGCCAAAAAATCACAGCTCCCCTCTCCGAAGCTGTCCAGGGCGTTCAAAAGGGTGCCGACCTTTGCACCATCCAGTTGGACGAGATCGTGCAGGAGGTCGGCCCGGGGATGGAAGCGGGGGATCCAGGGTTGGACCAGAGCCTTGTGCTCGTCCCCCCGACAGGGCAGGTTGTGGCGAATGCGGAGGGCCAGGGCTCGGGCGCGGATGCGGAGTTTGAGCCCCTCGGCGAGATGCCCGGGTTCGGCGAATTCCGACAGATACGTCCGAAAATATCTGTGGCGGCGCTTCTGCTCGTCACGGCTGAGGCGCTCGTCGATCAGCCATTCGTAGGGACGCATTTCGGGAGGCAGGACGAAGGTGGGATGATGCTTGGCGAGGTTGTGGAAAAATCGGTGCACAATGTACATTGGGAACCCCTGCGTGTCCGATATGCGCCGACCCCAGGCGCATATCAGTCCGACAAAGCGGGGATGCTCGTGGAGAAGAATCCCTTCGCAGGTGTTTTCGGCCCACTCATGGAGACATTCCCCATCGGCGGGACGGAAAGCGGGGTCGCCCAGTTCCGCAATCCACACCGCGAGAACGGGGGAATAATTCCAGAAATCGAGGTCCAACGCGTGGGCGGCGGCGAGTAGAAGTCGCTTTTCGTCCAAGGGCATGGTGCGGAGGGGTTGGGGCGGAGGCGGGCGGGGATCGGGCAGCCATCCCAGACGCACCCCCACACAATAGGCGTGTAAATCGTACAGTGAAGTGGTTTCCAGGGCGCAGGCGACGGGTGGGCCCCGAACGCCGAGGGGATTCCTGCGCGCGATGGCGCTTTGTCCGGATTCCAGGGTCCAGAGACAGGGAATTTCCAGGCGAAACGCGGCCAGGGAAAGCGGTTCGGGACGGTTCGTGTCGCGCAGCCAGGCACTGAAAAGCGGTTCCAACCCGCCGTCGACAAATACGACCTGCCGTCCGTTTGCGTCCTCGCGGACAATGGAGGGACCGGGGAGTCCAAGTCGGGTGGAGAGGCTTGCTTCCGCTTCCGCATGTTTGGCATGGCAAGGGGATGCTATTCGCAAATGGGGTCCGCCGCACAACGCCGCCGGGTCCCAAAGCGGAAAGGGACTTGCTTCCAGAAATTCACGGAGTGCATGCAAATCGGGTTTGGCGAGGAAAGCGTCGGCAAGAACATCGGGGAGGACGCTACTCCCGTGTGCCGCCTTGAGGCCGTCCAAGATCTGCGCCGGGCTGAATCTTTCGGTCTTGTGGGCTTCCCGAAGGTGAAGAAGGACGAATTGCCAGACGCGCAGGGGTGCGGCGTTGGTTGCGCTGTCCGAAAGCAGACGTTCCAATTTCTCCGGCGGGAGTTCGCGCGTGTCTTCCAAAAGGGGGAGGTTTTGGTGTTGTCGGGGAATCTGATCCCTCCAGCGGCGGGCCTGGTTTTCAATCTCTGCGTGAACGGGCAAGCCCACACAAAGGAGGATCCGCAAACACCCGGCCTCGGCGGCAAAATCGCCAATCCAGCCCGGATCGTGGAGGGGATCGGGCGCGGAATGAAAAGCCCCGGGGGGAAGGTCGGAGAAGATCGCGTCCCAATGGACAAGCGTGTCCGGCCAGCGGTGTTCGCTCTCCACCCGCACGCGGTAAAGAAGGGAGGCCACCCGTCGCCAGAAGTCCTCATCCTCAGTAAACGCGGGTCTTTCGGGGAGCGGGACTTTGCCCGCCCACGACAAAAGATCCCAAAGCGCGGCGTCCGACGAACCGTCCATGGCCAAAACATTGGGCAAATTTTCGCCCGGCCGCAAGTTTTGCCGCCAATGTTCGGCCCAGCCCTCCGCATGGGTGAGCAGACCCGGCGCGTGCTGCCGGATCAAGGCCAGGGCCCGCACCTCGGCGCGCAGAAAAAGCGGGACGCATTGCTCGGCGGGAAGCGGAGTCGGGGACGACGGCAGGCCTATGGGGGGGCGGTGGGAAACAGGAGCATGAGCATGTCGTGGTGTTTTCCAGTCGAAGCGTAATTCCATAACGGGCATCCCTTCAATTCACGTCGAATCGTTTGAGGTTCTATCCAAATTCCTTCCATGGCCTCGACCACCCGTCTAAGCCGCGCTTCCAAAGCGGGAGGGAGAGGCGCGGTGTGCTCGGCCATGTCCCCCGGGGCGGGGGTCACAAAAGGACCGAACGGCGATATCCAAACTTCGTGACGCCCCAAAAAGAGGAGTCGGTCGAAAACATAAAAGACCCGGCTGTTGGGAACACCGGGCAACAAAGTCACCTGTCGGAGAGGGTCTTCTTGTTCCTGCAAAAGCCTGATAAGCCACAGCCCGAAATCGGCTCTTGGTTTGGGCTCCCCTTTCGCTTGGCTCAGCGCACCAGCCAACAACCATCGAGGCTCGGTTTTGGGGCAGCGGATCTCCGGTATGCGTCGCAGGATGGCGAGGGCGAGAGACGCGGGCAAGTCCGCCAATTCAGGGAGTTGCAACGCGGATTGCCGGACCAGGGCAGGGTCCAGCGTCATGCCTGCCTCGTGCATTAGCCAAACCAAGCGCAGACGTCCCGGATCGTCGTCCGGCAGCAAATCGACCCTTTCCGTCAGGGTGTCCGGGTGAAGAGACGCCAATTCCAAGGCGAACTGCGTGGCACGTTCGCAAAGCGCTGGAGTGAAATGTTTGTAGACCGGTCGCTCAACCATGGGAGCCATCACTTCCAGCAAAAGCGAAATGGCGGTTTCCGCGGGCAGGGTTTCCACGATTTCACGAAGAGCCCACAAACCCAGGGCCTCCGCGCCATATTCGAGCACTCGCATCAACGGGGGAACTTCCGCGCCTCCCCCCCCTCCCCCATGTTCGATGAGGGGGGCGAGCCAAGACTGCTGCGCGGCACATTTCCTCAGAAGTTGACGTTCGTTCTCGCGCAGCGTCCCCTGCGGAGCGTGTTTCATCAAAAATTCGGGCAACAGGCCCGCGTCCCGACGGATGAGCTGTGCGAGCAATTGGGCCCGATCAATATCCTCCCGCAGGAAGCGGTGACAACCGACAGGCGAGAGAAGACGCATCAGCCAGACATCCACTTTCGCCTCTTCCCGCTGCGCCAGCACGGCGATCACCGCCGTGAAAACCATGGGAAACGGTTTGTCTGGGATCGTCAGCACCTCCACGAGCCGGTCCACCCACTGGACATCCCCGCGGGACGCCAGCCCCACCGCAGCGCGCTCCCGTGTTGGCGTACGCAATTTTACGTCGCAGACGATATCCAACAAAAAGGGTTCCGGGTCCTCCCGCATGGACAGGATTTCCACCAACACTTCGGCCAGACAGGGTGTCACCACTTTGTCCCAAACCTGCCAGGCCTCCTCTCGGAAGAGCTTCCACACCCCCTCCGCCGAAACGGGGGCCAGTTCCGTTAATTTTGACTGGCGAAGGTAGGCCAAGACCTCATCCCGATCCGACACGGAAGCCATCGCGGGGCGGATGACGTCTCGGAGAAATGCAAGCAACGGCGTCAGGTCGTTGGCTTGGGGGTCTGGGGTTGGTAGGATCTCAGGTGTATCCATAACGGTTCATGGGAAAACGTTCCGGGTTGCTCAGCATTTCCACCATAACACCCCGCAACGCTTCGGGGCCATCCGGCTCGGCAGGCACCCTGCGGTTTCTTTTGGGACGGTCAAGATCTTCCGGGGCGCGTATGCCGGCGTCCGAATCCCCGTATTCAACATAGATTTCGCTCAGATCCTCGGTGACACGAATCGCGTAGTAGGCATCCAGCGCATCAATGAGGGCGGGATTGTAAAATTTCCACTCCTGATCGCAGAGGCGAAGCTTATGCGATGGCATATCATTTTTCATCGGATCCACCCGGAAATGAACCTTCCACCCCGGATGCTCCATGCAAAGGCCTTTGAGGACTTGGGAAATCTGCTCCCTCAATGCATTCGAAACGGAAGGCTGATTGTCAAAGAGCACCGATGCCTCGAATTTTTTGAAGGCTTCCGCCACCTCAAGGAGCGCCATCTGAAGAACCAGCAGAATCTCCGGCTCCGGATGGGTGTCATGGGTGCCAATGCGAATGCGCTTGCCCTTTCGGGTGCGAAACACAAGGTGCTCACGAATTTCACCATTCCATATGCCATACGCAGAGGATAGTAAGAAAAGCGCGAACAATACTGTCAGGGCCAGCACCAATCCCGCCTGAAGTTTTCCCTCGGAAGATCCAAAATATCCAAGCAGGAAAACGAATGCGCCCGCAAATCCGCAAAAACACCGGAACAGGATAATGGACTGGCGTCCACCCCGCTCAATTTTCGCCGAAAGGATTTCATCACGCCCATATCGTTTGCCTTGAAGGTAAAAGGCCCGATCCGTCACCAGAAACGAAAACAGCAACGCCCCCTCGTGCTCGACCACGTTATGGTACAATAGTTCCTCTCCATCCTTCGGCTTAGGATGGGAGACCCTTCGAAAGCTTGAGGGGTAGATATCCAGCGACGCGGCGATCCAAAGGAAAAAGCAAACCCCGGCAAATAAAGAAACGAAGAATAGTATGGCGGATTCCATATGGATTACCCTTCAAATTCCGGGATGATTCCGCCGCCCGGCTGTGAAATTTCATCTGTAGGGTTTGGCGGCTCCACGTAAATCAGCAAACCGCCAAGTCCGCCAGCCTGCCATTGACCTTCAAAGGATTTTTTGTCCATGCGTTGGTAGAAGCCCCGGGGATTCATGAGCAGCACATGGGTATCATCGTGTCCCATCAAAACCACGAACTGCGATGGGTTTTCCCCAATGCGGCAGATCAGCGGGGCCCCCATGGAAATCCGTTCCAAAGCATCGGAGAGCGTCCAGGTCTGCAGGCGGGATTGGAATCCCAGAGCCTTGGCCCTTTCCTGCAGTTCGCCAAAGGAACAGCCCAGGTGCGGACAGGGGCCGCCGAGCAACGCGAGATCCTCCCCTTCCGCCGCGAAAGCTTTCCAGGCCCGTCCCACCGACAGCAGCGCGGCGGCCCCACCGTCCTGCGACCGGGTCTGACGCACCACGTCCACGGGCACATGGGTCATGGAACCATAGGCCTTGGAAAACGCCGGGGCACCATGACGGATGGGCCGGCTCGCACAAGCTGTATGGAGCAGGAAGAAGGGAACAACAATGAACAGTTTGAGAGGCATCGGGATTCAGCCAATGGGTTCCGGGTGAAAAATTCCCTGGTAGAAAAAATAGAGGACGGTGCCCACCAGCAGGAGGGCGACACCGCGTTGCCAGGAGGGCCAGACCTCAATTTAAGAGGGTGATTTCAGGAAAAGCATCGCAGATTCAAATGCA
>JAFIGC010000230.1 GCA_020831635.1 Verrucomicrobiota bacterium | reverse complement strand
TTGCAAGGGAATCGAAAAAAACTAGATCACAAAACTAGAAAAAACCAAACTCCAGATATATGAAACATATTTCATATATGAAACTTGCGCTCTTCCGAGCGTCGGAAGCCTCCCGCAAATCCTTTCCGACGCTCGGAAGAGCGGTCTGATCCGTCGGATCAGACGGGATCCGTCCGATCAGACCGAGCCATAATCATGCATTTCCATGGGAATCGTCTTGGAAACCCTGCAAAAATTTGCTTTGAAGGCGGGCCTTCTTTTCTCACCCCCCTTCACCCCGCTTTCCAATGCAACATCCCGCCCTCGAATCCGCCTCTTTTTCCCAAAAAGCCCAGGCTCTGGTTCACGAACTCCTGGAAAATCAGCAGTACCATCTGTTTGACGACTGGGATCCGCCCGGCGTTTGCGAGCCTGAAAAACGGGCCTTTCTGGAACAATTGCTGCAGGTAAACGCGAATTATCCGGGGGGCATCGCGGGCTATACCGACAATGCCCGCCGCCTGCTCGCCCAATCGCGTCAGGGCCTGAACCCCTTCGAAGGCTACCGTCCCGAACAGCCGGACGCGGTGGATTTGTCGGCCATGGACGGTATCTACGACCAAATGGAATCCGTGGGCCAAGCCCATTTCGACCGCACCGGCGTCGTGCTGGTGGCGGGCGGACTCGGGGAACGGCTGGGACACAATGGCATTAAGCTCGACCTCCCCGTGGAGGCCATCCTCAACACCAGTTACTTGGCCCACTACGCGGACTGCCTGCTGGCCATGGAGGCGCGCATGGCGACCCCCAAACCCGTCCCGTTTGTGATCATGGTCTCCGAAGACACCCATGCCCCCACCCTGCGGGCGCTGGAGGATCACAACTACTACGGATTGCGCCAGGATCAGGTCCACATCCTCAAACAGGAACTGGTCCCCGCCCTCCAAGACAACGAGGCCCGATTGGCCAAAGAGGGTCCGTATGCGTTGATTCTCAAACCCCACGGACACGGGGACGTGCACATGCTCCTGCAATCCAGCGGACTTGCCGCTCAACTGCACGCGCAGGGCATTGAGCATCTGGTGTTCATCCAGGATACCAACGGGCAGGTGTTCAACGCCCTGCCCGCCGCCTTGGGGGTGTCCATCGAACGCGAATACGATTTCAATTCCCTGGCCGTCAACCGCGTCCCCGGCGAAGCCGTGGGGGGCCTGGCCCGTCTGGTGAAGGACGACCACGAGATGACCCTCAACATCGAGTACAACCAACTCGATCCCCTGCTGCGCGCCACGATCAATCCCGAAGGCGACGTGCCCGGCGCCAATGGCTTCTCCGTGTTTCCCGGCAACATCAACATCCTCGTCATCCGCCTCGCCTCCTACGTCAAGGTGCTGGAAAAAAGCAAAGGCATCATCGCCGAGTTCGTCAATCCCAAGTACGCCGACGAGGCCCGCACCGAATTCAATAAGCCCGCCCGTCTGGAAACCATGATGCAGGATTTGCCCAAACTTTTGGGCCCAGAACACAAGGTGGGGGTCACGGTCTTTCATCGGGCCTGGTGCTTTTCCCCCAACAAAAACAACGTGGAGGAAGCGGCCAAAAAACACGCCGCCGGCTCCCCGCCCGAATCGGCCGCCACCGCCGAATCCGATTTTTATCTGGCCGGTCGCATGAAGGCGGAACGCGCGGGCATGGAAATTCACGCGGAAGCGCCGCAAACCATCCTTGGCGTCCCCTTTGTCAACGGCCCCCGCGTCCTCCTCCGCCCCTCCTTCGCCATGACCCTCGCGGAAGCGCGCGAAAAAATCGGCGGCGGACAGCTTTCCGGCCCCTCGACGCTGATTCTCGACGGCCCCGACATTCGCTTGCGGGACGTTCGCCTCGAAGCGGGGGCCGCGTTGCGGGTCCACGCGGTGCCCGGTGCCAAGGTCACGATCCAGGGCCGTTTGTCGGGTCCGCCGGGGTTTGTGCTGACAAAACTCTCTTCCGAAGAATTGGCCGCACCCGACACGCCGTCCGCACTCAAAATGCGGGGCTACCGCTTTGTGGATCAGGGAGTGAAAGCCCTGCGCTTTGACCGCCCCGGCGAGTATCAGGTCGATTTGGCCACTTTGTACACGGACCCCCCGGAACTTTCATGATTTTGGTCTATCAGATTCAGGAACCCAAGGACATGTATCTGCGGGTGCAGTTGTACGTCATGGATATTCGCAGGGGCGAGGGCATGAATGGCACCCCCTACCCCGTCCAGGCCGCGAACCTCGTCAAAAAGGGGGCAATGGGCGTCAGGCTCAGCCCCATTGACCACAAAATTCTCATGACCCTCGTGATGCATCAGGGCGGCAACGACCCCATCCCGCGCATCAATGGCAAAACCGCCTCCAAAGTCATGGATCTCTTGTCCCAAACCGGACGCTGCTACATCTGGAATAACAAAAGCAAACCGCTGACCCGCATGAAGTTCACGCTCTCCGCAAAGCCGGTTTGGCGCATGGAGGAGACTTTTTTTCGCACCGGTTTCGATCTCGGCGACGGCTTGCTTTCGCTTCCGGGCAAGCCCATGATGGCGCTGGATCCCGGAGGTGCCCGATGGCAGGACGTGGATCCGGGCATGGACGAAAACGCGGCCTGGGCCTGGCTGGCCACGCCCCCCATGGACGCGGATGCCAGTGAAGCCTTTTACCAGCGCATGAGCGAACGCTATCCGGGCGCTCCCCTTCCCCCGCCCCCCGCGTTCGAACTCACGGAAATCGACGACTTCACCCCCGTTGCCGCTTTGCGGGTGCGCAAACAGGAAGGCTATGAGGGCCTTTCCCTGATGCTCGAACCCTATTTTCTCTACGGAACCCGGGAAATCCAACCCGACGCCAGCCTCAAACGCATTCGCTTTATGCGGGATCAGGAGGTCGTGGACGCCCAACGCAATTTCGCATTCGAAGCCCAAGCCATGCAAACTCTGAAAGCCGCGGGGTATGTGGCCGACGATACCCGGGTCAGCGACATTTTCGCGGCAGCGGAACGCAAACGTTGTCTGAAGCTCGATCCCAACAGCGGGCATACCTGGCTCGATACCCTGTCGAAACTTTTCCCCCGCCTTGAAGCGGAAGGCTGGCACATCGAACACGCCGAAGGCACGCGGCCGGTTCGCCCCGATGACGAGGATTGGTATGCGGACTACGAGGACAGCGGACGCGGCTGGCTGAGCTTTGAGCGCGGCGTCACCGTCGAAGGCCAGCGTCTCAACCTCCTCCCCGCCGTCCACGCCTTTCTCCGCAGCCGCCGCACCCGCAGTCTCGAGGAAATTCGCGAAGAGCTGCTGGCGGGGCCTGTCCCCGTTCCCGGACCGGATTGCGTGGTGATGATCGAGGGCAAACGCTTCCTCGGCATGGTCGAACACCTCTTTGAACTCTTCGGCGGCGGGGTGCTGGATGACAAGGGACGACTCCGCCTCAGCAGCCTGCGTGCGGCGGAACTTTTTGAGGACGCCCCCGGCAATTGGCAACCTTCCCCGGAACTGCTCGACCGCCTCCGGGCCCTCAAAGGGGCCATGGACGTTCAGCCCATGGAGCCGACAGACACCTTTCTGGGCGAATTGCGCCCCTATCAAAAACAGGGTGCGGGCTGGTTGGATTTTCTCTACGAAACCCGCATGGGCGGCATTCTGGCTGACGACATGGGCCTCGGGAAAACCGTACAGGTCATCGCCGCCCTCTTGCAATGGCGCGCCCGCGAACCCGACGCCCCGCCCGTGCTCATCGTCTGCCCCACCAGCGTGCTCTCGAACTGGCGGCGCGAATGCGAACGCTTCGCCCCCTCGCTGAACGTCCGGGTCATGCACGGCAACGACCGCCACGACAGCCCCTCCGACATCGAATCCGCCCACGTGCTGCTCACCAGCTACACCCTGATGCGCATCGACGAAGCCTTTTACCGCGGCATCGGTTTTACCGCCATCATTCTCGACGAAGCCCAGGCCATCAAAAACCCCCGCGCCAAAGTCAGCAAAGTCGCGGGCAAACTACAGGCCCGCCTCAAGCTCGCCCTCACCGGCACCCCCTGCGAAAACCATCTCGGGGACTTGTGGTCGATCATGAATTTCGTGCAACCCGGATTCCTCGGCGGCGAAAAAGACTTCCGATCTTCCTTCCGCAAACCCATCGAGCAGGAAGACTGTCAGGTGCTGCGCCGGGTCTTGCAACGCCGGGTCCACCCCCTGCTCTTGCGACGCACCAAAGACCTCGTGGCCCCGGAGTTGCCCCCCAAAACCGAGATCATCAACACCATTCCCCTTACCGAAAAACAGGTGGAATTGTACGAGACCGTGCGCATGGCCATGAATGGAAAGATCCAGGAAGAGATGCAGGCCAAAGGGCTGGCCCGCTCCCGGATCGTCATTCTCGACGCCATGCTCAAGCTGCGTCAGATCTGTTGCGATCCACGTTTGCGGCTGGGCAAAGAAGACAGCGCCACCGCCAACGACTCCGCCAAAATCCTCTATTTGCGCGAAACCCTGCCCGAACTCGTTGAGGAAGGCCGCAAGATTCTGCTCTTTTCCCAGTTCACCTCCATGCTCGACCTCCTCCACCCCGAATTGGACAAGCTCGGCATTCCCTATGTGGAAATCCGGGGCAACACCCGTGACCGCGACACCCCTGTGCAGCGTTTTCAAAACGGAGAGGTGCCCCTCTTCCTCATCAGCCTCAAAGCCGGGGGCAGCGGACTCAACCTCACCGCCGCCGACACCGTCATTCACTTCGACCCCTGGTGGAATCCCGCCGTCGAGGCCCAGGCCACCGACCGCGCCCACCGCATCGGACAGCAAAACCCCGTTTTCGTCTACAAATGGGTCACCGAAGGCACCATCGAAAACGCCATCCTCGCCCTACAAGAAGCCAAAAAAGGCCTCGCCGACCTCGTCCAAGTCAACGGAGAACCCGCCATCTCCTTCAGCGAAGAAGACCTCCGCGTCCTCCTCGCCCCCCTGCCCGTGGACTGATACCGGATGATCAGGACATTCTCAAATTTTTCGTTTGTGTATTCTGAAAGCGCGATGGTCCAGGGGACAAAGTTTCCGACAAAGCTTGGGACAAAGGTTCGGATATGGCAGAAGTCATGAATGACTTTACTTTGACTTGAGCTTTGTCTTGAGCTTTGTCGATTTTCACTCGCCTTCTACAACCCAGAAAATTGTGTATACTCGTCAGGGCGTTGCCCGCGGGCTGACGGGTGAGACCCCGTTGGGGTCAATTTGGAATGATGTCCGAAACCTGAATTCACCGCGTAAATTGCATCCCAACGGGATGCCACTCGTCAGCCCAGGGGGCACCCCCGGGCGTTTGCAACCCCACACGAACGCGCATCCCAACGGGATGCCACTCTTCCCGATTTCATAAATACTCGGGATTTGGCCCAATGGAGTCAATGCATTTGTTCCTGCGTTGCGAGATGTAACATTTAGATATTAATTTGCGTTCTGGATGTTACCATCGCTGTATGAGCGTCAGCCGACGGCCATACTCCTTTCAAAAAAATCGCTAATTCTCTCTGAATCCGGCTGCCACAAATAATCGCTCCAAGAACTGTCATCATAGATAGCGTGCCAACCGACCCGGTCCGGAGCCAACACAAAGGGTTTGTTGTTTTTAAGTATTTCCTGGTGTGTGATCGAAACCGTATCCCAAGTCGCGATACAGATGCAGTGTGCGGTGGTGGGCTCAATTCTAA
Source organism: Verrucomicrobiota bacterium (assembly GCA_020831635.1). Lineage (GTDB taxonomy): Bacteria > Verrucomicrobiota > Kiritimatiellia > SS1-B-03-39 > UBA6053 > PXAS01. Next base: position 921 of record JAFIGC010000230.1, on the reverse strand, counting down.
ATTTTTTGGATACTGCGCAAACGATGGTTTCCCCTCCAAGATCCTTTGCCAACCGACGCGACATGGATTCGAGGGAACCGTAGATAATGTCTTTCTGGCGGGTTTTGATCCAGCCCTCCGCATATTCCCTTGAAAATAAAAAAGCTTTGCCTTCTCCAAAGTCCTCCAGATGAAACACAGGCTTCCGGCTTGTGTCCTCCATCGCGTTTTTCATCGTTTCGAAAGTGACCCCGTTCTCGATGGCAAAGTGTTTGAGGGAAACCATCTTTTTGCGTTGCAGGATGATCTCCAGCTTAAAACGGTCAAAAACCCCATCTTCACCGTTTGTAGGCGCAGCCAAATCGTTCAATTGATCCCGACTGATTCCGTAAAACTCTTGGATGGCCGTAACCGGCCAATCAGGTTTGAAAGCAAGGATTTTTTTTATTTCAGGAGTGGTCATCTTTGCCCCAAATTGATGGGTTATGGTTCTACATTACCCCCATCCCTTGCCATCGTCAAGCTCCAGATGCGCACAAGAGAGACGCTTTTCCTCAATTGCAAAGGATTCAGTCAAGAAAAGAGAAGATTCATGGATTTCTCTTGCGATGATATACTGATTGCATTTTTTGCGAAAAGTCGTACGTATCAATTTAACCAGCTCAATGCTCTATAGAACGCAGAATCTCATCCAGGAAACAGCAGAATGCCACCAAAAATGAACCACTCAAAATACTGCGAAATTTTACAACGGAAGCAAGAAGATCTGCTGTCCATATATCGTACGGATTCGCATTTGATCGGCGAACATTACGGCATTGAAGAAGTGGTGCTTGGTGGTGGTTATGAGTACCGCCAGGTGGTAGAACTGATTCAAAATGGAGCGGATTACGGCTGATTTTTCTAAGAGAGCCATGCTTTGGAATGTTTTGAAGTAAGCAA